>JAZJYU010000121.1:17152-30167 GCA_040390225.1 Actinomycetota bacterium | reverse complement strand
CAAGGACCTTCTCGCGAAGTACCACACGCTGCACCCGAACGTGACGGTCGTTCAGAAGATCGCCGCAACCTCGGACGCCGCGCAGACGAACCTGTTCACGAAGCTCGCCGCCGGCTCCGGCCTCGGCGACATCGAGGCGGTCGACGGCGACTGGATGCCGAAGGTCAAGCAGTACCCGACCAAGTTCGAGAACCTGGCATCCGCAGACAACAAGGGCCGTTACTCGGCGTTCAAGACGGCGGGCGGCACGGTCAACGGCAAGGAGATCGGACTCGGCACCGACATCGGTCCCGAGGCCATCTGCTATCGCTCCGACCTGTTCGCCAAGGCCGGTCTGCCGACCGACCCGGCCGCTGTCGCCAAACTGCTCACCGGAAACTGGGACACCTACTACAACGTGGGCAAGCAGTTCGAGGCGGCCGGCACCGGAGCCGCGTGGTTCGATTCGGCGGGAGCGACCTTCCAGGGTCTCGCCAACCAGTACAAGAACTTCTTCGAGAAGAGCGACGGCACGGTCATCGCGACCACCAACCCCGACGTGAAGGCAGCGTTCGAGTCGGTGCTCAAGGCGAGCGCGAGCGACTCGGCGCACCTGCAGGAGTGGAGCACCGACTGGGCGACCGGCATGGCGAACGGCGCGTTCGCCACCATGCTGTGCCCGCCGTGGATGCTCGGCTCGATCCAGCAGGACAGCCCGAAGGTCACCGACTGGAACGTCGCTGACGTCTTCCCGAACGGCGGCGGCAACTGGGGCGGTTCCTACCTCCTCGTTCCCACCCAGGGCAAGAACACCGCTGCCGCGAAGGAGTTCGTCGACTGGCTGACCGCTCCGGCACAGCAGCTCGCGGCGTTCAAGCAGGCCGGCAACTTCCCGAGCCAGGTGGCGACGTACACGTCGTCCACGCTGCTCGACTCGAAGAACGCCTTCTTCAACAACGCACCGACCGGGAAGATCTTCGTGCAGCGCGCGAAGGCCTTCACGTCGCTGCCGTTCAAGGGCATCCACTACGGCGCGATCATGCAGGCCGTGCAGGATGGCCTGACCCGAGTGGAATCCGGTAGCCAGACGATCGACGCGTCCTGGACGCAGACGGTCGCCGCAATCAACGCTCTCGGCTAGCAATTCCCTGGCGAGCCCGGGCCGCGCAGTCGGCCCGGGCTCGTCCCCCCTCATCCAAGGACCCAGCATCATGACAACATCGGCCATCAGGGACAAGACCCGGTCCCCCCGCAGGATCGCATTCGGCCACACGCTCAGCCGCTGGGACATCAAGATCTCGCCGTACCTCTACATCTCCCCGTTCTTCATCCTGTTCGCGGTCGTCGGCCTCTTCCCCCTGCTCTACACCGCCTGGGTCTCGCTGCATAAGTGGGATCTCATCGGCGGCCAGGGCGCGTTCGTCGGGTTCGGCAACTTCGCCTTCGTGCTAGGCCAGCAGCAGTTCTGGATCGCGCTGCGCAACACCATCGGAATCTTCCTGCTCTCGTCGGTCCCGCAGATCTGCTTCGCTCTGCTCATCGCCGCCGTGCTCGACAACAACCTGCGCGGTCGCACGTTCTGGCGAATGAGCGTGCTCGTGCCGTACATCGTGATGCCGGTCGCCGTCGCCCTGATCTTCGGTCAGCTGTTCGCCGACCGCTACGGACTCATCAACAACCTTCTCGGCCACATCGGCATCCCGGCGATCGGCTGGCACACCAACACCTGGGCGTCGCAGATCGCGATCGCCACCATGGTCAACTTCCGCTGGACCGGCTACAACGCCCTCATCCTTCTCGCGGGCATGCAGGCGATACCGCGCGACCTTTACGAATCGGCGGCGATCGATGGGGCCGGGCCCATCAGACGGTTCTTCTCGATCACGATCCCCCAGCTGCGGCCCACGCTCATCTTCGTGATCATCACGGCGACCATCGGCGGCCTGCAGATCTTCGACGAGCCACGCCTGTTCGACGCGACCGGCACCGGTGGCGCCGATCATCAGTGGCTCACACTGACCCTCTACCTCTACAACCTCGGCTGGGGGCAGCTCGACTTCGGGCGCGCATCGGCCGTCGCCTGGTTGCTGTTCGTCGTGATCATCATCATCGGGATCGCCAACTTCTTGATCACCCGAAGAATCTCGAACAACGGCGGTGGTGAGCGATGAGCCGGCGCACGCGCAATGTCGTGGCGCAGCGTCCGGGCGGGCTGGTCTACGGGTTTCTCGCGGTCATCCTGGTCGCCTCGCTGCTCCCGCTCTACTGGTCATTCCTCATCGGCAGCGGCGACTCGAGCACCATCAACGACCAGAACCTGTCGTGGATACCCGGCGGCAACTTCATCTCGAATGCACTGACCGTCATCAACGACCCCAACGTCAACTTCTGGAAGGCGCTCGGGAACAGCATCATCGTGTCGACCGTGGTCTCGCTGTCCGTCGTGTTCTTCTCAACGCTCGCCGGATACGCGTTCGCCAAGCTGCGGTTCCGGGGCAGCAGGGTGCTGCTGGTCTTCGTGATCGCGACGACCGCGGTGCCGACCCAGCTCGCCGTCGTGCCCCTGTTCATCGCAATGTCCGACCTCGGCTGGACCGGTACGGTCGGCGCGGTCATCGTTCCCGGCCTGGTGACGGCGTTCGGCGTGTTCTGGATGACCCAGTACATCTCGACCGCGCTGCCCGACGAACTGATCGAGGCCGCACGGGTCGACGGGGCGAGCATGATCCGCACCTTCTGGAGCATCGCACTGCCGGCCGCACGGCCGGCGACCGCGATGCTCGGCCTCTTCACCTTCATCATGACCTGGACCAACTTCTTCTGGCCGTTCATCGTGCTCGACCAGGGCAACCCCACCCTGCCGGTCGCGCTCTCCCTGTTGCAGGCGAGCCACTTCGTCGACTACTCCATCGTGCTCGCCGGTGTTCTGCTGGCGACCGTTCCCCTGTTCATCCTCTTCCTCGCGGCCGGCCGTCAGCTCGTCGCGGGAATCATGCAAGGAGCAGTCAAAGGCTGATGTCGAACTCTTCCGCGAATTCATTCGGCGCGAACTCGTTCCCCCCGAACTTCCTCTGGGGTTCGGCGACCGCCGCTGCCCAGATCGAGGGCGCCGCACACGAAGACGGCAAGCTCGACTCGATCTGGGACGTGTTCTCCCGCGTTCCCGGCGCCGTCGCCAATGGCGACACCCCCGAGGTCGCGGTCGATCACTATCACCGGATGCCCGAAGACGTCGCGCTCATGAAGCAGCTGGGCCTCGGCTCCTACCGCTTCTCCACCAGCTGGGCGCGGGTGAAGCCCGCGGACGGCGGCGTGAATCGCGCCGGACTGGCTTTCTACTCCCGCCTGGTCGATGAGCTGCTGGAGAACGGCATCCTGCCCTGGCTCACGCTGTACCACTGGGATCTGCCGCAGGCGGTTCAGGAGACCGGCGGCTGGGCGAACCGTGACACCGCATACCGGTTCCGTGATTACGCGACCGCGGTGCACGACGTGCTCGGCGACCGGGTCACCCACTGGACGACGTTTAACGAACCGTTCTGCTCCTCACTCATCTCGTACGCGGCAGGCGAGCACGCACCCGGACTGCAGGACCCTGCTGCAGCACTGGCCGCCGTGCACCACCAGCACCTCGGCCATGGTCTCGCGACCTCCGCACTGCGTGATCTGGGGGCGGAGCAGATCGGCATCACGCTCAACCTGACGACGGCGATCCCGAACGACCCGTCGGACCCGGTCGACCTCGAGGCGGCACGGCGCATCGACGGTCTGTGGAACCGCATGTTCCTCGAGCCGGTCGTCGTCGGAGAGTACCCGGCCGACCTGCTCGACGACGTCGCCGGCCTCGGGCTCGCGGAGGTCATCCAGCCCGGCGATCTGGACATCATCCACCAGCCGATCGACTTTCTCGGGGTGAACTACTACCACGACGACTGCGTGAGCGGTCACCCCGTCGAGCGGGTGACAACGGTCCCGACGAAACGCCCATACGCGTCACCGTTCGTCGGTTCGGAGTACGTCTCGTTCCCACCGCGCGACCTGCCGCACACCGCTATGGGCTGGGAGGTGAACCCCGATGGGCTGCGTGCCCTGCTCGTGCGCCTGACCCTGCAGTATCCCTCCCTGCCGCCGCTGTACGTGACCGAGAACGGCGCCGCGTACGACGATGTCGTCTCTGCGGACGGGCGGGTGCACGACCCCGACCGCACGACGTACATCACCGAACACCTCAACGCCATCGCCGAGGCGATCGCGGAGGGGGCGGATGTGCGCGGCTACTTCCTCTGGTCGCTGCTCGACAACTTCGAGTGGGCCTGGGGCTTCGACAAGCGATTCGGCATCGTGCACGTCGACTACGGGACGCAGGTGCGCACCATCAAAGACAGCGGACTGGCCTACTCCGCGATCATCGCGGGAGCGCTCTCTCCTGCGCCCTAAACTTGGCATCACAGGAGGCCCGGATGACTAGCGAGCTGGAGGCGCGACCGGCCGCGCCCACGCTCGAAGCGGTCGCGGCCCTCGCCGGAGTGTCCCGCTCGACGGTGTCACGTGTCGTCAACGAGTCGCCGCGGGTGACCGCCGAGGCGATCGACGCCGTGACTCGCGCGATCGAGCAGCTCGGGTACGTGCCGAACCGGGCGGCCCGGACCCTGGCGAGCCGGCGCACCCAGGCGATCGCGCTCGTCATTCCAGAGAACACGGCAAAGTTCTTCTCAGACCCGTTCTTCGCCACCGTCGTGCAGGGAATCGCGATGCACCTCGCGACCACGGAATACACGCTGAGCATGCTGATCGCTTCGGAGACGAACCCCGAGAAGACCCGGCGGTACCTACAGGGCGGCAACGTCGACGGCGCCCTGATTCTGTCGCACCACAGCGACGACAACTCGTACCGCGCTCTCGCCCGCTCGCTTCCCGTGGTATTCGGCGGACGCCCGATGAGCGTCGAGGGCGAGGACAGCTACGTGGTGGATGTCGACAACATCGGCGCCGCCGCCCTCGCCACGAAATACCTGGTCGATCACGGCCGCACCCGAATCGCCACGATCGCCGGGCCGCAGGACATGGCTGCAGGGCTCGACCGGCTCAAGGGCTGGCGGGTCGCGCTCGACCAGGCGGGCCTGAGCGCCGGGGCTGTCGAAATCGGCGACTTCACGCCGCCCGGCGGCGCCGCCGCGATGGAGCGCCTGCTCGCGACCGGAGACCCCTTCGACGCGGTGTTCGTCGCGAGCGACCAGATGGCCTACGGTGCTCTCGGCGTGCTGCGCGACCGGGGGCTGCGGGTACCGCAAGACATCGCCGTCGTCGGCTTCGACAACGACTACTACTCGACCTCGTCGCTGCCGCCGCTCACCACGATCGAGCAGTCGTCCGTCGCCATGGGTGCCAAGATGGCCGAGGTGCTGGTCCGGCTCATCGCCGGCGAGACGGTCCAGAAGCTTACCGTGCTGCCGACGACGATCATCGAGCGCGAGAGCGTTTAGAGAGCAAGCAGTCGCAGTATCGCGACAGCGACAGCGAGCAGCAGCAGGAAGACGTTCAGCGACAGCTGCGGCGTCACATCCTTGATGCGCACGTGCACGACGAGCGCGACCACCTGCACCAGCGCAAGGCACAGTGCGGCGACAGCCGTCAGCACCGGCACGATGCCGGTCGCCAGCGGCAGGATGACACCGAGCGCACCGAGCAACTCGAGTGCACCGACCGTCTTCACCTGCCATGCGGACGCATGAGTGGTCCAGATCATCGCGTCTTTGAGCTGAGCCTGGCTGCGCACCACCTTCACGCCGCCCGATCCCAGGTAGAGCACGGTCAGCAGCACGGCGGTGATCCAGAGGGCGATGGTCATGGTTCCAGTGTGACGTACTCGGCGGCGACGCCCGACCTTGCGAAGCGCTGCCGGATGACCGCCATCGACTCCTCGCTCTGATCGACGAGCACGAAACGGCGCCCGAGCGCGGCGGCCACCGCGCCGGTCGTTCCAGAGCCGGCGAAGAAATCGAGCACCCAGTCCCCTTCGCGACTCGACGCCTGCACGATCCGGCGCAGCACTCCCTCCGGCTTCTGGGTGGGGTAACCGGTCTTCTCGCGACCGGTGGGCGACACGATCGTGTGCCACCAGACATCCGTCGGCAGCTTGCCGCGCGCGACCTGCTCGGCGGTCACGAGTCCTGGGGCCATGTACGGCTCACGGTCTACGGCGGTCGAGTCGAAGTGGTACCCGGCCGGCGACTTCACGTAGACCAGGATCGTGTCGTGCTTGGTCGGCCAGCGATTCTTCGACTTCGCGCCGTAGTCGTAGGCCCAGATGATCTCGTTGAGGAAGCTCTCGCGTCCGAACAGGGCGTCGAGCAGCACTTTCGCGTAGTGGGCCTCGCGATAGTCGAGGTGCAGATAGAGCGTGCCATCGTCGGCCAATAGCCGCCACGCTTCGGCGAGACGCGGTTCGAGAAAGGACCAATAGTCCTCGAAACGGTCGTCGTAGCTCATCAGGTCGCCGCGAATACGCTCGTACTGCTGGCCTTTGAAACCCTTGATCGGACCGGCGACGTTGCGCACGGACGTCGTGGACTGTCGCGCCTGACTGCGACCGGTGTTGAACGGCGGGTCGAGATAGATGAGAGTGAATGCACCGTCGGGTAGCCCGGCCACGGCATCGAGGTTGTCGCCCAGGATCACCCGGTCGGGTGAGTCGGGCATCCAGGCTGTTACTCGTGCCCCTTGGGGAGTTTCGTGAGGTCGATCGTGACCTGCCCCTCGAAGCGTCCGCTCGCTGAGCCTGTCGAAGGCCCGCTCACGGCGCCCTTGTCCCCCGCCAGCGGCGCGGGCGCCGGCAGGATCGTCTGGCGGTCGAGTTCGGCCTGTGCCTCGTGCCGCGATGGGGCGAACACCTCATCACCGATGCCCATGATTCCGGAGCCGCTGCCTGAGCTCTTTGAACGGTTCTTGGCCGTGAGGTCGAAGAGACCGAAACGCTGGCCGAGGTATCCGAGCGCGGCGACGCCGACCACGACGCCACCGAAAACCCACCAGTTCACCCTTCTAGGGTACGCGGTAGAGCCATTCGTCGGTCCCGAACTTGTCTGTGACCAGTTGCTCGGCCCGTTCGAGCTCCTCCGGGGTGACATCGCTCGGCGTCGAACCGTACAAGCTGGTGAAGGTCTTCTCCATCGCGGCGATGATCTCCGCTCGACTGAGGCCGGTCTGGCTCTTCAACGGGTCGACCCGCTTGTTGGCGCTCTTCGTGCCTTTGTCGCTCATCTTCTCCCGGCCGATGCGCAACACCTCGACCATGCGGTCACCGTCCATGTCGTAGCTCATGGTCACGTGATGCAGCACCGCGCCGCTGCCGAGCCGCTTCTGCGCGGCGCCGCCGATCTTGCCCTTGGGGCTGGTGATGTCGTTGAGCGGAACGTATGAGGCCTCGATTCCGAGGGATTGCAGGGCGATGATCGCCCACTCATCCAGGAAGGCGTACGAGTCGGCGAACGACATCCCCTGCACCAGCTCGAGCGGCGCATAGATCGAATAGGTGATGACCGAACCGGCCTCCATGAACATGGCACCACCGCCGCTGACCCGTCGGGTGACCTGGAAGCCGTACTTCTTGGCGTTCTCGAGGTCTACTTCGTTCTTCACGGACTGAAAGCTGCCGAGCACGACGCCCGGTTCGTTCCACTCCCAGATGCGCAGGGTCGGTTTGCGGCGACCGGCGCCCACTTCCTCGGACAGCACCTGGTCAAGCGCCATCTGAAGCACGGGGGGATAGGCGGCACCGTGGATGAGCTGCCAGTCGTATTCCCTCCAGCCGGCGGCTTTGGAGAGAGCGCGGCGGATCGCCACGGCGACCGAGTCGGCGGAGAAGCCGAGCAGGATGGCGTCATCGGGCAGCGCGGCCTGCACCGCGGCCGATATCACCTTCGCTTCGCTCTGAGCAGGCAGGCCCTCGATCGCCGAATCGATGGCCGGGAGCGCGTGCTCCGGCTCGAGGAAGAAGTCCCCTGCCAGCTGAAAGTTGCGGATGCGGTCGTCGACGACATCGAAGTCGACTACGACGAGCTTGCCGCCGGGGACCTTGAACTCACCGTGCATGTGTTAACCCTATGGCGGGAATGGGAGGGTCGAGCCTGTCGAGACCTCACCGACGGGTTGCTCGCGGGCGGGGTCTCGACAGGCTCGACCCGCTCTTACGCCGCGAGCCGGGACTTGAGCCACGCGATGGTGTCGGCAACCACCTCGGCGCGGTTCGTCTCGTGGAAGACCTCGTGGCGGGCATCCGTGTAGACGATCAGCTCGACATCGCTGAGGTGCGAACGCTTGAGGTAGGCGTTGGCCAGCAACTCTGCGCTCTTCGGACCGCCGAGCGTGTCTTCGCTGCCGATCTGGATGAGCACCGGGATGTCGTGGGCGAGGTGCCTGGCAGGCCGCCCGAGCAGGCGCAGCCCGTCGGCGATGCCGAAGAGTTTGGCCGCGTTGGCCTTGAAGGTGAGCGGGTCGGCGAGAAACGCCTTGCCGACCGCGTCATCACGGCTCAGCCACTCGTAACCGGTGCCACCGGGCACGTTGTGACGCTTGGCCAGGTCGCCGCTGTTCATGTGCCGAAGGGTGCGATACGCGGTGCCGGTGAGCACGAGCGCGTCGTAGTACTCGGCGTGCACGTTGACGATCTTCTGGGCGATGAGCGAACCCCAGCTGTGCCCCAAGAGCGCGAGCGGCAGGTTCGGGTTCTCCTTCATGATCAGCTCCGTGAACTCCTCGACGGAGCGGACGGTGGACCGTATGCCACCGGGACCCAGCGTGCCGAGCTGCGTGGCGTCGCCCTGTGCCTGCTCCAGGCCGGTCGCACCGTGCCCGCGATGATCGTCGGCGTAGACCGTGAATCCGGCCGCGACCAGGTCCTGCGCGAGTGATTCGTATCGGGTCGCATATTCACCGAGTCCGTGGGCGATCTGCACCACACCGGTCGCGGTCGGCGACTTCCAGACATAGAAGTGGATGGTGACCCCGTCCGCATCGACGAACGTGCGGTCCTGTCGTGCTGCGGTGAACTGCATGGGGCCTCCTAGTTCGGGTGCAGGTTCGGGGTGCACCAAGTGTATTCGCGCACACCGGGCGTTGCGGAGGACCATTTTCGTTAGCAAAGCTAATGAGCTAGGCTGGCTGAATGATTCACGACGACCAGGAGCTGCGTCTCAGCGTCCAGAGACTGGCGCGTCGCATCCGCTCGATGCAGGGCGACGAAGACGTGACCGAAGGCCAGCGTTCCGTCATGTTCACGCTCGCGAACAACGGGCCGCAGACGCTCGGATCGCTCAGCGAGCACGAACGGGTCACCCCGCCGAGCATGAACCGCACCATCAACGCTCTTGTCGATGCGGGACTGGTGACCCGGGTCACCGCAACAGACGACGCCCGGAAGGTGCGCCTCGACCTCTCCGACTCCGGCCGCGAGTTCATCGAAGAGACCCGGCGGCGCCGGGATGCCTGGTTCACCCAACGGCTCGAGGAACTGACCCCGCATGAGCGCGCGATCCTCGATGAGGCAGGACCGATCCTCAAGGCGCTGGCTGACGATTGACCGCGATGTTCCGCTCCCTCAGCGGCTACAACTATCGGGTCTGGGCAAGCGGGTCGCTCGTCTCCAATGTCGGCACCTGGATGCAGCGCACCGCCCAGGACTGGATAGTCCTCACCCAGCTGACCGACCACGATGCCGCCGCCGTCGGCATCACTATGGCGCTGCAGTTCGGTCCGATGCTCGTCTTCCTTCCGGTCAGCGGACTCGTCGCCGATCGCTTCAACCAGCAGACCATCCTGAAGCTCACCCAGGCCAGCATGGGCGTGCTGAGCTTGGCGCTCGCTCTGCTCACCGTCGGCGGAGTGCTGCAACTCTGGGAGGTATACCTTCTGGCGTTCCTGCTCGGCAGCGTGCAGGCCTTCGACACCCCGGCACGGCAGATCTTCGTGTCGCAGCTCGTCGGAGGACCGAACCTGTCCAACGCCGTCAGCCTCAACTCGGCATCCTTCAACCTGGCCCGCACGATCGGGCCCGCGGCCGCCGGTATGCTCATCGCGATAATCGGATCCGGCTGGGTCTTCATGATCAATACGGTGTCGTTCGCAGCTGTCGTCGGGTCGCTGTTCCTGCTCAAGCGAAGCGAACTCGTCACTGCACCGCGTGCCCAGGCCAGGAAAGGGAACCTGCTCGGCGGCATCCGGTATGTGCGCACTCGGCCGGACATCGCAATGCTGCTCATCGTGATGTTCGTGTTCGGCACGTTCGGGGTGAACTTCCCGATCTATATCTCGACCATGGCCACTGTCGTGTTCCATTCCGGAGCGACCGGTTTCGGCATCCTCACCTCGATCATGGCGGCCGGATCGGTCGTCGGAGCACTGGTCACCGCCAGCCGGCAACATCCACGACTGCGGTACCTGTTCACCTCGACCGCCGTCTTCGCCGCAGGGTGCTCGCTCGCCGCGTTCGCCCCCGCGTACTGGCCGTTCGCTGGTGCTTTGGCGATCATGGGGGTCGCTTCGCAGACCATCACCACGACCGCCAACTCCTACATCCAGCTGTCGACCCCGTCAGCCGTGCGCGGCCGGGTGATGGCCATCTACTTCGCCGTCTTCGCCGGCAGCACCCCGATCGGTGCACCGATCGTCGGGTGGGTGGCCAACGAGTTCGGGCCCCGATGGTCTCTGGGAGTGGGAGCGGCATCCGGAGTGCTCTGCGCCATCGTGATGCTCGCCTGGATGCTGCGCTATCGCAGCGTGAAGGTGCGATTCGTCGATCGTCATCTGGCGCTCAGCTTCGGTCCCGCCCAGCGCGAACTGGCCGCGCAGCAGATCGTCGCGGGCGAGGTGACCGCCGCCAAGGGCTAGTGCCCCCACAAGACGGGATAGAGCGTTCCGACCTGCGCGAATAGCCTCTAAACCGACAGAACGTTACGGAGTCGCCCTACCCAGGCATCCGGTCCTGCACTTACAGCTGCCCTATTCCGTCGAAGGGTCACTGTGACTGCCGAATCTGCTTTTCACCTGCTCGTGGGCCTCGCCTTCATGGCCACGGTCTTTCTGCTCACCGTCTTCTGGCTCACCCGACTCAGCCCCCCGGAATCGCCGGTCCTGGCGATCGAACCGCCGCGAAACGTCGAACCGCCGATGCTGGCGATCACCGCCGGCCCTGTTCCCGTCGAACCGGTGTCGACACGGCCGCCGGAGCGCGAACTCGTGTCGGCCTAGCTCTCGCGGGTGATCTCCACCTTGACGAAGAGCTGTGACTTGAACGGACCGGCATAGACACCACGCAGCGGCGGCACATCGTTGTAGTCGCGACCGCGGCCCACGGTAACGTGCCGGTCCCCGATGTCGATCTGGTTGGTGGGGTCGAAACCGCGCCACTCGCCACCGCAGAACCACTCCACCCAGGCGTGCGACTCACCGGCGACCGTCTCGCCGACCTCGGCGTTCGGCTTCGGGTGCAGGTAACCGGAGACGTACCGCGCGGGGATGCCCACGGCACGCAGCGCGCCGATCGCCAGATGCGCGATGTCCTGGCAGACCCCCTTGCGGTGCTCCCACGCCTCAGCTGCGGTGGTGTGCACACCGGTCACGCCCTGCATGTACTCCACGCTCTCGCCGACCCGGCGACTGATCGCCATCGCGGCTTCGCAGGGATCACCGGTGGCATTCGCGAGCTGCTGCGCGAACGCGACCACCTCCGGCGGAGGAGAGGTGAGCTTCGTCTGCTTACGCTGCTCCACATATTCCGTCGCCTTCTCGGCGGCGGCGGCCAGCTCATCCCAGCCGACGACGTGCGCCGGATGGTCGCGCGGCCGCACCTCGACCAGGCTGGTCGCGCTGAGCGAGAGCTCCTTGTGCGGGGTGAGCACCTCGAATGACGAGACCCGGCTTCCCCAGTAGTCGACATAGGTGTGGTGAGCGGAGATCGGCAGGATCTCGAGCTTCGACGAGAGAACGAGCTGGCCGTCGCCGCTGGTGGGCAGCATCCGTGCCTCGTTGTAGCTGGCGGTGACCTCGCCGCCGTAGGTGAACCCGGTCACATGTTTGATGCGAAGCCGGTTCACGTGTTCTCTCCAACCCAGCTCGGGGCCGCGTTGGTGGGGAAGTAGCGCTGGCGGATCGCCTCGGATGCCGCGCTCGTCGCCGCCTGAACGTTGTCCATGTGGAGGGGGAGGTCTTCGAGGATGTCCGCGATCGGCCGGTACTCCAGCTCGCTGCGGATCTGCCCGAGCAACCGCTGGGCCTGATCGCTCACCCCGACGCGATCGGTGCGTGGCTCTATGTCGCGCATGCACATCTCGGCCCGGCGAACCGAGAACAGGATGCTGCGCGGGAACAGCCGATCGAGCAGCAGGAACTCGGCGGCATTGCGCGCGCTCGGCACCCCCCGATAGGTGCGCAGGTACGCCTCGTACGCTCCGCAGCTGCGCAGGATCGTGGTCCAGGATGGCCCGCTCGCCTCGGTGAGGCTTCTGGTCGCGAGCAGGCGCGCGGTCATGTCGGCCCGCTCGATGGACCTGCCCAGGGTGAAGAACTGCCACGCCTCGTCCCGGCTGGTCGCCGACTCGATGATGCCGACGGCGAGCGCGGCGCGCTCACGCACCCACCCGAAGAATTCGTGCACCTTGTCGCTCGAGACCTTGCGGGGCATTCGGGCGCGCGTGGTGTTGAGGCACTCCCACAGCTCGGTGGAGACGATCTCGCGGGCTCGGCGCGCGTTCTCACGGGCGGCACCGAGCGAGTACGCGATGGAGGCCGGCTCCGACCGGTCGATGGCGAGGATGTCGAGCACGCTCTGCCGGGTGAGCACGGCGTCCTCCGGCGCGTCACTCCCCATCACGCTGAGCAGGGACCTGCAGGCGACATCCTCCTCGATCCACGGGTCTTCCAGCAGCAGCTGAAGGTGCACGTCGAGGATGCGCGCCGTGCCGTCCGAGCGCTCGATGTAGCGCCCGATCCAGAACAGGCTCTCGGCGATGCGGCTCAGCATGCGAACCCCGCGGGGGGGGGG
>JAZJYU010000121.1:3937-17142 GCA_040390225.1 Actinomycetota bacterium | reverse complement strand
GGTTACTCGCGGGTGAGGTCTCGACAAGCTCGACCCGCTCATTCTGCTGCTGTTGTTGCTCCTGCTGGCCCTGGCCCAGCGTGCGGTCGCGCGGCGCCTGGTCGACGGAGTGCACGTCGTGGGAGACGATTGGAATGGCCTCGGTCGAGGTCGCCTGGTCGGCGACCAGCCCCTGAATCGAGTGTCGCGAGACCTGCAGCGGGTCTTCGCCCACCACCCAGGTGTCCTTCGACCCGCCGCCCTGGCTGGAGTTGACGACGAGCTCGCCCGCGGGCAGCGCGACCCGGGTGAGACCGCCGGGCAGCACCCAGACATCCTTGCCGTCATTGACAGCGAACGGGCGCAGGTCGGCATGCCGCGGCCGCATGCCGTCTTCGACGAGCGTCGGGATCGTCGAGAGCTGGATGACCGGCTGCGCGATCCAGCCGCGCGGGTCGGCCAGCAGTCGCTTTCGCAGCGCATCGAGTTCGGCTTTGGTCGCGGCCGGGCCGACGACGAGCCCCTTACCGCCGGAGCCGTCGACGGGCTTCACGACGAGTTCGTCCAGCCGGTCGAGCACCTCTTCCAAAGCGGCGGGGTCTTCGAGCCGCCAGGTGTCGACGTTCTTGATGATCGCCTTCTCGCCCAGGTAGTACTGGATGAGGTCGGGCATGTAGGTGTAGACCAGCTTGTCGTCTGCGACCCCGTTGCCGACCGCGTTGGCGATGGTGACGTTGCCGAGGCGCGCGGCCAACAGCAGGCCCGGGCTGCCGAGCATCGAGTCCGCGCGGAACTGCAGCGGGTCGAGGAACTCGTCGTCGACCCGCCGGTAGATCACGTCGACCCGGGTCGGTCCGGCGGTGGTGCGCATCCACACCCTGCCGCCCGAGCAGAACAGGTCGCGCCCCTCGACCAGTTCGACGCCCATCAGGCGTGCGAGCAGGGTGTGCTCGAAGTAGGCGGAGTTGTAGACACCGGGGGTCAGCACCACGATGGTCGGGTCCTCGACCCCGTCGGGCGCACTCGCGCGCAGGGCCTGCAGCAGCTTATGGGGGTAGTCGCCGACCGGTCGCACGCGCATGCTCACGAACAGTTCGGGCAGGGTCTGCGCCATCACGCGGCGGTTCGAGATGACGTAGCTGACGCCACTCGGCACGCGCACGTTGTCTTCGAGCACCCGCCAGCCGCCCTGCTCGTCGCGGATCAGGTCGATGCCGGAGACCTGGATGCGCACGCCGTTCGCCGGCACGATGCCGGCCGCCTCGCGGTGGAAGTGGCTGGATGACGAGATGAGTCCCGCGGGGATGACGCCGTCGGTGACCGCGTCCTGCTTGCCGTAGATGTCGGCGAGGAATGCCTCGAGTGCCAGCACACGCTGCTTGATGCCGGCCTCGACGTCCACCCACTCGGCCTGCTCGATCACCCGGGGCACGGCATCCAGCGGGAACGGCCGCTCCTCGCCCGCGAAGTCGAAGGTGACACCCTGGGCGAGGTAGGAGCTGGCGAGCGCATCGGTGCGGCCGCGCAACTCTTCCTGCGTCATCTGCGCGAGCGCGGAATGGATCTCTTTGTATGCGGTGCGCACGCCAGATGACGCGCCGAACATCTCGTCCCACGGCTCGGTTGCCGTCTTGCGGCCCTTGGTAGCCTGGGCGCCGTATCCGTCGAACAGGCCTTCCATGGCTAGAGCCTAGACCGCGCGTGTTGCGGCGTTGTTTCGTTTGCGCCGCAGCCACGCGACGAGCGCGAGCAGCAGCATCCCCCCTCCCAGTAGCGCGGCGCCTGCGAGCACCCACGGGGCCGCGTCGGCTCCGGTGTATGCAAGGCCGTCGGGCGTGATGACGAAGTAGAACGTGAAGGTTGTGCCACCGTTGACCGGCAGACCGGTGATGACCAGAGAGTGGCTTCCGGCCGGCGGGTTCTTGGGCAGTGCGATTACCTGGTGGAGCGTGCCGGCGGTGCCGATCGTGCCCGCTGCCAGCCGGATCGGGGTGCTGTGCATCTCGGCCGACCAGTCCGTGCCCGATGGCAATCCCTGGCCATCCACGATGAACGACGTGTGGTCGGGGCTCAGCGTTACCGTCACGGTCGGCTGGGACGAGGAGGTGACGGTGACCGTGACATGACCCGTGCCGGTGAGGTCCGCCTCGTCTTTCACCACGTAGTCGAAAGTGAACGTGCCGACCGCTGCGGGCGTGAACGTGACCTCGTTGTGGGTGATCTCCGTCTTGCCACTCGACGGTTGAGTGACCGAATCGATCGTCCCTGTACCGGTGGTGATGGTGTCGTTCCCGACCACATCGATCGTGACCGGTGTGGCGAGGTCCGTGGTCGCCGCGTCGTCCAGGGTCACCGGGGCCAACGTGACATTCAGGTTCACGGTCCCCGTGCGAACCGTGCCGACGACATCCTTGACGGTGTAGTCGAACGAGTCAGGACCCGTGTACCCGGGCTCGGGAACATAGGAGACCGGGTTTACGGTGCCGGTCACAGTGCCGTGATGAGGCTGCCCGATGGACAGGATGGACAGATCCGTACCGTGGTCATTCTGGAGCACGTCGATGCCAGTGATGCCCAGGGGTGACGTCGCGATCGGGGCGGTCACCCCGACGACCGAGAGTGGTTGAGCGACTACCCCTGTAAACGTTCCCGATGTCGACTGACCGAGATGGTCTGTCACGGTGTAGCCGACGCTGAACGGCCCGCTCGCGAACGACGTGAATACGATGTCGTCGAGATCGGCGTCCACCGTACCCGCCGTTGCCGGCTGCACGCCGTTCGTGACCACGGAAGCGATTCCGCCGGGAGATGAGACCGTCGCCGCTGTGGGCACGTGCAGGGTGGCGGAGTTGCTCAGATAGATGTTCTCAGTCGTGTTCGTCACGACCGGTGGGCGCCATACGGTGACATGCGCGGTGCCGGGGAGGCTATCGCCCCACACATCCCTCACCGTGTATGAGAGATCGACCTGATATCTCGTCTCGCCATCGATCCACGTGTGGGCGGCGGGAGTGAAGAGAACGTTCTTACCCTGTGTCGATACGTTCGCCTCGTCCGGCCCTGACGCGCCGGTCAGATGAAGGTCATTCCCGGTGTCGCTGTCAAGCACGTTGATCGGCGTCTGCCCGCTCGACGGCGCGTCGACGCTGACGTCGGTGGTGGCGAGCGTCGCCGTCACGGTGACGGTTACGCCGACCTCGTCAGACATCGCCCCAGAGGCGTCCGTGTCGTGGTACGTGAAGTGGACGGTCGTATCGTGCGCAATCGCATCGGTCGTCAGGGTGAGCGACCGCCCGGCACCGTCCAGCGAGAGGCGAGGGTTACCGGCCGAGGCGATCGGAGAGGTCACGGCGTCAATGTGAAGCGACCCGTCACCGACGTCATTTCCCAACACCGGCAGAATAAAAGCCCTATTGCTCGGAGCGCTAATGGTGTCTGCGCCGGCCGTGAGTGCAGCGAGCACGGTGACGCGCACTGTCGCTTGCGCGTAGGCGCCGGCGTCATCCTTCACCCGATAGGTGAACGAGTCGTTGCCCGACTTGTTCGGCTTCGGCGTGTAGGTCATCGTGTTACCCGAGATGTCCAAGGTTCCCAGAGCGGGAGTGGATGCCGAGTCCAGTGACACGTTGCTGCCGGTCATGGTCGTTCCCGCCACCAGGGTGATCGTGTACGAGCCGCCGTTGGCGGCGTTCGTCACCGGGATGCGGGTGACGCTGCCGAAATCGGTGGCGGTCGGAACCGGGTCGACCTGCACCAGCATCGTTCCGTTCGCGGTCGCGCCGCTCTTCGTGTCGGTGACCGTGTAGTCGAACGATTCGTGGTCTGCAGAGTTCGGCGTCACCCCGGTCGCGTCGACGGTGACCGACAGGCCGGTGCCGCTCGGCGACACCGTCGCCTTCAGCGTGCTCGGCTGATTCACCGGGATGCTCACCACGAGGTTCGACCCCGACACCGGGAGGGTGATCGTGGTGCTCTTCCCTCCCGCGACGATCGTCTCGGATGTCGGCGAGCCGGCGGTCGGTACGGGGTCGACGAGAAGCGTCGCGGTCGCCAGCGACGACGACACGCTGAGCGCATCGACGGCGGTGAAGGTGAACGAGTCGTCGCCCGTGTAGCCCGTCTTTGGAACGTAGGTGATCGACGTACCGTCATCGGTCACCGTGACGGACCCACCGTTAGCCGAGGTGGCCGAAGAGAGCGACACGCTCGCACCATCCGAGAGGTGCTGGGCCAAGGGCAACACGATCGACTGGTTCCCCCCGACGACGATCGGAGAGCCACCCGAACCGAAGCCGGTCGCCGTCGGAATCGGCAACACGGTCACGACAAGCTGTGCCACGACCTGCTGGAGCAATCCGTCGGTGATCGTGTACGGGACGGTGATCGTCGAAACAGACGGACCCATCGCGTAAACCTGGATCTTGTTATCGACGACTCCGGCATGAACACCGGACGGGACCGTGCCCAGCGTGACGGTGGGCTGCGGGTAAACAGTCGCCTGCGTGAGCACATCGACCGTGGCCGGCGTCTTGTTCGCGGACACTGTCACCGACGTATCGCTGGCACGTGGTGCCCGCACGACGGTGAGCGTCAGTGTCGACGATTTCGTCTGGAGTTGAGAGTCCTGAACCGTGTAATTCACGACCTGGCTGAAGGAGGTGGCCGAACCCCACGCGTATGTTGTCGGCGGGGTATAGCGCACCTTGTTGGGCGCTATCGGGTCCGGAACGACCGACCCATAGTTCGTCCCCGCGGGGAAGCTCACCGAGGTGACTGTGAGGTTGTCGCCCTCGTCGTTGAGCAGAACATCAACGCTGGTCGACTGGGTCGAGGCTACCGTCGCCGTGTCGGGCACGGCCTGCGCAGTGCGATACACGGTCACCTGAACAGTCGCCGTGCCACTCGGCAAGACTTGGAAGTTCGTCAGGGTGTAGGTGAAAGTCTCCGTATAGGAGGGACCGATCACGTCACCCGGCCAGCTCGACGCCGCCGTATAGGTGACCGTGGATCCGAGCTTCGTGATCGTCCCGCGGGTCGGCTGCGGCCCGAGGTCGATCGTCGAGGGATGTGCGCCACCGGCGGGAGCGCCCGAAGTCGTGTCGACAGACACAGACACCGACGAACCCTGCACAACCTTGACCGATGAACCCGACACGCTGGGTGCGGGCAACGTGTCCTGGTACAGGAAGCTGAGAACCTTCGACGAACTCGCACTCAGGGCAAAAGCAGACACTGGATTGATCACCGCGGTCACCCCGGTGAGACCGCTGACCGCGACCGAGTAGGAACCCGGATCCTCAATGAAGCTGTACGCGCCATTCTGGCCGGTGGTCACCGTGCCGGTAACTGTTTGGTCATCCCCGCCGCCCTCGACGCCGTCCGGGCCGAACGAATGACCGGAGAGGGTCACGGTCGCGCCGGAGATCGGGGTGTCGTCGTTGTCCTGGCTGCCCGAATAGTCGAGGTCGTCGTAGACCACTCCCGAGATCGTCGGCTCCACCCTCAGGTACGCGTGTCCAGTTGCGGTCTTACCCACCTCATCCGTAACCGTGAACTCCACCGTCACGTCCCCTGCAGCCCCTGCCGAATAAATCCACGTCATCCCGGTCGAATCACCCGAATCCTTCGACACCGAGCCGGAACCCTGCGTCACACTGACCGACGGCACCGACAGCACAGATCCCGTCGCGTGGATGGCGAGCGACGCCGTCGATCCCAACGCCACCAACCTCGGAGAGGCCGCCGACCACAGATCATCGACCGACGGCAACGCATCCACGGTGAGATATGCGGTCCCCATCGCGGTCGCCCCCACCTCATCCGTGACCGTGTAGCTGAACGACACCGGTCCGAGCTTCGACGAGTCAGGGTGATAGACCAGATGAGTCGAGTCGCTGAACGACACCGAACCCCTTGTCACCGTGACCGACTGGCCGGCCGTGAACAACACCCCGACACCGGAGGGACTCAGCCCAGCCAGGGCGAATGTCGTGTCCCCGCCGACAGAGACCGGCGTCGGCGAGTTTTGCGACCCGATGCCCGAGACCGTCGGTGTCGGATCCACCTTCACAAACGCGGTCACATCCACCGACCCGCCCGCTTCGTCCGTCACAGGGATCGTGAACGACTCGGTCGAATGGAACGACGAATTCGGGGTGTATGTCATCGACTGACCATCAGCCGCAACCACGACCGAACCGTTCGTCGTGCTTATCGTCTGACCTTTCGGCAGCGACTCGTTGGTACCAGCGACCAGACCCGACAGGGTCAACACCACAGACTTGCCCTGCGCAACCAAAACCGGCACGAGGCTCGACCCGAAGCCGTTCACTGTCGGCGCCGCATCGACCTTCACATATGCCCTGGCTGTCGCCTTCGCCCCCAGCGAATCGGTCACGATGAACGTGAACGAATCAGCGCCCACATACCCTTTCGAGTTGTAGGTCATGGTCGAGGAATCGCCAGACACCGTGACGGTCGCACCACTGACCAACGTGGTGACCCTGCCCACGGTCGTGCCCGAGACGGACGTGTCGACGCTGACCTGCGGAACCGTACCGCTCGTGTTCGTGCTGGTGGTGAACACATAATTCTTCGATACCTGCACCGGGAGCGGGACCAACTGGGTGCCATAGTCCATCGCCGTCGGTACCGCCTGCACGGTCCCGTCGATTTCCGAGGAAAAACTCTGACCCGCAGCATCGGTGATCGTGTACGGGATATAGAAGGCTCCAGAGGTAACGAATCCCGGAGATACGTCGACAAGGAGCGGGTTTGATGCGTCGACGTGCGCATCCACGGGCTTCGATGGAGTCCCCAGCTGAATTGTCAGACCGGGCTGGTACACCAGGTCGTTCGTCAGCACGCTGACCTGGGCATTCCCGACCGCGGAGACGGTGACCGGGTCGGCAAGGGCCGACGGCTGACGCAGCACGGTGAGGGTGAGCGTCCCAGTGGCGGTCTTGCCCTGCGAATCCTGCACAACATACGTCACTTGCTGCAGATAAGACGTTTGAGTCGGCCCCCACGCGTAGCTGGTCGGCGGCGTGTAGGTCACCGACGTGCTGTCAGAAGTGACAGAACCGACCGAGGTCGACCCGGAAAGCGCCGCCGACGTGACCTTGAGGAGGTCACCGAGATCGTTGATCACAACATTCACTGACGTGGTGGCGCCCGGCCCTGACTTCGCGTACGCGCTGTCCGCAACGGTCGTGGGGGTGCGGTACACCGTCACCGTCACCGTGGCCAGAGAACTGGCGAGGGTCTGCATATTTGTCACCGCGTAGCTGATCGTGTCCGCACAGATGCTGGCCGCGGAAAGGTTCGAAGGCCAGTGGCTCGCGTCCGGCGCCAGGTAGACGATCTTCGACGGATCACTTTGACTGACCCCTACGCTCCCGTTGCAATTCGACGTGGATGAGAGCTGTGTGATCGACGACAGTGTTCCTGCCGCACTGGTCGACTGGTCCGGTGCACCGGATGTCGTGTCGACCGCGATTGCTGCCGTCGATCCCTGTGAGACCTTGGCGGTTTTCGCGTTGGCGGTCGCATCGGGTCTGGGCAACGTGACCTGGTACAGGAAACTGTCAACCTTGGCTGCGTTCGGGCTGACATCGAAGCTGGACAGGCCTGGGCTACCCGTCACCGGCACGAAAGTCATCGAATCGACGCCGCTGACCGCGACCGAATACGAACCCGGGTCGACGACGAAACTGTAGTTACCGTACTGATCCGTCGTCGTGGACACGCCGGAAACGGCCACGTCATCCGCCGTCCCCCGAACCCCATCCTGGCCGAACGAGAACCCGCTCAGGGTCACTCTCGCGCCGACGTCGGGGCTGTCACCCGTGTTCTTTGCGCTCGAGTAGTCGAGGTCGTTGAAGACAGTCCCCGAGATCGTGGTCGTCGATGACGACACGACCGCGATATTCGACCCGGTCGCGTGGGCCGTATTCGCGTCAGGAACGAAATTCACACTGTTCGCGATCTTGCCCATGGACGTGAACCCAGACGGAAGGGTCACACTGAATGTTGCTTGCTCACTGGACTTGTCCGGCAAACTGGGCACTGCGACACGCAACGCGGTGACACCGGACTGCGGCCTGGTCGTCTTCCAGTTGATGTTTCCTGAGTTTCCCGATGGGTCGGAGATGAGCGCCGAACTCAGGGTGTCACGGGAGTCCGTCGTGTATTCCACGACAAGACTGCTGGGGTTGGTCGTCACTGCACCGCTCAACGCCACATCGCCGCTGAGGCCCACCGTGCCCCCGCCGTCGGTGTTGAAGGGCAGAACATCGACGACATGGGCCGCATTGGCGTTCGCTCCCGTCGCAGTGAAGTCCTGACCGGTGACATTCGTCCAGGTCAGGGTGTAGCTGAGCTGGTTGCCGTGCAGAACCGTGTTGGTCGGTGACGTGTCGACGTGGACGTACATCTGCGAGAGATTGTGCGAAATGCTGATGCTATTCGTGACCGTACGGACATTGCCCGCGTCCGCGGGCGACGACACTGTCGCTGCTAACGAATAGTTGGCGATCGGCGTACCGACATTGCTGTGGATGGTAAACGGTATGCTGACCGCTCCGCCGGGCGCCGGAAAGGCGGTGAGATTCCAGGTCACGGTCTGACCCACAGACGAGGAGCAGGTCTTGTCTCCTTCATGCACTCCGCTGGGGAGTGCAGTGGTGCTGTCCGGCGAACCGCCCACGATCGTGAAGCAGGCGTTCGGCAAGGTGAGCGTAACCACGCCGCCGGAACCGTACCCCACCTCGTTCACGGCGATGCTGGCCGGGATGTCCGACCCTGCTGGGGGTTGAGCGCCTGTTGGAAATTGAGGGCTGGTGGTGATTGTCGAGGCGTTCGTGATCGACACCGAGGCAGTCGAGTACCTGTCATAGTAAACATCCGTGAACAACCCTGCCCAGGTGCTCGCGTACGCCGAGTCGGAGGTCCAGTTGACTCTGTCATCCCACACTGAGCCGAAAACATTCAGATGGGTCTGCGCCGGCACGGACGTGCTCGAGGTCGCCTGAAGCGGGATCTCAGGAAGTGCCCAGGCGTACTTCCAGTCTTTGGTGTACATGATACGCACAGCAGTAACGGGCGGGCCACCAGCCGCTGGTGGACTCGGTGACCACCCGGCGCTCCCGTCGCCGACCTTCCCGCAGGGCTGGCGGCGCGCCGTGTCGTCGTTGTAGGTATTCGTCCCGTACTCGACGGTGAAGTCCGACATCGGAAGAGTGCTCGGAGCTCCCGGGTTTTGGCCGACGAAAGCGCCGTTATTTGGATTGAACCAGGGTGTCCCGTTCAGCGTCCACAGCGCGGGATCCCAGACCAGACATTCGGACACGCCGGTGTCTCCGGTCCCGCCGCTCGCGATGGAGCCGGGTGAGGCACCCAGGGTGCGAACGGCCTCGGGTGCGCCAGCCCATTTGGCAACGGACTCTGTTCCGCCCGCTCCCCTGGGTTGCGTTCCGTTGAATGCGGAATTTCCGGTCTGGCCGGCATAAAAATCCGCGTTCTTGTATGCCGCAGCCGTGAACGTTGAACTCGATCCCGGAATCACCTTGGTGTCCGGGGTGCCCGTCAGTGCGTTCACGCCGACCGCAGTCACCGTGAACGATGAGTACGACATCGTCACAGGCTGTGATGTCGCGAAGTCCGACGCCGGAACCCACACCGTGTAGTCGCCGATGAAAATGAACCGGTCATTGCCCTCTTGGGAAGTCGCGAGCCGCTGATACGTGGAGTCGGTGCCATAAATCGACATGATGTCGGTGCGCCCGCCCGCGATGTCAGCTGTGTTCGACGGGGTGCAGGTGGTCGTCCCGCCGTTGGGCACCGTCGCGGGGTCGTTGCTCGGGGTCCCGTTCCCGCCTTGAGTGGCCCACATGTTACCGCCCACACCACACCCGGCCAGTTGCGCATCGGAATAGCTTGTCGAAAACCGGATAGTGATCGGCCCGGGAGAGAGAGACTCGGCCCCTTTGACTTCATCCGTGGAGTTGCGTGGCACCGCGAGCGCGAAATGCCAGGACATATAGTAGCCGACGGCATGCTTGCCATCGGGGCTCAGAGCGTGACCGAAATTCACAGAGCCGTCGGCATTCTGGGTGGCGCCTTGAAAATTTCTAGCGAAGTAGACGGGGTCCCCGCCGTAGTACAGGAGGTTGAGTTCCGCCTGCACTCTGAGCGGCGCGGCCGACGCGCTGAGCGAACCCGATACGAGAGCGGTGTTGATCGTGGCGTTGTTCGGCATCGAGTACACGTGCGCTGTGCGTTCTACCGAGCCGCCCGCCCCCACCGTCAGACCGCTGACGATGCATCTGAGTGTCTCGCCGGTGGAGATCGAGCCAGTCATGCTGCACCCGGGAATGTTTATCGTCGCCGTATCCCACGTCATTCCGATGGGCAGCGCCTGAGAGAAGGTCGCGCTCGTCGTATACACATTTGTCCAGGCCCACGTGTACACGACGGTGCCGCCGCCCGCCTGCACGATCTGGTTGTTCGACAACGAGTCCTGCAGATCGGCCAGATGGGTCGAAGTGTCATCGGTATACGTGAGACTCAAAGCCTGCACATCAGTAGTGTCCGCGTGCGCGATGCTCGCCGCGATGCTCGCGCCCGCCGCCGCGAGCGCGAGGGTGAGCACGGTCGCCGTCACGGTGGCCACGACGCGCGACACCCCGCGAGCGCCAGTCGGCTCCGCATGGCGGCCAGGCAAAACTCTTCTCAACACGGCAGTACTCATTCCCACTGGCCGATCGGCAGAGTCGACCGGACCGATCGTTTCTTCGCTGTCGTGATGGATGCGAGGGTTGCGACATCACGAGCTGGTCTGGAACCAGAGTCCCCCAAAGTGCGGACCAGCGCGGGGGCAGACAGCCCGTTTTGGCCAAATTAACCCTCCAGTTAACCCTTGCGATTCACCTCGACCGCGAATGCTTGCCCTCCTTCGGGGGGCGTGTCCTCCGAACCCCGTATGGTCGATGGGTGACCACCGCTTCCCGCCCCAGTCGAGCGCCCATCGGGGCGGTCGGCATCGTCGTCGTGGGGCTCGCCTGCCAGGAGATCGGCGCCTCCTGTGCAGTGCTGCTCTTCCCCTCCGTCGGGCCGCTCGGTGTTGTCACGTTGCGCCTGTTCTTCTCCGCCATCGTGCTGCTGCTGATCAGTCGGCCGTCGCTGCGCGGCCACAGTCCCGCGGACTGGCTCACCCTCGCGGCGTTCGGCGTCGCGCTTGCCGGAATGAACGGACTCTTCTACGAGGCACTGTCACGACTGCATCTGGGAGCAACCGTCACGATCGAGGTGCTCGGCCCCCTCGTGCTCTCCGTCGCCACCAGCAGGAAGGCGTCCGCCTGGATCTGGGCGGTGCTGGCGTTCGGCGGGGTCGCGTTGCTCAGCCGCGGCGGCTTCGGCGATCTCGACCCGGTCGGCATCGCCTTCGCCTTCGGGGCGGCGGCACTCTGGGCCGCGTACATCCTCATGTCGCAGCGCACCGGAGGACGGTTCGACGGCCTCGACGGGCTGGCCATCGCGATGGCGATCGGCGCCGTGCTGAGCTTGCCGCTCGGCATCCTCGGTGCCGGGGCCGCGCTGGTGCGGCCCGGCATCCTGGGCATCGGGCTCGCGGTCGCGGTGCTCTCCTCCGCGATCCCCTACGCCTTCGAGCTGCTCGCGCTACGACGCCTGGCGGCCTCGACCTTCGCCATCCTCATGAGCGTCTCGCCCGCCATCGCGACCCTCGCCGGGTTCGTGCTGCTGCACCAGGCGATCACCCTGCTCGACGGCATCGCGATCGCCATCGTGGTCGCGGCGAGCGCGGGGGCGGTGCGCACCGCACGACGGCCCTCGACGGAGATCACGCCCTGACACCAGCTGCTCTTCCGTTCCATCGCGCTCGCCGCCGAACTCACCCCCGACCACGTGACCCAGTTGCAGCGACTGGTCCCCATACGCGGTAGAAATTATGGATGACCCCTCGCACCATCGTCGTCGCGCCCGACTCGTTCAAAGGCTCGGCGACCGCGGTGGAGGTGGCGGAGGCGATCGCCACCGGGTGGCGCTCAGTGCACGACACCGATGACCTTCTGCTGCGCCCGATGGCGGATGGCGGCGAGGGCACGCTGGACGCGTTCGAACTCGCAGTGCCGGGGAGCCGGCGGGTGCCCGCGGCCGGCGCCTACTATCTCCTGCTGCCCGGCGGCACCGCGGTCGTCGAACTCGCCAATACGTGCGGCCTGACCCTGATGAAACAACTCGACCCCATGGGGGCGACCACTGCACGTTTCGGCGAGGCGATCGCCCATGCGCTCGACCACGGTGCAGACCGCCTCGTCCTCGGGATCGGCGGCAGTGCCTCGACCGACGGCGGGATGGGTGCCCTCGCCGAGATCGGCTTACGTGCAGTGCCTAGCCGGGGCGCGACGGTGCTGACCGACGTGACCAATCCACTGTTCGGCCCCACGGGGGCGGCCGCCGTATTCGGACCGCAGAAAGGGGCCTCGCCGGAACAGGTCGCCCTGCTCGACCAGCGGCTGCGCGACCTCGCCGCCGAGTTCGGGGTCGACCCGTCCACCCCGGGAGCGGGCGCCGCCGGCGGAACCGGCTATGGGATGCTGACCTGGGGCGCGACGCTGGAGGCGGGATCGCGCACGGTAGCCGAACTCATCGATCTCCCTGGAGCGCTGAAAGGCGCGGACCTTCTCATCACCGGCGAAGGCCGGTTCGATTCCCAGTCGCTCGACGGCAAGGTCATCTCGCACCTGCTCGAGTTGGCGGGCGAGGTGCCGGTCGCACTGATCGCAGGACGCATCGACGCGCCGGTCGATGACTTCGCGGCATCCATCAGCCTCGTCGAACTGGCCGGTGGCGCGGAGGCCGCCATGTCCGACCCCCTGCGCTGGATCGCGGCCGCGGCCCGCACCCTCGCCTTGCGCGCCTGACCCGGGGGCGGAGGCCCGGAGCTCAGGTCGGTGCGGAGGTGCGGACCGTGGTGGTCGCGAGCGACACCGTGACGAGCGCCGCGGCCACCAGCGCGATCAGGATGGCGACGAACGGAACCCCGATGACGGGAGCGGCCAGGGGCGCCAGCAGCACCAGCGCCGCGGCGGTGACCGTCGGCGCCGGACGGCACGCGCCGTCGACGCCCAGCCAGCGATTCACGCCGAGCAGCGTAAGGAAGAGAAGCGACTTAAGTGGGCATTCATTCAAGCATTCAGTTGGGA
>JAZJYU010000121.1:0-3927 GCA_040390225.1 Actinomycetota bacterium | reverse complement strand
CACGTAGGCGATCACGGTCGGGGGCAGAGCCGCCGGCACATCGACGGCCACCTCGATGGCGGCACCGATCGCGGCGATCGACGCGAAGACGAAACCGTGACCGTAGGCCCAGACCCACACCCGCGACCGTCGTTCCTGCAGCCCGGCGCCGGTGTCGCCCATGAAGTAGAGCCACCACAGCGCGAACAGCAGTACCAGCCCGGCAATCGATACCATCAGCAGGCTTGCGCTGATGCCGTGCACGCTGACGATCCCCTCCACCGCAATGGTCGTCGCCGAGACGCTCTCGCCGAGCAGGATGATGGTGAACAACCCGTACCGCTCGGCGATGTGTCCAGGGTGCCACGGTGAGAGCCCGCCACGTTCGGCGAACGCCGGAACGAGCACCTCGGCGAGTGCGAGCAGCACGAACGACCAGGTTCCGAGCGATGCCGGCAGGAACAATCGCAGCACCCACAGAACCTGTACGAGCACGACCCCGACGATGTAGCGCAGCGCCATCCGCCGGCTGGAATCGTCTTCGAGCGCCACTCGCACCCATTGCGCCACCATCGCTATGCGCATGATCACGTATCCGATGGTGAGCGCGACGAAGTCGCCGTGCTGGAACGCCGCGGGCACCCCCGCCGCGAGCACCAGAACGCCGCCCATCTGCAGCATCGTGAGCAGGCGGTATGGCACGTCATCCGTATCGAACGCACTCGCGAACCAGGTGAAATTCACCCACGCCCACCAGATCGCGAAGAACACCATGAGGAACGAGACGATGGCCCCGAGGGCTCTGCCCTCCGAAATGCTGGTGGCGAGCTGCAGCGCGACCTGAGCAACCGCCACCACGAAGGTCAGGTCGAACAGCAGCTCGAGCGGGGTGGATGCCCGTTCGTGCTCGCCGGTGTCGCGGCCACGCATCCTGGAGCGGATGCTGACCTTCGGCATGCGCGGCATGGCGCAAGTTTACGAGTCGAGCAGCCGCGCGATCGCGTCGACGCCCACCTCGACCTCATCGAAACCGGTCGACAGCGGCGACAGCCCGAGACGGATGCCATCCGGCCGCCTGAAATCGGGGATCACGCCCCGGGCCCACAGCGCCGGCATGATCGCCTCGAATGACGGGTGATCCAGAGTGATGTGACTGCCGCGCCGGGCAGGATCGCGCGGCGTCGCGAGCCGGGCGGACGGGACGCGGGCGTCGGCGAGCTCGATCGCGTACGTCGTGAGGGCGACCGACTTGGCCCGCACGGCATCCAGTCCCACCTCGTCGATGAGCGCGACCATGTCGCGCATCGCGAGCATCCCGATGATCGGCGGCGTGCCGCTGAGAAACCCGCGGATGCCGTCAGCCGGCTCGAAGCCCTGCCCCATCTCGAAGGGGGTGCGCGATCCGAGCCAGCCCTGGATCGGCTGCCGCAGGTCGAGGCCGTCCCGCACATAGGCGAACGCCGGCGACCCGGGACCACCGTTCAGGTACTTGTAGGTGCAGCCGACAGCGAGGTCGGCCCCGGCCGCGTCGAGGTCGACGGGCACAACGCCCGCGGAATGGCAGAGGTCCCACAGCATGAGCGCGCCGGCGTCGTGCACGACCGCGGTGATCGCGGGGAGGTCGGCCCGAAAGCCGGAGCGATACGCGATGTGCGAGAGCACGACCACCGCGGTCTTCGGCCCGACGGCGGCCGCGACCCGGTCGGGGGTGACGTCGCCCTCGTCGATCCAGCGCACGCTGAGACCACGCTCGGCCGCGATGCCCTCGACCACGTAGCGGTCCGTCGGGAAGTCGTCACGGTCGATCACCAGCTCGGTTCGCGAGGGGTCACGGTCGGCGGCGGCCCGCACCAGTTTGTACAGCAGCACCGTGGTCGAGTCGCCGATCGCGACCTGACCGGACGCCGCACCGAGCACGACCCGACCCAGCTCGTCGCCGATGGTGAGCGGCAGGTCGAGCCACCCCTCATCCCAGCCCCGGATCAGCCGCCCCGCCCACTGTTCGGTCGCGAACGCGGCCATCCGCTGGACGGATGCCGCAAGCGGTCGTCCGAGCGAGTTGCCGTCCAAGTACGCGACGACGCCCGGTGACTCGACGAACCTGCTTCGGTACTGCGCAAGGGGGTCGTTCATCCGCCCAGCGTAAGGGACTGCTTCTCCGGATGCGTCCCGCGATCTCGACCACGCCGTCCGGCAGGCGCCGGGTGACGATTCGGGAGCCGAGACCCTGGTGGATGGCGAGGTCACGATCAAGCTTCGTCGTGATCGCGACGGCAGCCGCGCCGGTCGCCTCGTCTTCACGGATGCCGAGCACGGGAGCGAACATGCGCGCGCGCAGAATTCCGGCGGCCTCGTCGAGCCAGGCATACGCGTAGGTGTGCCCGTCGGTGAAGGATGCCGGGTCGAGCGCGTCTTCGGCTGCTTCGACGAGCACGGCGACCGGGGTTGCCTGCTGCGCGAGTCACCAGGCCGTGCCGACACTGGGATGTCCCGCGAACCTCATCTCCACCGCCGGGGTGAAGGTGCGGATGGTCGCGCGCGATCCAATCCCACCGTGCTGGCCCCCTGCATCTCGAGGCGGGGATAAGTTCTCGCGGAGGGAGTTACGACTCCCGCCGCAAGGGATCAATTCCGCCGGGACTCGGCACGACTCCCGCCGCAAGCTAGGGCTTGAGGTCGGCGAGCACCACGCGCAACTGCTCGACGGCCCAGGTGAGCTCCTCGTCCGTGACGACGAGCGGCGGCGCGAGGCGGATGGTGGAGCCGTGAGTGTCTTTCGCCAGCACCCCGCGGGCCATCAGTCGCTCGCACACCTCGCGGCCGGTCGCCAGCGCCGGGTCGATATCGATACCGGCCCACAACCCCGCGGTGCGCGCGGCGACCACCCCGTCGATCCCGATGAGTAGTGAGGCGAGATGTGCGCCGAGCGCGCGTGCCCGCTCCTGATATTCGCCTGTCTGCAGCAACTCGATCACGGCCGTGCCGACCGCCGCCGCGAGCGGGTTGCCGCCGAAAGTCGAACCGTGTTCGCCAGGACGCAGCACTCCGATCACCGCTGCGTCACCGACGACGGCGGACACGGGGACGATGCCGCCGCCGAGCGCCTTGCCGAGCAGGTAGAGATCGGGAATGACCCCGGCGTTGTCGCACTGGAAGGTCGCGCCGGTACGGCCGAGCCCCGACTGGATCTCGTCGGCGATGAACAGCACGTTGTGGCGGGAGGTGATCTCCCTGACCGCCGGCAGATAGGACGCCGGTGGGATGATGACCCCCGCTTCACCCTGGATCGGCTCGAGCAGCACCGCGACGGTGTTGCCGTCTATCGCCGCTTCGATGGCCGCGGAATCCCCGTACGGCACCGAACGAAAGCCGGGGGTGAAGGGGCCGAAGCCGTTCCTCGCGGCCGGGTCATCCGAGAAGCCGATGATCGTCGTGGTGCGCCCGTGGAAGTTTCCGTTCGCCACGATGATGTTCGCCTGCCCGTCTGGCACGCCCTTCACCCGATAGCCCCAGGCGCGAGCGACCTTGATGCCCGACTCGACCGCCTCTGCGCCGGTGTTCATCGGAATGACCATGTCTTTGTGCGCGAGTGCCGCGAGGGCGTCGACGAACGTGTCGAGCCGGTCGTTGTTGAACGCGCGACTGGTCAGGGTCACCCGCTCGAGCTGGGCCTTCGCGGCGGCGATGAGCTCCGGATGCCCGTGCCCGAAGTTCACGGCGGAGTACGCGGCCAGGCAGTCCAGATATCGTTTTCCGTCGACGTCGGTCACCCACGCGCCCTCGCCCGTCGCTATGGTCACCGGCAGCGGGTGATAGGTGTGGGCGAGATGTGAGTCGCTCGTCGATGAGGTCTCGACGGGCTCGACCCGCTTCGCGGTCACCGTCGCAGTTCCAGGGTGCAGCACTTGACCCCTCCTCCCCCGAGCAGCAACTCGCTCAGGTCGACAC
>JAZJYU010000120.1:28956-34553 GCA_040390225.1 Actinomycetota bacterium | reverse complement strand
GTAGTGCTGTGCGACTCGGACGGTTCTGGCGTCGGCTCCGCAGTCTCGGACGGCTCCGGCGAGTGCGTGGCGGTCGGCGAGACGGAGGGCACGAGCGCGTCCGACCCGTTCACCGTGGTCGACGAGGGAACGAACGAGAGCGTTCCCGAGTTGACGGCCAGGGCCGCGCCCGCCGTGCCGAACACTGCGAGGGCGGTCAGAGCGATGATGGCTGGTGATTTCATGCCTCAACGCTAGGTCGATGCCCCTTCAGCCACGGTGTTGCTTCGTCCAAGATCTGTCAAAGATCGGCACGCGACCGAACCCATCCACCCGTACCCGCGCGCCGAGCCGCACAATGGTCCCATGCGCGTGCTCCTGGTCGAAGACGACGACTCCGTCGCGTCGGGTATCGCCGACGGTCTGAGCGACGCAGGCATCGACAGCTCGCGGGTGGCGACCGCCGCGGCGGCACGCATCGCGATGGAGGTGGAGCACCCGGCCCTGGTTCTGCTCGATCTCGGATTGCCCGACGCCGACGGCACCGATCTATGCCGGGAACTGCGGTCCGCCTACGACATCCCGATAATCATCGTGAGCGCCCGAAGCGACGAGGTCGACAGAGTGATCGCCCTCGAACTCGGCGCGGACGACTATCTCGTCAAGCCCTTCGGCATTCGCGAACTGGTAGCACGCGTGCGAGCAGTCATGCGGCGCGCGAATGCCAGCGATGCCGCCGTGCCGGCCGAGCGGACCCACGGCGGCCTCAGCATCGACGCACGGACCCGGCGGGTGACGCTCGACCGTGTCGAAGTGCATCTCACCGCGAAGGAGTTCGAGCTGCTCGCATACCTCGCCCGCGAGCCCGGAACGGTGTTCCGGCGGGCCGAGATACTGCACGACGTGTGGGACACCAATTGGTACGGCACCACGAAGACGCTCGATACCCACGTTGCCGCGATCCGCAAGAAGCTCGGCAGCCCCGCCTGGATCGAATCGGTGCGCGGTATCGGGTTCCGATTCGGTGTCCCGGCATGAAATGGCGGTTCATGGCCGCGGTGATGGCCGTCGCGCTGCTGGTGCTCCTGGTGCAGGACATCCCGCTCAGCTCCTACCTCCGGTCCGTGGAACGGGACCGCATGGTCACCTCGCTGGAACGCGACGCGTTCGTGCTCGCCGGCGAGAGCGCACGATCTCTGCGATCGACGGATGCGAGCGGGCATGCGCAGGTGACCGACCTCGCCAAGCGCTATCGCGCCGCCGGCGGGGCCCGGGTCGTGATCGTGGACTCCGCCGGTACCGCGCTCGTCACGAGCGACGACGATCCGAGCAGTGTCGGGAGCTCCTTCTCTTCGAGACCCGAGATCGCGGCGGCGCTCAGCGGCAGGATCGACACCGGGCAGCGCTATTCCACGACCCTTTCGGAGGAGTTGCTGTACGTGAGCGTGCCAGTGCTCGACGGCACCACGGTGCTCGGAGCGGTGCGCCTGACCTATCCCGCGCAAGTGGTGGATGATCGCGCGAGCGCGCGGCTCGGGGCACTCCTCGCGGCATTCCTCACGTCGATCGCGGTCGCCGGCATCGTCGGGCTCATCTTCTCCACCACGGTCACGCGTCGGCTCACCCTATTGAAGGAGACCACCGAGTTGCTCGCGAGCGGGCGCCTCGACGAGAGGGCCGACGAGCGCTCCGGCGCGTCTGAACTCCGCTCGCTCTCTCGCTCCTTCAACGTCATGGCCGACCGGCTGTCGGCATCCATAGACCAGCAGCGCAACTTCTCGGCCGACGCCTCACACCAGCTGCGGACCCCGCTCACCGCGCTTCGCCTGAAGCTCGAGGGTGCGCGCGAACTGCTGCGACGAGACCCCGACGGGAGCGAAGCCCGGCTCGATGCCGCCGAGCGCGAGCTTGACCGGCTCAATGACATCATCGAGGGACTGCTCCAACTCAGCCGGCTGGAGGGAAGCGACCAGCCGCCGGTGACGGTCGACCTCGCACGGGTGGCGAGGGAGCGCATCGAGCAGTGGGCCGCCCTCGCCCAGGAGTCCGGCATCGACCTGCGGTACACCGGGCAGGAGCAGGCGCCGGTGTTCGTCGCCCCCGGTGCGGCGGAGCAGCTCATCGACAACCTCCTCGACAACGCGATCGCTGTGCTCGGAAGGGGCGACAGCATCGTCGTGACGGTGGAGGCGCACGGCGGCCGCACCAGCCTTCACGTCTTCGACAGCGGTCCCGGGATGACCGAGCAGGAGCGCACGCACGCTTTCGATCGGTTCTGGCGCGGCCGCAGCGGCACGGGCGGCAGCGGGCTCGGACTTGCCATCGTCGCCCAGCTTGCGCTGCACAGTGGTGGCTCGGCGCGATTGGACCCGTCACCGCTCGGGGGACTCGACGCCTCGGTGACGCTGATCACCGCAGCGAGCGGACCTACTCCGTGATGTCGATCTCGCGAAGCACATCGGCCTTGATCGTCGCGCGTACCGACTCGAGCACGGTCTCCGGCACCGGCGAATCCACGGTCAGCACGCTCAGCGCCTGGCCTCCGGCCTCACGACGGCTGATCTGCATCCCTGCGATGTTGATGCCGGCAGCGCCGAACTCCTTGCCGTAGACGGCCACGATTCCGGGCCGGTCGGTGTACAACATCACGATGAGGTGCTCGGCTAGCGGCACCTCCACGTCGTATCCGTTGATTTCGACGATCTTCTGCACCTGCTTCGGCCCGGTGAGGGTTCCCGAGACGGACACGTGGCTGCCGTCGCCCAGCGTTCCGCGCACTGTGAGCAGGTTTCGATACTCGTCGCTCACCGGGTCGGTGATCAGTCGCACGGTGATGCCACGCTGTTCGGCGAGCAGCGGCGCGTTCACGTAGCTCACCGATTCGGCGACGACGTTGCTGAAGATCCCCTTGAGCGCGGCCAGCTTCAGCACGCTCACATCGAACTCGACGATCTCGCCACGCGCTGCCGGCGAGACCGGTGAAGACCTGGCCGAGCTTCTCCATCAGCGGGATACCGGGCCGCACCGTCGGGTCGATCACTCCACCTGCGACGTTCACGGCATCCGGCACCAGTTCGCCATCGAGGGCGAGGCGCACCGACTTCGCAACAGAAACACCGGCCTTCTCCTGTGCCTCATCCGTCGAGGCACCCAGGTGCGGAGTGACCACGACGTTCTCGAGGGCGAGAAGCGGAGACCCGGTCGGCGGCTCGTTCACGAAGACATCGAGCCCGGCTCCGGCGATCGTGCCGGCGGAGAGCGCCTCGAACAGCGCCGTCTCGTCGATGAGGCCACCGCGGGCGACGTTCACGATGAACGCCGTGGGCTTCATGAGCTTCAGCTGCGGGCCGGCGATCATGCCGGTGGTCTCAGGGGTCTTCGGCATGTGGATGGTGATGAAGTCGGACTGTGCCAGAAGCTCGTCCAGGCTGAGCAGCGTGACGCCGAGCTGCTGCGCCCTGGAGGCCGTGACGTACGGATCGTAGGCGACGACGCGCATGCCGAACGAAAGCATCCGCGCGGTGATGAGCGCGCCGATGCGGCCGAGACCGATGATGCCGATGGTCTTCTCGAACAGCTCGACACCGGTGTACTTGGAGCGCTTCCACTGCCCCTCGGCGAGCGCGCCGTGTGCGGCGGGGATGTGGCGGGCCAGGCTCAGGATGTGGCCGACGGTCAGCTCCGCCGCCGAGATGATGTTCGAGGTGGGCGCGTTCACCACCATGACGCCGGCCTCGGTGGCCGCCTTGATATCGACGTTGTCGAGCCCCACGCCGGCGCGGGCGATCACCTTCAGCTGCTGCGCGGCCGCGATGGCCTCCGCGTCCACCTGAGTGGCGGACCGGATGAGGATGGCCGCGGCATCCACGAGGGCGGCCAGCAGCGCCGGCCGGTCGGTTCCGTCGACATTACGCACGTCGAAATCGGGACCGAGGGCCTCGACGGTAGCGGGGGAAAGTTCTTCAGCGATCAGCACGATCGGCTTTGCCACGAATCGAGTCCTTCAGTTGTGAGAGGGGAGCCTTGCGAGAATACCAGAGTGACCCCTATCGAGATCGTCCAGCTCGTCCTGCGCATCATGATCGCCGTGGTCTTCATCGGGATGGGGATCACCCACTTCCGGCCGAAGGCCGCGCGCGGCATGGCGGCGATGATCCCGCCGGTGCTGAAGCGCGAGAAGGTGTTCACCGGCGCGAACCTGGTGCGGTTCACCGGAGTCTGCGAGATCGTCGGCGGCGTCGGCATCCTCGTGCCGTTGACCGCGCTGATCGCCGGCATCCTCCTGATGCTGTTCCTGGTCGCCGTCTTCCCCGCGAACGCCTACGCGGCCGAGCACCCCGAGACGTTCGGCAGGGCGGCCATTCCGTTCTGGCCCAGATTCGTCGCACAACTCGGGTTCATCGCGATCATCCTGATCGCGGTCGCTCCGTTTTCGTGAATCCGTTCAGCTGACTCAGCTGAAGAGGCGGGCGAACGGTCCTTCGAGACCGAGGCTGATGGCCGCGACCACGGAAAGGGCGATCAGGAAGATCGCCGCCTTGGACAGCGCGCCCACCCGGCGTCCGATCACGAACGCGAGCGCGTAGACCACCGGCGGCACCAGCACGTCGACGATGAGCACCACCCACGGGATGCTCGCGAGCGGGAGGCCGAGCAGCTTCGAGATGCTGTTGGTGTGGTTGACACCGCCGACGACCTCGATGACGTTGGAGATCGCCTCGAACAGGTCGTATGCGAAGAACAGACCGAAGACGATGGCGATCGCGGCGCCCACGACACCGTACTTTCCCTTTCGGCGGTCTTCGGCATCCGTCGTCAGGGCCGCGTCGACGACATTGCCGTCCGTCGCCTTGGCGGCCTTCTTGCCTGGCCTCTTGTCCCTCACTGCACGCCCCCCAGAATGAACGGCCACGGTGCGACGAGCACCAGACCGAGGAGCAGCCAGAGGATGCGCGCGCGGGTGTGACCGCCGCGCGTGAGCACGAGAACGCCGAGGAACCAGAGCGCCGGGGACGCGATCGCGAGCCCCTCACCCAGCCGGTACATGATGGTCGGCAGCACATCGATGACAGGAACCGTCGTGTGCGCGATCGAGACGATCCAGCCGACCAGGTAGAGCACGAAGGCGCCGGCGAAGATGCCGTAGACGACGAGCAGCACCGAACTGGTCTGCTTGAGCTCCTCCGCCGTGGCGGCGACCGGAGCCGCTACCTCCGGCGACTCGATGTGCGTGGTGTCGCGCTCGGTGCCCCAACTGAGCGCCTCTTCGTCCGGATCCGCGGCCATGACTGAACCTTAGCCGAGCCTGAGCTGAATAACCTCGACGACATTGGTGAACAGCGGGTGATCATCGTCGAGCCCGGTGATCCGCTCAGCGAGGTCGGGCGCTGACGCCCCGCTCCTCAGCATCGCCTGCAGTTCCTGATGCCCGACAAGACGGTGGTCGACTTCACCATCGAGTTCGGCGCGATCGGCGAGAACGCCGTCGAGGACTTCATGCGCGGCTACGAGCCGACGGCGTTCTATCTCAACGAACTCGACCTTCTCGCGCGCGACGTCTTCATCTACGCCAAGGGCCGCGTCGGTCGCTACCCCGACATGAACGAAGGTGGCCCTAC
>JAZJYU010000120.1:26559-28946 GCA_040390225.1 Actinomycetota bacterium | reverse complement strand
CAGCGTCTTTCCCGCCAGCCCATTGTCGAGCCCCGAAGCGCAGCGCGGCCCCGACGGCGTTCAGCAGGTCCCAGGCCGGCATGCCGCGTTCGGCCAGTTGTGCCGCCGGCCCGATGAAGCGTTCGTTGCGGCTGAGCTTGCGTAGCGGGTTGCGTCCGACCCGCTCGCAGGTGTCCGGCAGGTCGGGGTTCGAAATGCGCTTCAGCGTCTTCTCGATGTATGCCTGCTGCTCGTCGGGGTCGAAACCGTGCTTCGCGACGAGGAGCGCCTTGGTTTCCGCGAGCACCGCGCGCACCTCCGCCTGCAGCTCCGGCGTCGCGAGAGCCTCGCGGATGCTGACCCACCCCCGGTCGATGCCGTGATAGGCGGCCGCGGCGTGGGCGGTGTTCACGGTGAACAGCTTGCGCTCGATGAAGGGCACCAGGTCGTCGACCCAGGTGACGCCGACGATGTCGGGTTCGGCGCCTCGGAACGGCGTTCGATCAACGACCCACTCGAAGAACGACTCGATGGTGACGTCGAGTCCGCCGGCCTGCTCGGGAACGATCCGGTCGATGGCGCAGTTCGCGAAGATCGCGTTGTGTGCTGGCGCGTGCCTGCGCACCTCCGCGGCGAGCATGTCGGTGCCCCCGATCGCGTTCTCGCACGCGATGATGGCGAGCTTGTCGTGATTGGCGTCGCGGGTATCCAGCCCCTTTGCGACGACCGGCGCGATGAACTGCAGAATGCGCGCGCCGACCGCCGTCGTGACGATGTCGGCGTGGGCGACCGCCTCCACCACCTCCGCCTCATGGGTGCGGCTGTTGATGGCGCGGTAGTCGTCGACGACGCTAGACCTCGCGCCGTCACCGACCTCGTGCACGTGGTAGCTCGGAGCAGCCTGCAGCTCCGCGATGATGTCGTCATTGACATCGGCGAAAATCACTTCGTACCCGCTCTCGTGCAGAAACTGGGCGACGAAACCGCGCCCGATGTTCCCCGCTCCGAAGTGGACAGCCGTCTTGGTAGCCATGCCGCACAGCCTACTTGCGGGGTCGCCGCATCCGCCCTCGTTCCCCGTCTGCGTTCCCCTTCTGTCTGTGGAGGGGGGTGCACGCAGGGTGCCGAGTCCGTGTACCGTCAGCGAATGCCACTCATCGCGCAACAAGCCATCGTCACCGTGTCCGGGCGCAGCCTTGGCGGCGCATCCGACGCTCTCCAAGCCGCACTCCAGCCGTATTCGAACGCGCGAGTCGTCGCGATTACCAGCGTGGGCAATTACGTCACCTCCTGGGGAAAGGTGATGCTCATGGCCGTCATCGAACACGACTAGCCGCCTCACGCGTTACACGCGCGTCATACGGATGCGGTTGACTTCTGACGCATGGACCTCATCGGCGTCGAGCAGACCAGGGTCGCCGCCACCCGCGACGACCTGGCTCTCGCGCCCGGCGAACGTCTGCTCGGCGGTGGCACCTGGCTGTTCTCCGAGCCGCAAGAAGGCTTTGACACGCTCGTCGACCTGACCGGCCTGGGCTGGCCGGCCGTGACCGAGACGGATGCCGGCCTCGCGATCGCCGGAACATGCACGATCGCGACTCTGGCGGCACTGCCGTATGGTCCCCTGTTCTCCCTCTGCGCGAACTCGCTGCTTGCGTCGTACAAGATCTGGAACGTCGCGACCGTGGGCGGCAACATCGCCATGTCGCTGCCGGCCGGACCGATGACCTCGCTCGCCGTCGCCTACGACGCGACACTGCTGCTGTGGACGGCGACGGACGAGCGCACGGTGAAAGCCGGCGACTTCGTGACCGGCGTGCGCGAGAACGTGCTGGCGCCCGGCGAGGTGATCCGCGCGATCGAGTTCACGCGGCTCGGGGACCGCACCGGATTCCGCCGTATCGCCCTCTCGCCGCTCGGCCGCACCGGAACGCTGGTGACCGCCCGCGTGCCTGTCTACACCGGCGAGGAGGTCGTGTTCTGCGTGACCGGGGGCACCGAGCGGCCCGTGCTGCTGCGCTTCGACCGGATGCCGTCCGAGCGCGAGCTGACGGCATCCGTTCGCGAGATCGACTGCTGGTACGACGACGCCCACGGTGCCGCGGACTGGCGCGCCGCCATGAGCCTGCGCCTCGCCCTGGAACTGCGCGAGGAGCTGTCGTGAGGCTGTCGGTGAACGGCGAAGCGCACGAGGTCGAGCCGAAGCCCGGCCAGGTGCTGCGCACCCTGCTGCGCGACCTCGACCACTTCGAGGTGAAGAAGGGCTGCGACGCCGGGGACTGCGGTGCGTGCTCGGTGCTGCTCGACGGGTCGCCCATCCACTCCTGCATCTACCCGGCCCACCGGCTGGAGGGGGCCTCGGTCACCACAGTCAGCGGTCTCGGCACGCCCGAGGCACCGCACCCGCT
>JAZJYU010000120.1:21267-26549 GCA_040390225.1 Actinomycetota bacterium | reverse complement strand
GCAGGCGTTCGTGAACGCGGCCGGATTCCAGTGCGGCTTCTGCACGGCCGGCATGATCGTGACCGCGTCGACCTTCACGCCGGAGGCTCACGACGACCTGCCACGGCTGCTCAAGGGCAACCTGTGTCGCTGCACGGGATACCGCTCGATCCACGATGCCATCACCGGGGTCGACAACACCGTGGTCGCGGCGACCGCCTCGCCCGCGGGCAAATCGTCGAAGGCGCCGGCCGGCATGCGGGTGGTCACCGGCCGCGAGGAGTACACGCTCGATCTGAAGACCACCAGGCTGCTGCACCTCGCCGTGCTGAAGAGCCCGCACGCGCACGCCCGCATCGTCTCGATCGACGTCTCGCGAGCCGCGGCGCTGGACGGCGTGCACGCCGTTCTCACGCACCTCGACTCGCCTGCCACGATGTTCTCCACCGGCCGGCACGAGCATCGCACGGACGACCCGGACGACACGCTGGTGCTCGACCCGGTGCTGCGATTCCGCGGTCAGCGCGTCGCCGCGGTCGTCGCCGACAGTGTGCGCATCGCGGAGCGGGCTCTGCAGCTGATCGCGGTCGAATACGAGGTGCTTCCCGCCGTGTTCGATCCGGGTCTCGCCCGCACCCCCGGCGCGCCGTTGCTGCACGGCGACAAGGGCGAAGCGAACCGGATCTCCGAACCCGGGCGCAACGTGCTCGCGCAACTGCACGGCGAGATGGGCGACGTCGATGCTGCGCTTCGGGATGCCGCGGTCACCGTGAGCGGAACCTGGCAGACCCAGCGCGTCAGCCACGCCGCTCTGGAAACGCACGCGACCCGCGGCTGGCTGGATGCCGATGGACGGCTGGTGCTGCGCACCTCCAGCCAGGTTCCGTTCCTGGTGCGCGACGAGCTGTGCCACATCTTCGGCCTGTCGCCCGACTCCGTGCGGGTCTTCACGGCGCGGGTGGGTGGCGGCTTCGGCGGTAAGCAGGAGCTGGTCACCGAAGACCTGGTCACGCTCGCCGTGCTGAAGACCGGGCGCGCGGTGCAGTACGAGTTCACCCGCGAGGACGAGTTCACGGTCGCGTCGCCGCGGCACCCGATGCGGGTCTCGGTGACGCTCGGCGCGGCATCCGACGGCACGCTCACCGCGCTCGCCGTCGACGAACTGATGGACACCGGCGCATACGGCAACCACGGAATCGGCGTGATGTTCCACAGCGTGCACGAGTCGATCAGCGTCTACCGCTGCGCGAACAAGCGGGTGGATGCCGAGTCGGTCTACACCAACAACCTCCCGTCGGGCGCCTTCCGCGGCTACGGTCTCGGCCAGGTGATCTTCGCCATCGAGTCGGCGATGGACGAACTGGCGCGGAAGCTCGGGATGTCGCCGTTCGACCTCCGGAGGAAGAACGCGGTCGTGCCGGGTGACGCGATGCTCGTCGTGAACCCTGGCGAGAAGAGCGACCTGCTGCTGTCGAGCTACGGGCTGGACCAGTGCCTCGATCTGGTGGAGTCGGCCCTCGCGCACCCGGAGCCCGTCGAAGGAGCCTGGCTCCACGGCACCGGCATGGCGCTCGCGATGATCGCGACGATCCCGCCGCGCGGGCACTTCGCCGACACGACGGTGACCCTGCTGCCCGGCGGCGACTACGAGCTGCACGTCGGCACGGCCGAGTTCGGAAACGGTACGACGACCGTGCACGCCCAGCTGGTCGCGACGGCCCTCAACACGACGGTGGACCGCATCCGCATCCGTCAGTCCGACACGGATGTCGCCCGCTACGACACCGGTGCGTTCGGTTCAGCGGGAGTCGTGGTCGCGGGCAAGGCGCTTCTCGCCGCAGCGCGGAAGCTTGAGCAGTTCATGCTCGACCGGGCATACGAACTGACCGGTTTGCGAGGCGCCGTTGTGGACGGCGGTGTTCTCACCGACCGGTTGGTGACGGCCGCAGAACTCGGCCCGCTCACCGCTGACGGCAGTCACGACGGAACACCGCGTTCCGTCGCGTTCAACGTTCACGGTTTCCGTGTCGCCGTCAACCCGCAGACCGGCGAGGTGCGCATCCTGCAGTCGGTGCAGGCGGCGGATGCCGGCACGGTTCTCAATCCCGAACAGCTGCGCGGGCAGATCGAGGGCGGCACCGCTCAGGCGATCGGTACCGCACTCTATGAGGAGATGCGCATGGACGGGGAGGGGCGAGTGACGACCACCGCGTTCCGCAACTATCACGTGCCGCAGTTCGCGGACATCCCGGTCACCGAGGTGCTGTTCGCCGACACCTACGACGAGCTCGGGCCGCTCGGGGCCAAATCGATGAGCGAGGCGCCGTACAACCCGGTCGCGCCGGCCCTCGCCAACGCGATCCGCGATGCCCTCGGCGTGCGGCCGCACGAGCTGCCCATGTCGCGGGATCGGCTCTGGCGGCTCATGAATCGAGTCGCTGCGCGATAACGACCGTCGCGTCGTCGTCGACGACGATTCGCGCGGCGAAGCCCACCGCCTCGAAGATCGCAGCGGATGCCGGCGCCTGACGCTCGCTCGCCTCGACGAGCAGGCTGCCGCCCGGCGCCAGCCACTCCCCCGCGAGCGCGGCCACCCTGCGCTGCACGTCGAGTCCGTCCCGGCCACCGTCGAGTGCCACGCGATGCTCGTGATCACGGGCCTCCGGCGGCATGAGCGCGATCTCCCCCGACGGCACGTACGGGGTGTTGACGGCGGGCACGTCGATGCGGCCTTTCAGGTGACCCGGCAGGGCGTCGAACAGGTCGCCCTGAAACACCCGTTCCGGCGGGATGTTGCGGCGCGCGGTGGCGACCGCGGCAGGGTCGACGTCTGCGGCGTAGAGGGCGAGCCGCGGCATCCGGTGCAGCATGGCCGCGCCGATGGCACCGGCCCCGCAGCAGAGGTCGACCACGGTCGAGTCGTCGAGACATAGCAGCAATGCCTCGTCGACGAGAAGCTCGGTGCGGTGCCGTGGCACGAATACGCCGGGATCGATCGCCACCCGGATGCCGGCGAACGATGCCCAGCCGAGCACGTACTCGAGCGGCTCTCCCTCGACGCGACGCTGGACCATCCGGTCGAGATCCGGCCGGCCCTCGGCGATGAGCAGCGCGGCCTCCTCCTCCGCGAACACGCAGCCCGCTGCACGCAGGCGGGTGACGATCTCCGGCTCGTCGATGATGTCAGGCCGGCCGACGGTGGATCGTGCCCGTCGTCGCGACGAGCGGCTCGGTCGTCGCACCCGTGCGCACCGAGATGATCTCGGCGAGGATCGAGATCGCCGTCTCTTCGACGGTGCTCGACCCGAGATCGAGTCCGATCGGAGAGTGCAGCCGCGCCAGGTCGGTCACTCCGCGCTCGCGCAACGACGCGACGCGCCGGTCGTGGGTGGTGCGCGACCCCATCGCCCCGACATAATACGCAGGAGTTTCGAGGGCCATGGCGACCAGCTCCGCGTCATACCGGGCGTCGTGGCTCAGGATGCAGACGATATCCTTCGTTTTCAGTTGCTGCGCGGCGAGCCAGGTCGTCGGCCACGAGACGACGACCTCGACGCCGGGAAAGCGCTCGGCGGTGGCGAACAGCGGGCGCGGATCGCAGACGGTCACCCGGTAGTCGAGCAGGAGAGCGTTGGCGGCGAGCGCCGCGGAGAACTCCATCGCTCCGAAGATGATCATGCGCGGTCGGCTCGGTGGTTGCTCGACGAAGATCTCCGGGTCGTCACCTTCGCAGACCACGACGACGAAGGGGCTGCCTGAGCGCAGCGACGACTCGAGCCCGGCGTCGAACAGCTGCACGCGGATGCGGAGCTGCCCCCCGCAGGTAAGCCCCACCGAGAAGGCGGTTTCGTCGTCAACCCCGTACTCCACCGTGCGCGGGACGCCGTCACCCAGAACCTCTTCGCAGGCGGATACCACGGCCGCCTCGACGCAGCCGCCTGCGATGCTGCCGATGACGGCCTCCCCGTCCCAGGCCATCGACGTACCGACGGTCCGCGGCGCGCTCCCCTCGATCGAGACCGCGGTCGCGACCGCCAGACGGCGACCGGCTTCGCGCGCGGCGAGCAGTCTGTCGGCGATCTCGAACATGTCGCCAGTGTGCCAGCGAACTATTTCGAACCGATTACGCCCGGGATGCTCAGGCCTCTGGCGGTGGGTCGCCGGCGAGCACGGACAGGATGTTGCCGCCCGAGTCGGTGAACCAGGCCTGGTCGGGACCGTATCCAGCAGCTCTGCCGCGCATGATCCCCTTCTCGTCCTGGTGCAGGCCGTCGTATTTCAGCATCTCGACCCCGGCCGCAGCGAGCGCGTCCACGGCGACGTCGATGTCGTCGACCGGGAAGTTGAGCACGGTGTAGGTCGCCGGCTCGTGATTCGGTTTCGGGTAGATGAGCACCCGAGTGCCGTTGATGAGCCGCAGCGAGATGAGTCCGCCCATGCCCTCGTCGACCACCGTGAGGCCGAGCGTACCCTCATAGAACTGCCGGGCGGCCGACGTATCGGTCGTGCTGAACCCGCTGAACGCGTGCGCTGTCTCCAACATGGCCCCATTATGCTCCTGACCATGCTGACCATCACCGGCGCCGAGAAGATCGTGATCGATGAGACGACGGAGGCGACAGGCACGCTGCACGTCGAAGCCGGCCGTGTTGTCGACCACGCAGTGCATGGCGAGACGATCGACGTGAGCGGGTGCGTCATCGCACCCGGCCTCGTCAATGCTCACCACCACCTGCTGCAGAGTGCGTTCCGCACCCTTCCCGGCACGCGCGGCGTGATCATGTCGGAATGGCTGCCGACCATGGCAGCCGCGTACGCCCTGGCCGGAGTTGATGCCGAACTCGCGAACGCGGCGGCGGCGGTCGGCGTCGCCGAGGGCCTGCTCAGCGGGGTCACCACCGTCGCGGACCACCACCTCACCTGGCCGGCCGGAGCCGACACGGTCGCGATCGCGACCGCCACCGCGGATGCCGCTGCCGCACTCGGCGGGCGCCTCGTGTTCGTGCGCGGCTCCGCGCGCGACGATCCCCAGCAGGCGGCGGCCTCGGCCGTGGCCATCATCACGGCGCTGCTTCCCCGCACCGACGACGGCATGCTCCAGCTCGCGGTCGGCCCGGCCGGCGTGCACAGCGACAGCCGGGAGACCTTCGAGCTGATGGCCGAGGTCGCCGCGAAGCACGGCCTGCGCCGCCGCACCCAGGCGAACGAGCAGGTGGATGTCGCGATCGCTCTCGAGCGATACGGCATGCGCCCGCTCGACCTGCTCGACGAGTGGGGGTGGCTCGAACCCGGGGTGACCATCG
>JAZJYU010000120.1:10114-21257 GCA_040390225.1 Actinomycetota bacterium | reverse complement strand
AGTTCGGGAGAAGTCAAAAACGGCGCGGTCGACATCGAAGAACTCGCGGTCAAACTGGATGAAACCATACTCGGACTGACGAGCGGCGAGAAATACGCAGCGGCGAAATCAGTTACCAAAGCGGAAGCCGAAGCTGGCATCGAACTGAGTGCGACGCGCCCCGCCTTCGTGACGCTCGATAAAGACGCCGCGGGCATCACGGTAGGGCTCGGCACCAGCGGTGGCGGCAGCAACGACGCCGGACACCTGCTCGCGGACGCGCGGCTCGCGATGCAGGTCGCGCCTCTGGTGGGACCACCGATCGCGGCCCGGGAGGTGCTGGGCATGGCGATGGCGGGTTCCGCGCTGGGTCTCGGCCGCCCGGAACTCGGCAACCTCCGCGTGGGGTCCGCTGGGGATCTCTGCGTCTGGGATGTCTCAGGGGTGGCCGACGCCGGCGTGGCCGACCCGGTGGCCGGCCTGCTCTGGGCGTCGCCGGGTCGCCGGCCCAGGCACGTCGTCGTCGCGGGACAGGTTGTGGTGCGGGACTACCAGCTGGTCGGCGCCGATGAGCGCAGCCTCGTCGAAACGCTGGAGAAGCGCCTACAGCAACAAGACCGGCTCTGAGCAGAGGGAAGCTCATCTCGACGAGGATTAGTTGAGTGGGTGAGAAAGTAGGTTAATTGCGACCCCTCGCGACTCTTAGACAGCCAATCGAGCCGTCCTATCCATAGCCTCGTGCCGTCCGATCTCACAGACCGGCGGACTATGGAGAGGCACAGATGGCAAACACACGCAGAATCGGAAAAGTCGCTGCGCTGGCAGTAGGCACCATTACCCTGGCGGCTGCTCTGAGCGGATGCGTTAGTGAGTATCACGGCCCTCTCGGAAACTGCTACCCGTCATACAGTGCGGGGTCAGCATACGGAAACTTCTCCGCGCAGCAGAGCGGGCCTGGCGGTGGCATTCAATGGGGCGCCTACCCGAACAGCAGCGTGAAGGCGACGCGGTACCTGGTCGATGTGTATGTGGGCACTAAACGAGTTGACCACAAGGACCAGAACTATGCGCCTCATGGATCCGTAAGCTACAAAGATGTCGCTGGGCGGGCAGGACAGATATTTGCTCTCACCGGTGCGGTCTACAACGGATCCAGCAACACCCTCCTGTTCACTCTGCAATGCAAGATCTCGTAGAAAGGCGTCACTTTGTCGAACGGCCAGCTTTCGGCGACCGATCTCGCCTGGATAACCTTGCGCGTTCAAGCCGACTTAGCAGGCACTTCATTGGCGAAACTGCGACTTGCAGCGAGGCCGTTGTATGGAGGTCCGTCAGGTCACGACGAGATTGAGATCGAGGTGAAAGGCGAGAATTTCGAGCACACCTTCCCCGTCGAGGCGCACTCAGCCGAGGATGGACTTGTCAACGTGATGTCGGTCGTCCAGGACGACGCGATCGATCAACTTGGCAGGGGCTGGCCTGAAATGTACGCAAACGGCGAGTTCGTCAATGTGCTCGTGCCGGGACTCGATGCGACCGAACACGGCTGCTGGCTTTCGGGAGAATCGGCCGTGTGCCGAATCGGGGAACTCCATTCGCTTGCTGGTGGGATGATCCGCTGGTAGTTGCGATCGCGTCGAAGCTGGGCACTTCTCGTTTGCGTGCTTGGCGGCACAACATCGCCGTGGTGTTGATCGGCGTTGCTGTCGGCTGTAGTTCCTGGTCCCCGGCCGCGTGCTTAGTCGTGGGCGCAATTGCCCTAGCCATCGCCCCGACAACCGGACTTCGCGTCACCGTTGGTCTGGTTGCAGTGACCTCGCCGTGGCTGCCTTGGCCTGCTCCGGCACTGCTAGCAGTAGCTGGTTGGTGCGCGGTTGGACTCATTCAGAAAACGCCACGACCGAACGGGAATTCACACCGAGTCCGCTTATGTCGGGTCATCGCTTCGTGTTTGGCTGGCCTGGCGGCCGGTGCGATAGCGGTGCTCATCGCCTCGAATAAGTTGATCGGTGAACCAATCGTTCTCCAGGTACAGAAGCCGGCCCTCGAATTTATGGTCGTTGCGGTACTCGGGTTATCAGCGCTCAATGCAGTAGCGGAAGAACTCCTTTGGAGAGTTGTTCTGTTTTCTGAGTTGGATACGAGACTTGGGTTCGTCGTGGCAAGCCAAGCGATCTCATTCGGCGCTGCTCATTGGGCTGGAATCCCCTACGGCTGGAGCGGGGTCATTCTCGCTGGAATCTTCTCTGTTGCTCTCGTGCTGATCAAGTCGCGATGGGGGTTGTCGGCGACCTTGCTCGCCCACTTCGGCGCAGATCTGGTCATCTTCTCCGTGATCGGGTGGACAACGATCTTTGCCCCGGGCTAGCAAAGAAAGCCTGCGAATCCGCGAATGCCCGCCTACAGCTCGAGCACCAACCGCGGGCAGGCGGCTCGCGACACGCAGATGTACATCACCGTGTTGAGCGCCTGCTCGCCGGGGGTGAGGATCGAATCCCGGTGATCGACCTCGCCATCGACCACAGTGGTCTCGCAGGTGCCGCAGGTGCCCTCCCGGCAACTGGAGAGCACGAAGATCCCCGCCTCCTCCGCGACCTCGAGAATGCTCTTCTCCGGCGGCACCTCGAGCGTCTCGCCGGAGAGTTCGAACTCCACCTCGAACGGGCCGTGCCACACGGGGGGTGTCAGCGCCTTCGCCTCGAACCGCTCCACATGCAGCCGCCCCGGGCGGGCGAGCGCCTCGACCGCCTCGATGAAGTGGGCGGGGCCGCAGCAGTACACCTCGGCATCCGTCGCCAGCACCGATGCGAGGTCGATGCGCGTGCCCTCGTCGGAGACGTGAAGGATGCCCTCGTACGGCAGCATCGCCTCGCGAGTGCGCCCCGAATAGTGGAACTCATAGTCGACGCCCGCCAGTTGCGCTGCAGCAACCATGCTCGCGATCGGCGTGATGCCGATGCCGGCGGCGAGAAACAGATATGTGGTGCCCGCGACCGGGCGGAACGAGAAATGATTGCTCGGTCCGGTGATGTGCAGGGTGTCGCCCACCGCGACCGAGTCGTGCAGCCAGAGGGAACCGCCCCGGCCATCCGGCTCACGCAGCACGCCGATGCGCCAGCGCCCCGGCTCCGACGGCATGAGCGAGTACTGCCGTTCCCCGGCCGGCACCGTCACATCGATGTGCGCGCCCGGCTGCCACGGCGACAGCGGCACGTCATTGGCGGGAGCCAGGTCGAGCAGCACCACCGATGAAGCCGCGAGCGTGCGGCCGACGACCACGACATCCCGGCCGCTCACGGCTTCTCCTTCACCACGAACAGCCGGTAGCCGCCGGGTTCGATGGCGCGCCAGCGGTGCCGGATGCCGCCCTCGAAGTAGATCGAGTCGCCCTCGGTCAGCACCGAGGAGTCCCGCCCCTCGAAGTCGACCGCGATCGTTCCGGAGACGACATGCAAGAATTCGTCACCCTCGTGCACGAAGAAGTCGCCTGGCACCATGTTGTCGCCGGTGAATTCCATCGGGTGGAAGCGTCGGCGACCGTGCACGAGCAACCGCCCCTGGCCGTCGCCGTACGGGCCGCGCGACCCCTCCGTTGTGCGGACGATGACCACATCCTCCTGCTCGGGTGAGTCGTCTTCGGCCGCCGCGATGAGCTCCAGCTGGCTCGACCCCAGCGCGCGGGCGATCCGCTCGAGGGATCCCATGCTCGGTCGGGCACGCCCGCGTTCGAGCTGGCTGAGGAACGGGTGCGACAGTTCTGCGACCGCGGCGAGCTGAACCAGAGTGAGCCCCTGGGCGCGCCGGAGCTCGCGAATCTTGCCGCCGATCCGCTCGGCCTGCAGGTCGACCGCTGTTTCAACAGAGTCTTCGACGGTGGTGACTTCGTCCTCCTGACAGTAGACAACTCGTTCGAGCATTCAGGACGACATCGGCCGAAGGCAACTCGGGAAGCACACTCGTAACATCTCGCAACGGCGCCGTTACACGTCGGAAACAGGGCGTCCTTAGATTCGGTGATGTTGAGGATATCAACATTCGAGTGCGGTCGGCCCAACGGTGCGACGACCACACGATGACCGAATTGCTGGGAGGCGTCGCACCGTTGTCGAACCTTCCGCGCCGCCTCGAACTTCTCACCAACGCCACCCTTCCCGATGGTTCGCTCGTCGATGTCGAACTGGAGCGCGGGATCGTCAGCAGGATCGTTCCCGCGCAGGGACTCCTCGCCGACGGTGTTCTCGACCTCACCGGCTTCCTGCTGCTCACCGCCCCGGCGGAGCCGCACGCCCACCTCGACAAGGCTCTGTCGTGGGATCTCATCGATCCGCCGATGGGCGACCTTGGACTCGCGATCAGCTCGTGGCGCGCCTACTCGGGCGTGATGACCTCGTCCAGCATCGCCGATCGTGCCCGCGAGGCTGCACTCCTGCTGCTGCGCAACGGCACGACCGCCGTGCGCTGCCACGTCGACATCCTCAGCGGAGACGAGCCGTTGCGCGGAATCCTCGCCCTCGTTCAGGTACGCGACGAACTGCGCGAGCTCATGGATATCGAGCTGGTCGCTCTCGCCGGCCCCGACGCGCTCGATGAGACCATCGAGGCGGCCCTCGACCTCGGCGTCGACCTGGTGGGCGGAGCACCGCACCTCGCGCCCGACCCCGGAGCGGACCTGCGCAGGCTGCTCGCCATCGCGGAACGGCGAGGAATCGGCGCCGACCTGCACACGGACGAAGGACTCGGCGGGGCGCCGACGCTGCTCGAATACGCCCGGATCGTGCGCGACTGGCAGCAGCCGGTCTCGGCCGGCCACTGCGTGCGGCTCGGCACCCTCGACCCCGCGGAGCTCGACGAGGTGATCGCCGAGGTGCTGGCCAGCGATATCGGTATCATCTCGCTGCCGATCACCAACCTCTACCTACAGGGCTGGGAGCATCCGGTCTCCACACCGCGCGGCCTGACCGCGCTGCGGGCTCTGCTGGATGCCGGCGTGCGGGTGGGCGCAGGCGCGGACAACGTGCGCGACCCCTTCAACCCCGTCGGTCGCAGCGACGCGCTGGAAACGGCATCCCTTCTCGTCACCGCCGGCCACCTCACCCTCACGGAGGCCTACTCCGCCGTGAGCGACGGCGCACGCTCGGTCATGTCCCTGCCCAGGGCCGGCGTCGTCGAGGGAGCGGCGGCCGAACTTCTCGCCGTGCGCGGCGCCAACCTGTCCGACGTCATCGCGAACGCCTCGCCAGACCGCTACGTGATCCACGCCGGCTCGCTCGTCGCCCAGAGTTCCGTGACCTATGAACTCGCCTCCCCCATCCGCACTCCCCCTCTAGTGGAAACGAGATAGTTGACGATGACCACGACAGCTCCCACCAAGAAGAAGCCCGCGGCGGCATCAGCCACGGGTACCCTGCTCGATTTTCGCAACGTCGCGATGCAGTTCTCCAACGGCACGATCGCGCTGCAGGGTGTCGACCTCACGGTGAACCGCGGTGAGTTCGTCACCGTGGTCGGCCCATCCGGTTGCGGAAAATCCACTCTTCTGCGCATCGCCTCCGGGCTCGAGACTGCGAGCGAAGGCACCGCCGAGGTCGATACCGACCGGATCGGATACGTCTTCCAGGATGCGACACTGCTCCCCTGGCGCAACGTCGAGCGCAATGTCGAGCTTCTGGCCGAGCTGCAGGGCGAGAACAAGAAGTCGCGCGCCGCCAAGGCGAAGGAGGCGATCGAGCTCGTCGGACTCACCGGCTTCGAAGGCAGCCTGCCGAAGCAGCTCTCCGGCGGCATGCGGATGCGCGCATCGCTCGCGAGATCGCTCACCCTCGCGCCGGAGCTGTTCCTCTTCGACGAGCCGTTCGGCGCACTCGACGAGATCACCCGCGAACGCCTCAACGACGAGCTGCTGAAGCTCTTCACCGAGCAGCAGTTCGCGGGGCTGTTCATCACCCACTCCGTTTCGGAGGCGGTCTACCTGTCGACGAGGGTCGTCGTGATGTCGGGCCGGCCGGGAACCATCGTGGACACCTTCGACGTGCCGTTCCCCATGCCGCGCGACCCGGACATCCGGTTCACCGCCGAATTCGCGGAACTGGTCGGCAAGGTTTCGCACGCGCTCAGGGAAGGACACCACTGATGTCGGGAGCAGAGACGGTCGTCGTGACCCCACGGGATGCCGCCATCGAGCGACGGGGGGAACGCCAGCGGCGGGCATACGCACGCGGTCGCGGTCCGCTGATCTGGTTGCCGCCGGTCATCGTCTTCGTGATCCTGATCGGCATCTGGTATCTGTTCGCGCTCTACTACGACAAGGTTCAGGGGCTGGGCTTTCTGGTGCCCTATCCGCACCTGGTGTTGAAGGAGTTCTTCAACGACCAGTACTTCAGCCCGCAGCTCTGGCAGGACCTGCTGAACTCCACCGAGGTCGCCCTCACCGGTCTCGCCTTCGCCATCGTGATCGGCGTGCTGTGGGCGACGCTCATGTCGCTGGCCAAGTGGGTCGAGCGCTCGCTCTACCCCTACGCGGTGATCCTGCAGTGCGTCCCGATCCTCGCGCTCGTGCCGCTGATCGGCATCCTGTTCGGCTACGAGTTCCCCTCGAGGGTGATCGTGACCACGATGATCGCGCTCTTCCCCATGGTCTCGAATACGCTGTTCGGCCTGCTCGCCGCCGACCGCTCGCAGCGGGAGCTGTTCCAGCTGCAGGGCGCGTCCAACCTCACCACGCTGCTCAAACTCCAGTTCCCGGGCGCGATGCCCTCGATCTTCCTCGGCCTCCGCAACGCGGCCGGGCTCTCGGTGATCGGCGCGATCGTCGGCGACCAGTTCTTCCAGCGCGGCAATCCCGGCCTCGGCGTGCTCGTCCAGGTGACCACCTCGCGAGCGAACGGCGCCGGCACCTTCGCCGCGATCATCATCGCCTCGCTGCTCGGCATCGCCGTGTTCCTGCTGTTCGGCTGGCTCGCCCGGCTCGTCGTCGGCAGGTGGTACGACTTCTGATCTTCTTTTCCCGCTCCACATCCCGCACCGCACAGCAATCAACCAAGGAGTAACGATGCACAAAACAGCACTTCGCTCCGTCATCGCCACCGGCATGGTCCTCGCCGCCGGTATCGCGCTGACGGCCTGTTCCAGCAGCACCCCGTCCGGCGGCAGCAGCGCCTCGGCGGCGATCGGCACCGACCTGTCCAAGGTCTGCCCGGCCACCATCACGGTCCAGACCGACTGGAACCCGGAAGCGGACCACGGGCAGCTGTACGAGATGGTCGGACCGAACCCCACCGTCGACGCCAAGAACAAGACCGTGACCGGCGACCTCTACTCGGCCGGCAAGCCGACCGGTGTGAAGATCCAGGTGCGCGCGGGTGGCCCGGCCATCGGCTACCAGACGGTGTCGTCGCAGCTGTACAAGGACAAGAGCATCTACCTCGCCTACATCTCCACGGATGAGGCGCTGCAGTTCTCCGACAAGCTGCCCACCACGGCGGTCATGGCCGAGAACGACATCTCCCCCCAGATGATCATGTGGGACCCGGCAACCTACCCGAAGGTCAAGACGGTCGCCGAGCTGGGCAAGTCGCTGAAGCCGGGCGGCACGGTGCGCTACTTCAACGGAGCCGCGTACATGAGCTACCTGACGGGCTCCGGAATCCTCTCGGCTTCCGAAACCGACGGCAGCTATGACGGCACCCCGGTGAAGTTCGCCGCCGACAAGGGCATCTCCGGCCAGCAGGGCTTCGCAACGGCAGAGCCCTACATCTACGGCAACGAGGTGTCGGCCTGGGACAAGCCGGTCACCTTCCAGCTGATCAACGACACGGGATACCCGATCTACCCCGAGGCCCTCTCGGTGCGCACCGGTGACCTGTCGGCCGACTCGGCCTGCCTGACGAAGCTCGTGCCCGTGCTGCAGCAGGCGGACGTGGACTACTTCAAGAGCCCGGCGGCGGCGAACAAGCTCATCGTCGACCTCGTGAACCAGTACAACAACGGCTGGGTCTACGACGCCAACGTCGTGAACTATGCCGTCAAGGAGATGAAGAAGCTGAAGATCGACGGCAGCAACGGCTATGTCGGTGACTTCGACAGCGCTCGCGTGGCCAAGGTGATCTCGATCGACACACCGATCTTCACCGCGACCGGCGACGCTCCGAAGGCCGGACTCACCCCGGGCGACCTGTTCACCAACAAGTTCCTCGACAAGTCGATCTCGCTCGGCTTCTAGAAGAACGACGAGCACCCACCGATGACGACGACAGCGCGGCCCGGCTCAGACAGACTGAGCGGCAAGCGGGCCGTCGTCATCGGCGGTGCACGTGGGATCGGCGCCGAGATCGCGACCAGGTTCGCCCGGGAGGGCGCCGCCGTGAGCGTGGTGGACCGACTGGTCGACTGCGGCACGCGACTTGCGACCGAGATCGGCGCGAGCTTCCACGAGGTGGACCTGGCAGACCCGGTGGCGGCGCAGTCCGTCACCGAAGAAGCAGTGGCCGGTCTCGGGGGCGTGGATGTGCTGGTCAACAGCGCGGGCATCCTGAGACTCGGCCCCCTGCTCGACACCACGACCGAGTCGTGGAACGAGGTCTTCTCCATCAACACGCGAGCGATGCTCACCACCATGCAGGTGGCGGCGCGCTCGATGCTCTCCGCCGGCAGCGGCGGAACTATCATCAACATCGCCAGCATGGCGGCGAAGAAAGGCGGGGCGAACGAGGGGGCATACGCAGCCTCGAAAGCGGCGGTCGTCGCGCTCACCCGGGTCGCCGCTCTCGAATGGGGTTGCCACGGCATCACCGCGAACGCACTCTGCCCCGGCTACATCCTCACCGAGATGGGTGCGGACACCCGCACCGAGCATGACATCGCCACCTGGGCGAGCTACTCGCCGCTCGGGCGGCTCGGCACGGCGTCGGATGTCGCCGGCGTCGCCCTCTTCCTCGCGTCGACCGACGCGGACTATCTCACCGGCCAGGCGATCAACGTCACCGGCGGGATGGTCATGCACTGACCACAGAAAGCATCAGATGACTGACACCGCCGGCCTCGAGGCCGAACTCCGCGAACTGCTGGGCGACAAGGGAGTGACCACCGAGCCCGCCGCACTGGAGCGCGCCTCCGTCGACGGCTCCCGTCTCTCCCCGATCATCAGCGCGCAGCTTCCGCTCGGCATGGCCGACCTCGTCGCGTACCCGGCAACGGCCGAGCAGATCGCCCAGGCGGTCGCCGCCGCGGTGCGCCACGGCGTGCCGATCACCCCACGGGGGAAGGGCACGGGCAACTACGGCCAGGCGATCCCGATGTCCGGAGGTCTGGTGCTCGACCTGTCGCGTGCCCGCTCGATCACCGAGGTCGGCGACGGGTTCCTCATCGCCGAGGCGGGCGCGTCGATGGTGTCGCTCGAACAGGCGGCGAACAAGGTCGGCCAGCAGATCCTGATGTACCCGTCGACCGCGAACTCCTCCATCGGAGGCTTTCTCTCCGGCGGATCGGGTGGCACCGGCTCGATCAGGCACGGCTCGAACAGCAACGGCTTCGTCCTGGCGCTCGACGTGGTTCACGCGGTGCCCGACGCCGCCCTGGTGCACGTCGTGGGAGCGGACGCCCAGCCCTACATTCACAACTACGGCACGGCGGGGATCATCGCCCGAGCGACCGTCGCGCTCGAACCGTTGCAGGACTGGCGCGCGTTCTTCGCCAGCTTCGACACCTTCGAGCAGGCGATCTCGCTCATCAGGCCGTTTGCGGCGCTCGACCCGACGCCCCGACTCGTCTCCGCCGACCTGCCACTGCTCGCGAACGCCCTGCCGGCCGATCCGGCGATCCCCGCCGACCGGGCGAGCCTGCGCGGAATTCTCGATCCGGCATCCGTCGCCGAGGCGACCCGACTGGTCGAGGCGGCGGGCGGGCGTGTCGAAGACGTGCGCGAGGGACCACAGGCCTCCATGAAGATCAGCATGATGTCGTACAACCACCCCATCGAGTTTCTGCAGAAGGCGTACCCAGACACCTACTTCCATGTGGAGGTCTCCGGCGACGCGCTGGTCGACCGCATCGACGAGGTGCAGGCGGTGTACCCGGGCGGCATGCTGCATATCGAGTCCCAGCACGGCCGGCCGATCGGCATGCTGGCCGGAATCTACGCGAACCCGGATGACGTGTACGCGGGCTTCGCGAAGCTCACCGAACTGGGCGTCGGCTTCCACAACCCGCACCAGTGGTTCGTGGACTTCGAACCCGAACGCACCATCGCGCTCGCCGCGACCACCGACCCCGACGGCCTGCTCAACCCGGGCAAGCTCGTCGACCCCACCCTCGTGACAGGACGGAAAGTCTCATGACGCGCGACCTCGTCGATCTCACGGGTCCGGCCCTCGCCGCCACGCTCACCGAGGACTCGATCATCGTGCTGCCGACCGGCGCGATCGAGCATCATGGGCCGCACCTGCCGCTGTCGACCGACTACCTCGCGGCCGACCTGATCGGCCGGGCCGTCGTCGACGCCGCCGCCGCGAAGGGTCACGACATCTGGCTGCTTCCCACGCTGGCGTACACGAAGTCGGACGAGCATCACTGGGCGCCGGGCACCATGTGGCTGAACGCCACGACCCTGCTCGAGACCGTGGTCGACATCGGCCGGTCCGTCGCCAACACCCCGGCGAGGACTCTCGTGTTCTTCAACGGCCACGGCGGCAACATCGCCCTGCTCCAGGTAGCACTGCGCGAGATTCGCCGTCAGTTCGGGCTGCGCACCTTCCTCATGGGCGCCGGAATCCAGGCGCACGCCGATCAGCCGGGTCCCGACGAACTCGGCTTCGGCATCCACGGCGGACACAGTGAGACGTCGATGATCCTGCACCTCCGGCCGGACCTGGTCGACATGTCGAAGGCGGAGCGCTGGATTCCCGACCATCTCGCAGCCAACGAGCTGATCAAGTTCAACGGCGGCGCGGTCAGCTTCGGCTGGCTGAGCAACGACTTCGGGCCGGCCGGTGTGATCGGCGACGCGACCGCTGCCACAGCCGAGTGGGGCAAGACCATCTACGAGCGGGCGATCGTGAACGGCGTCAGGGCGATCGACGAGATCGCCGCGTTCCGGCCGCTGCCGTGACCGAGCCCGCCAGCCCGTGGGAGCTGGTGCGTGACTGGCTCCCCGGGAATGACGATCCCGAGC
>JAZJYU010000120.1:9672-10104 GCA_040390225.1 Actinomycetota bacterium | reverse complement strand
CCGTGGACGGGGTGTCCAGGTAGAACACCGGGTCGATCCCGAGCGACCGCAGATGACCTTGTCGACCGTGACTCCCGCGGGAGAGGCCGATGCCCGTACCGTGCTGCTCAGCGAATTCGACGCGTACGGCTTCTACTTCCACACCGACGCGATGTCGCGCAAAGCCGGCAACATCGTCAACAACGCATCGGTGGCGCTCACCTTCCTCTGGCCCGGGTTCACGAGGCAGCTCGTGGTGCAGGGTCGTGCCGAGATCGCGCCGTCGGGCGAGATCGCGAACGCATACACTCGCCGGTCGCCGTACCTGAAGCAGCTCGCCTGGCTCAACACCTTCGAGTTCGCACAGCTGCCGCTGGAGGAGCGCCGCGCGCGCTGGGCGGAGTTCGCGGCCAAGCATCCGGACGGATTCGACCAGCCGGACACCTGGGTCGG
>JAZJYU010000120.1:0-9597 GCA_040390225.1 Actinomycetota bacterium | reverse complement strand
TTCCGATTTGCCGCCAATTCTTACAGTTCGCGCAGTCGCTAGACGCGGACCAGCATCTTTCCCGTGTTCTGGCCCGTCATCAGGCCTCGGAACGCCTCCAGGGCGTTCTCTACGCCGTCCACGATCGTCTCGTCCCAGACGAGATCGCCCGACGCGACCAGGGGACCGACCTTCTCCGCGAACTCACCTTGCAGGTGGTCGAAGTGCACGATCGTAAACCCGATCAGGGAGAGCGACTTCGTGGTGAGCATGTACAGGTTGCGCGGCGCTGCGGGGGCTTCGGTGGCGTTGTAGCTCGCGATCGAGCCGCACATCGCGGCGCGACCGAAATCATTCATGGAGAAGATGGCCGCCTCCAGGTGGTCGCCGCCGACGTTGTCGAAGTACACGTCGATGCCCTCCGGCGCGGCGGCGGCGAGCTGGCGCGACACCTTTCCGTTCCTGTAGTTGAAAGCCGCGTCGAAACCGTACCTGCTCGTGAGCAGCTCGACCTTCTCGTCCGACCCCGCGCTGCCGATGACCCGGGATGCCCCGAGCACGCGAGCGAGCTGGCCAACAGCGCTCCCGACCGACCCCGCCGCGCCGGAGACGAACACGGCCTCCCCCGCTTTCAGGTTCGCTACCGCGGTGAGGCCCACCCACGCGGTGAAGCCGCCGACACCGAGCGGACCGAGGTAGACGGTGGGCGAGATGCCGGGCAGTTCGGTTCGCTTCGTGAAGTGCTTCGCCGGGCCCTGGGCGACATCCCGCCAGCCCGCGTAGTGGTCCACCAGGTCGCCGACCTCGTAGCCCTCGGCGTTCGATTCGATCACCCGGCCGACCGCCCCGCCGAGCATCGGACGATCGAGCTCGAACGGCGGGATGTACGACTTGGCGTCGTTCATCCGGCCGCGCATGTAGGGGTCCACCGAGATGAACTCATTGCGCACCCGGATCTCGCCGGCCCCGAGAGGCGGCAGCTCCACCTCCACGAACGCGACGTCGTCGTCGGCGACGTGCCCTACGGGTCGTTTGACGAGTTTCCACTGGCGGCTGGTGGCGGTCATTCGATCTCCTTCGATCCTGCTCCGACGTTACCCGAGATCGTCGCGAGCGCCTCCGCGAACCATGCCTCCCGACCGGCCGACGTTCCGCCGGAGAGGTCGACACCGCGAACGCCGTCGAGCTCGAGCAGCTCCTGCGACAGCTCCACGGCGGCGGCGATGCCCTCGGTGAACGGATCGGCCGCCGCGAGAATTCGGGCGAGGTATCCCTCCGGCAGCACCAGGGTGGTGAAGCTCTCGAGCAGCGCCGCGCTCTCCCGGTCGACGACGACCGGCACGCACGGGATGAACGCCATCACCACCCCGAGCTGCTGCGCCCGGTCGATGAACTCCCGCACCGGTGCGACACCACCGGCGTGGTTCACGAAACAGACCTCGGCGCCGGCCCGCATCTTTTCGAGCAGGCGATCGGGCCTGCGGTTCACCGGCGGGGTCGCCGGGGCCTCCGCGACGGAGACCAGGTGTCCGGCGGCGCGGGCGAGTGCGGCGAGTTCGGTCGAGTCCAGGTCGAAGACCGGTGCGGCATCCGGGCGGTCGCCGGTGAGGGTGTGGTCGCCGGTCACGCAGTGCACGCCGGCGACCCCTGCGTCGGCGAGGGCCGCCAGCTCGCCCTCCAGCGCGACGCGGTTGCGATCGCGGCAGTTGAGTCCTGTCCAGACGTCGACGCCGGACGCCCGGATGAGGGAGGCGCGATAGGCGGGCGAGAACTGCACCCGGGCGTTGCCCGCGTCGCCGGCCAGCACGGCATCCACGTGTCCCGCGAGAATGCCGCCGCACTCGGCGATCGACGAGGCGTCGAGCGCTCGGGCGGGAAAGTCGGCGACGACGACCTGGCGCTCACGCAGCCGGCGGCGCATGGCGCTCTCCCCCGGTTGCCGAAGGGCGGGACCGTCCCACCGCACGGTCGGCAGGTCGAGGAACACGCAGCGACTCGGCGAGACCTCACAGCTCCCGTCGAAGGCGACGCCGCCGCAGGGGCCGAAGTCCATGTGTTTGGGGCACTCGAGGAGTCGTTCCATGACGGGAGCCTATGCATGCCGTGTGACGACCGCGTTTCGCGCCCCGCGCGGCGACGATGTGCACTTTCGTCGACGATGTCGCCACTGATGCGGGCACACCGTCGACGAAAATCGACAGGGATAATGAGGGGATGGCCTTCGACCTCGTCATCCGCGCGGCATCGGTGCTCATCGACGGCGAGTTCCGGCCGGCCGAGGTGGGGGTGACGGATGGCGTGATCGCCGCGGTGGGCACCGAACGCCTCGAGGGCAGAGAGACCGTCGAGCTGGCGGATGACGCCGTGCTGATCCCGGGCATCGTCGACACCCACGTGCACATCAACGAGCCGGGCCGCACCGACTGGGAGGGCTTCGGCAGCGCCAGTCGAGCGGCCGCCGCGGGGGGCGTGACGACGGTGATCGACATGCCGCTCAACAGCATCCCCCCGACTACGACGGTCGAGGCGCTCGACATCAAGCGTGATGCCGCCGCGAAGAGTGTCGTGAACATCGGGTTCTGGGGCGGTGCCGTGCCGCAGAACCTCGGTCACCTGCGCGAGCTGTGGGATGCCGGCGTGTTCGGCTTCAAGTGCTTCCTCTCGCCCTCCGGCGTCGACGAGTTCGAGCACCTCTCGCCCGGCCAGCTGGACGCGGCGATGGAAGAGATCGCCGGCTTCGGCGGCCTGCTGATCGTGCACGCTGAGGACCCCGGCGTGCTCGACGCTCACGTCGATGCCGGTGGCGGCACGGACTATCACCGCTTCGTCGAATCCCGTCCGCCCGAGGCCGAGGTCACCGCGATCGAGCGGGTGATCGCCGGCTCCCGAAAATACGGCACCCGCGCGCACATCCTGCACCTGTCGTCGGCCGCCGCACTCCCCGCCCTCCGCGCGGCGCGTGCCGATGGCCTCCCGATCACCGTCGAGACCTGTCCGCACTACCTCGTCTTCGATGAGGAGAACATTCCCGACGGCGGCACGCAGTTCAAGTGCTGTCCGCCGATCCGCGACGAAGCCAACCGCGAACTGCTCTGGCAGGCGCTGCTCGATGGCGACATCGACATCATCGTCACCGACCACTCGCCATCCACCGCAGACCTGAAGTTCGCGGGGGACGGCGACTTCGGCCTGGCGTGGGGTGGCATCGCCGGCCTGCAGACCGGCCTCTCCGCGATCTGGACCGAGGCGCAGAAGCGCGGCATCCCGCTCACCCGGGTGCTCGGATGGATGTCCCGGTCGACCGCGGACTTCGCCGGTCTCGAGACCAAGGGTCGCATCGCCGTCGGCGCCGACGCCGACTTCGTCGCCTTCGCGCCGGCCGCCACCTTCACGGTGCACGCCGACCGGCTGCTGCACAAGTACCCGGTGAGCGCCTTTGACGGCCGCGAACTGCTCGGGGTGGTGCGCACGACCTGGCTGGCCGGTGTGCCGGTCGCCGATGACACCCGTGGGACCCTTCTGGTGCGCTGAAACCTCCCCGTCACATGGATTTGGAATGATCGGGCATGGCAATAATCCTGGGCGACAACCAGTACGGCAAGGCGGAATCGCGCGTCGTGCGCATCGTGCGCGACACGGCCCGCCACGAGATCCGCGACCTCAACGTGACGACGGCGCTGCGCGGTCCGTTCGCCCCGGCCTACCTGGTGGGCGACCAGTCGAACGTGCTGCCGACCGACTCGCAGAAGAACACCGCGTTCGCCTTCGCCAAGTCGAAAGGCATCGACACCATCGAGCAGTTCGGCCTGGAACTCGCGCGGCACTTCGTGCACGATGTCGACCCGGTCGAGGGCGCGCGGATCGAGATCGAGGAGTACGCCTGGGAGCGCGCGGTGGTCGACGGCGGCGAGCACGACCACACCTGGCTGCGCAAGGGTCAGGAGATCCGTACGGCGGCTGTGACCGTGGACGCCACCGGCGAGTACGTGGTCGCGGGGTTCAAGGACCTCACCATCCTGAAGTCCACCGGCTCCGAGTTCGCCGGCTTTCTGAAGGACGAATACACGACACTGCCGGAGACCCACGACCGCATCATGGCGACCGCACTCGACGTGAAGTGGCGCTATGACGGGGTGGACCACGGATGGGACGCGATCTACGCCGACGTGAAGAGACTCATGGTGAAGGAGTTCGCCACCCTGCAGTCGCTCGCCCTGCAGCAGACGCTCTGGCACATGGGGACCGCCGTGCTGGAGGCCTATCCACAGATCGCCGAGATCCGGCTGAAGGCGCCGAACAAGCACCACTTCGACTATGACATCGACCGCTTCGGCATCGAGAACAGGGGCGAGGTGTTCATCGCCGCCGACCGACCGTACGGGCTGATCGAGGCGACCATCACCCGGGACGACGCGCCGGATGCCGGCGACGCCTGGCGGTTCAGCGCGGGCCTGGCGTGAACGACGCCGACTGGCTGAATCGGGCCATCGACCTCGCGGTGCAGAATGTCGCCGACGGAGGCGGCCCATTCGGCGCGCTCATCGTGCGCGGGGACGAGATCGTCGCAGAGGGCCAGAACCGCGTCACCCGCGACCTCGACCCGACCGCACACGCCGAGGTGGTCGCGATCCGCATGGCGTGCCAGGCGATCGGCGGCTTCTCACTCGCCGGCACCGTGTTGTTCACATCGTGCGAGCCGTGCCCGCTCTGCCTGTCGGCCGCGCTGTGGGCGCGGGTCGACCGGGTCGTGTTCGCCGCGGACCGGCACGACGCCGCGCGCGGCGGGTTCGACGATCGGGAGTTCTACGAGCTGTTCTCGAAACCGCGATCGGAGTGGCGACTGCCGATCGACTCGCTGCGGGTGGAGAAGTCGCCGGCGCCGTTCGACGCCTGGCTCGCTCACGAGGCGCGCACGGACTACTAAGCACCGACCACTGGTCTCAGTCGCTCAACTGCCGCGGTAGGTGCTGTACGCGTACGGGCTCAGCAGCAGCGGCACGTGGTAGTGCGAACCATCCGAGACGGTGAAGGTGATCGTGACGTTGGGGTAGAAGGTCGACAGGGCCGCCGTGTCGAACACGATCGTGTAGATGCCGGCCGGGAGGGCATCCGGTCCGAGGTCCGGCACACGGCCGTCTGAGTTGGTCACACCGACCGCGAGGATCTCGCCCGTCTCGTTGTGCAGCGACACCGGCACGCCCGCGGCCGGCTTTCCCGCCGCCGCGTCGAGCACATGGGTGGTGACCTGGCTCACTCGACCCGTCCCCACAGCTTCTCGATGCGCAGCAGGGCGATGTCGCGCAACTGCTCGCCGACGATCTCGAGCTCGGTGCTATTGGGCAGGTCGAGACGACGTTCCAGCTCGGACAGGATCTCGCGCTTGCTACGGCCGGCCGCACGGATGATGAACACCCGCCCGAACCGTTCCTCGTACGCCTCGTTGCCCGAGCGGAGGGCCTCGTCGAGGTCGCCGTCGTCGTCGCGGAGTCCGGCCTGCTCCGCCCGGCTGAACTCCTGCGCTGTCCCCTCGCCGATCGGCTTCTCACCGATGCGCGGGTGATCGGCGATCGCCTGTTGGATCTCGTCCGCGGAGAGCGGCGTCGCCGCATCGGATGCCGTGCTGAACAGCGCCTCGAACGACTCGAACGGCGAGAACGCGATGACGTCGTCGACCCAGCGCGGTACGGCCAGGCTCGCCATCAACCCGTCACGGAGTTCGTCGTCGCTCAGGTGCATCATCGACCTAACATTACCCATGTGACCTCGCTCTCCGGGATCGTGCTCGCCGCCGGCGGCGGCACACGAATGGGCCGGCCGAAGGCGCTCATGCGCACACCGGACGGACGGCCCTGGATCGACCTCGCCGTCGAACTGCTGCGGCAGGCCGGCTGCGAGCCGGTCATGGTGGTGCTCGGGGCGGTGATCGTCGACGTCCCGGCCGGTGCCGTCACCGTGATCGCCGGGGACTGGGAGCAGGGGATGTCGGCCTCGCTGAAGGCAGGACTGCGCTCAGCGTGCGGCGACGCGGCCCTCATCAGCCTGGTCGACCTGCCCGAACTGCCCGCGTCGGTGGTCAAGAGGGTGGCCGCTCAGCCGTACGCGGCAGACTCGCTGAGGCAGGCCGTCTTCGAGGGGCGGCCCGGGCATCCGGTGCTGATCGGTCGCGAGCATTGGGCCGCGGTGCGGGACTCGCTCAGCGGCGACCGCGGAGCGCGCGACTACCTGGTGGCGAACGGGGTCGACGAGATCGAGTGCGGCGATCTGTTCGACGGCCACGACATCGATCGCTAACCCTCCAGCTCGTCGAGCGCAGCGAAGCGGGCGCTGACGTCGGCCACGCGTGATCGCATCTCGAGCACCGCCGAGGCCAGCAGCGACACGACGCTCGCGGCCGCGGCGTAGCTGTCGAAGGCGGCACCGCTGTCGATCGGGCACTCGATGTGGTGCGCGACCGCGCCGGCGTAGCGCCGCCCGCTGGGGTCGCTCAGCAGGATCGTGGGGATGCCGTCCAGCGCGGCCACGAGCGTCGCGAACGATGCCGGCCGGCGCCGGAATCCGAGAAGCACGACGACATCCTCCGGATCGAGCGAGGCGAGCTCTTCGGCGATCGACTGACCGGGTAGCGGTGCGAGTTCGACGCCGTCGCGGGCCTGCGCGAGCTGCTGCCGCAGGTGCAGGGCCATCGGGTAACTGTTGCGGAAGCCGATCACGAGTACGCGCCGGGCTTGCGCGATGAGCCGGGCGGGTGCGTCGAGGGACAGCCCGGCAAGTGCCGACCGCAGATTGGCGATCTCGTTGTCGAGGTGGGCGTCGAAGTCCGTGCCGGCGAGCGGCCGCGGCGCACCGCGAAGGCCCCGCACGTGGTCGCGCAGCTGCTCCGCGCTCGCGAACCCCAGTCGTCGGTAGAGCCGGGAGACGGTCGCCTTCGACACCCCGCTGAGCGAGGCGACCTCGGTCGCGTTATACACGGCCAGGTCGTCGAGGTGATCGCGCATGAAGTCGGCGGCGCGCTGTTCCTGTGGCGAGAGCTCCGCGTAGCCCCGCTCGATGCGAACGGCGAGATCAGTCACTGCGCTGTCTCCTCGTCGGCCACGGCCAGCACTGCCGCCTCGAAAGCGTCGAGCGCGGCCGCGACATCCGCCTTCTTCACCGCCTCGTCGGGGTGGTGGCTGATGCCGCCGCGGCAGCGCAGGAACAGCATCGCGATCGGGGTGAGTGCGACCACCGCCATGCCGTCGTGGCCGGCGCGGCTCCAGAAGGCCATCGGCTCGGCATCGCCCGTCGCACGGATGCCCGCCCCGATCGCCCGCATGAGTCGCTGATCGCAAGGCACGGCATCGGCGCGGTACAGCTCGTGCTTCTGGAGGGTCAGCCCGCGCCGCGAGCAGATCTCGGCGGCCGCTGCCCAGACCTCGGCGAGCGCGGCGTCCCGATCGTGGTCGAACTCCGCCCGCAGGTCGAGGCTCAGCTCGACCCTGCCGGGAATGACGTTCACCCCGCCAGGGAAGGCTTCGAGTCTGCCCACCGTGCCGATCACACCGCGCTGCTTCGAGATCCGCTCGACCTCGACCACCAGCTCGCTCGCACCGACCAGCGCATCTTTGCGCCGGTCGAACGGGGTTCCCCCGGCGTGGCCGGCCTTGCCGGTGATCGTGATCCCATACCGCCGGGCGCCGGCGATAGAGGTGACGACGGCCAGGCGCCGGTCGTGGTCTTCGAGGATCGGACCCTGCTCGATGTGGGTCTCCAGGTAGCCGACATAGTTCTCCGGCCGCCGGAACGCGCCAGGAAGCCTGGCCGGGTCGAGCCCGAAGTCCTGGAAGGCCTCCGCCAGCGTGATGCCGTCTTTGTCGGCGAGGGACCACCACTCCTCGTTCCAGGTGCCGGCCAGCGCGCGGCTGCCGAGCAGTGCCATGCCGAAGCGTGTGCCCTCCTCGTCACTGAAGGCGACGACCTCGAGGGCGAACGGCAGCTCGCTGTGCGAGCGGTGGATGCGCGCAGCGACCGCGATCGCGAGCAGCACTCCGAGCATGCCGTCATAGCGCCCGGCGTCGGGCACGGTGTCGATGTGCGAGCCGATCAGCAGGGCGGGGAGGCCCGGCTCGCGACCCTCCAGACGGCCGCACTGGTTTCCTGCCGCATCCTGCCAGGTGCTGAGTCCGGCATCCCTCATCCACTCCGCGATGAGGGCGTTCGCCGCCGCGTGTTCGGGCGACAGGTGCACGCGCTCGAGGCGATCGGGTTGACTGGAGATCGTGGCCAGCTGCTCGCAGCGGTCCATGATCAGGTCGGTCTCATTCACTGTAGAAGTCCAGTGCGGCCCCCACCCCAGCACCCGCGGTGGCCGTGAATCCCGCTCTGCGCAGCACCTGCTCGAACGCTGCGAGGGTCAGCAGCACGGTGTCCCGACGGGCGTTGTACCCCATGGTGCCGATGCGCCAGACCTTTCCGGCCAGCGGACCGAACGACGTACCGATCTCGATTCCGAAGTCCTGCAGCATCGCGCCGCGCACGGCCGCGTCGTTCACTCCATCCGGAATGCGCACTCCGACGACGTTGTTCATGCGCACCGACTGGTCTCCGAAGAGTTCCAGCCCGAGCGCCGTCAGTCCCGTGACCATCGCCGTGCCGTGCAGGCGATGACGCTCGACCGCGTTCGTCATGCCCTCATCGACAAGCAGGCGCGCGCACTCGCGTGCCGCGTAGAGCATGCTCGTCGCCTCGGTGTGGTGGTTGAGCCGCTTCGGCCCCCAGTAGTCGAGAATCTGACTGATGTCGAAATAGTTGCTGCGGATCGGCTGCGCGAGCACCGAGTCCCCTTCGACACGGATGCCCGCCTCGATTGATTTCCGGCGGTTCACGGTGTCGACGGCCTGCCGGCTCAGGGTGATCGGGGAGCTCCCGGAGGGACCGGCGAGGCATTTCTGCAGGCCGGCGGTCGCGACATCCACCCCCCAGGCGTCCGCCTCGAAGACGTTGCCGCCGAGGGATGCCGTGGTGTCGGTGTAGAGCAGCGCACCGTGCTTCGCACAGAGCGCGCCCAGTTCGATGAGCGGCTGGGCCACGGTCGTCGAGGTGTCACCGTGCACGATCGCGACCAGTTTCGGCTGGGAGTCCAGAATCGCCCTCTCGAGTTCCGCGACGGTGAAGACGGTGCCCCACTCGCGTTCGACGACGTGCACCTCGGCGCCGCAGCGCTCCGCGATCTCGCGCAGCAGGTGGCCGAACCGCCCGAACACCGGCACCAGCACGCGGTCGCCCGGCTCGATCAACGAGACGAACGCGGCCTCGATGCCGGCGCGACTGGTTCCGTCGATGAGCAGCGTCGCCTCGTTGACCGTGCGGAAGACGTCGCGGTAGAGCGCCATCGTCTCGTTCATGTAGCCCGTCATCGCCGGGTCGTACTGGCCCACCAACTGGGCCGACATGGCGCGCAAGACCCGTGGGTCGGCGTTGATCGGGCCAGGCCCCATGAGCAGGCGCTGCGGCGGGTCGATGGGAAGGGTCTGCATGAGGCTCCTCGTGAGTCAGGTGTTTCAATTCACGAGCCTATCGGAACAGTCGTTTCAGGCGCGTTTCGCCGCGTGGCGGGGGCTGCGCCGGGTCGCGGCGGGGTTG
>JAZJYU010000119.1:6055-12982 GCA_040390225.1 Actinomycetota bacterium | reverse complement strand
CGGCCGAAGACCGTCACCGAGACCCAGGCCGGTACGGATGCGGTCATCGGGGCGGCCATCGACGCCGGCGTGACGCTGTTCGACACGGCCGACATCTACGGTGGCACCCGCGGCCTCAGCGAGACGCTGATGGGCAATGCGCTGAAGGGCCGGCGGGAGCACATCGTGCTGGCGACCAAGTTCGGGATGGACATGGACGGTGTCAACGGTCCGGACTGGACTGTGCGCGGTTCGCGCCGCTATGTCCGGCTGGCCGTCGAGTCCTCATTGCGGCGACTGCAGACCGACTGGATCGACCTGTATCAACTGCATCAGCCCGATCCGGTGACCCCGATCGACGAAACCCTCGAGGTGCTCGACGACCTCATCACCGAGGGCAAGGTGCGCTACATCGGCCATTCGAACCTGGCCGGCTGGCAGATCGCGGATGCCGAATACCGGGCGGTGCTCGGCGGCCACCCGCGCTTCATCTCGGCCCAGAACGAATATTCGCTGCTGGTGCGCGACGCAGAGCGAGAAGTGCTGCCGGCGGCGAACAACTACGGCCTCGGCTTTCTGCCATTCTTCCCGCTGTTCAACGGGCTCTTCACCGGAAAGTTCAGCGGTGGCTCCCGCCCGGCGGACAGCCGGCTGGTCGCCATCCGGCCGGAGGCGCTCGATCGGGTGCCGTGGGACGCGGTCGACGCCTACCAGGCCTTCTGCGACGAGCGCGGGATCACGATGCTGGCGGCGACCTTCGGATGGTTGCTCGCACAGCCCGGCCTGTCGAGCGTGATCGCGGGGGCGACCAGGCCGGAACAGGTCGTGCAGAATGCCGAGGCGGCGACATCGTGGACCCCTGCGCCCGAGGAGCTGGAGACGATCTCAGGGTTCTTCCCCCGCGGATGACTGCTTGTGAGTGAGTACTCACTCCATTAGGATGGGTCGGTGACCACGAAGACCAGAGCGAAACCGCTCGCCCCAGAGGAGCGCCGGTCGGCGATCATCGACGTGGTCGTCCCGATGCTGCTCGAGCACGGCCGTGACGTCACCACGAGGCAGATCGCCGAGCGCGCCGGAATCGCGGAAGGCACCCTTTTCCGCGCCTTCGGTGACAAGGACAGCATTATCGACGCCGCCATCGAGCGGTACTTCGACCCCGAGCCGGTTCGCCGCATGATGGCCGCCATCGATCCCGATGCGCCGCTCCGCGAGAAGGTGAACGACCTGCTGACCATCCTGCAGCGGCGCACAGAAGGGGTCATCAACCTCATGGGGGCGCTCGGCCCGGGCCGGATGCCGCAGCGTCGCCCCGACGAGGGATTCGTCGATATGATCTCCCGCGTGCTGAGCGACGATGTCGGCGGGCAGCGCTTCAGCGCTGAGGAGATCGCCTACTTCCTTCGCCTCATCGCCTTCGCCTCGTCGATCAAACAGTTCAATGAGATCCATCCATTCACCATCGACACCCTGACTGATTTCGTCGTCATCGGGATCGGGAAGGACTGACATGCTCATCCGACTTCTGAAGAAATTCCTCGCACCGCATGGCCGGCTGATCGTCGCCGTGATCTTCTTCCAGCTGCTGCAGTCGATCGCGTCGCTCTACCTGCCGACCCTCAATGCCGACATCATCGACAACGGGGTGGCGAAGGGCGATACCGGCTACATCTTCTCGACGGGCGTGCTGATGCTGGGCGTCACGCTCGCCCAGGTCGCCTGCTCGATCACGGCGGTCTACTTCGGCGCACGGGTCGCCATGGGTCTCGGGCGCGACCTCCGGTCCGCCGTATTCCATCGCGTCGGCACGTTCTCGGAGCGCGAGGTGACGACCTTCGGGGCCCCGTCGCTGATCACCCGGTCGACGAACGACGTGCAGCAGATCCAGCTCCTGGTGCTGATGACCTGCACCATGATGGTGTCCGCGCCGATCCTCGCTGTCGGCGGCATCATCCTCGCTCTGCAGCAGGACCTGCAGCTGTCCTGGCTGATGGCGGTGAGCGTGCCGGTGCTGATCATCTCGATCGGGCTGGTGATCTCGCGGATGGTCCCGCAGTTCCGACTGATGCAGAAGCGCATCGACATCATCAACCGCGTGCTCAGGGAGCAGCTCTCCGGCATCCGCGTCGTACGTGCGTTCGTGCGTGAGAATGTCGAGACCAAGCGCTTCACCACCGCGAACGACGCTGTCACTCAAACCGCGCTGCGGGTGGGCCGGCTGACATCGCTGATGTTCCCGATCGTGATGCTGGTGCTCAACCTGTCGAGCGTCGCCGTGATCTGGTTCGGCGCGTTCCGGGTGGACAGCGGGTCGATGCAGATCGGTACGCTTACCGCCTTCCTGCAGTACCTCATGCAGATTCTGATGGCCGTGATGATGGCCACCTTCATGGCGATGATGATCCCGCGCGCCTCCGTCAGTGCCGATCGCATCGGCGAAGTGCTCGACACCGACTCGTCGGTTGTGCCCCCAGCGAATCCGGTCACGGCCCTGCGCGAGCACGGCACTATCGCGTTCCGCGACGTGGGCTTCGCCTACCCGGGAGCCGAGCAGCCCGTGCTGACCGACCTGGACTTCGAGGTTCCGGCGGGCAAGACCACGGCGATCATCGGCAGCACCGGCGCTGGCAAGACGACCCTGGTCAACCTGCTGCCGCGGCTGTTCGACGCGACCTCGGGCAGCGTGCTCGTCGATGGCATCGACGTTCGCGATCTCGACCCCGACCTCCTGTGGAGCCGCATCGGCCTGGTTCCGCAGAAGCCGTACCTCTTCTCGGGAACGGTCGCATCGAACCTTCGATACGGCAAGCCGGACGCGACCGATGACGAGCTCTGGGCCGCGCTCGAAACCGCCCAGGCTCGCGATTTCGTGAGCGAGATGCCAGAAGGTCTCGAGGCGCCGATCGCCCAGGGCGGCACGAATGTGTCCGGCGGTCAGCGCCAGCGGCTGGCCATCGCCAGGGCGCTGGTCAAGCGCCCCGAGATCTACCTCTTCGACGACTCCTTCTCCGCCCTCGACCTGGCGACGGATGCCCGCCTGCGACGAGCGCTCGCCCGCGACGTGCGCGGGGCGACGATGGTCATCGTCGCCCAGCGGGTGTCCACCATCGTGGACGCCGACCAGATCATCGTGCTGGAGGACGGCCGCATCGTCGGCCGGGGCACTCACGACGAACTGCTGGCCACGAACCCCACCTACATCGAGATCGTCGAGTCGCAGCTCACCGCGGAGGAGGCGGCATGACCAACGCACAGGGCCCACGAAGGGGTCCGGCCGGCGGCCCGATGGGCATGATGCAAGGCCCGGCGCAGAAGTCGATCGCCTTCGGCCCGTCGGCGAAACGACTGCTCACCCGGCTCTCGCCCGAACGGCTCAAGATCGTGCTCGTCATCGTGCTCACCGTGGTGAGCGTGTTCCTCACGGTGCTCGGTCCGCGCCTGCTCGGCAACGCGATCAACCTGGTCTTCGACGGCGCCATCTCGGCGACACTCCCCGCGGGAACGACCAAAGCGCAGATCATCGCGGGGCTTCGCGCGGCCGGCAACAATCAGCAGGCCGACCTGCTGAGCGGCATGACCCTCACCCCTGGGCATGGCATCGACTTCACTGCCGTGGGCCGCATCCTCATTCTGCTTCTCTTCTTATACGTGCTGTCGTCGATCTTCGGCTACCTGCAGGGTCTCGTGCTGAACACCGTCGTGCAGAACACGGTCTACCGGCTGCGTTCCGACGTCGAGACGAAGATCAACCGGTTGCCGCTGAAGTACTTCGACGGCATGCAGCGCGGCGAACTGCTGAGCCGCGTCACGAACGACATCGACAACATCTCGACCAGCCTGCAGCAGACCATGAGCCAGCTGCTCACGTCCCTTCTGACCGTGGTTGGCGTGCTGGTCTTCATGTTCCTGATCTCCCCGATCCTGGCCGTGGTCGCACTGGTCACGATCCCGCTGACCATCCTGATCACATCGGTGATCGCGAAGCGGTCGCAAAAGCTGTTCGTGGCGCAGTGGAAGAACACCGGCGAGCTGAACGGCCTCATCGAGGAGACGTACACCGGGCACGCGCTGGTGAAGGTATTCGGGCGCCATCGCGAGGTCGAGGCACTGTTCGCGGACAAGAACGAGCAGCTGTTCCGCGCCAGCTTCGGTGCACAGTTCGTGAGCGGCATCATCATGCCGGCGATGATGTTCGTCGGTAACCTCGTCTACGTGGTCATCGCGGTCGTCGGCGGGCTGTTCGTCGCCTCAGGCAGTCTCGGTCTCGGGGACGTGACCGCGTTCATCCAGTACTCCCGTCAGTTCACCCAGCCGCTGACGCAGCTCGGGAGCATGGCGAACCTGCTCCAGTCCGGCGTCGCGTCCGCCGAGCGCGTCTTCGAGCTTCTGGATGCGGACGAGCAGTCACCGGACCCGTCACCCGCGCAGACGCCGGGCCCGGCCACCGCCGGGCGCCTCGCCTTCGATGACGTCTCGTTCAGCTACACGCCGGAGCAGCCGCTCATCGAGCATCTGTCATTGGTGGCGGAGCCGGGCCAGACGGTCGCGATCGTGGGACCGACCGGTGCGGGCAAGACCACGCTGGTGAACCTGATGATGCGGTTCTACGAGCTGAACGGCGGCCGGATCACGCTGGACGGTGTCGACACGGCGACCATGACCCGCGATGACCTGCGGTCGCGAATGGGGATGGTGTTGCAGGACACCTGGTTGTTCGGCGGCACGATCCGCGAGAACATCCTGTACGGCCGCCCGGACGCGACCGACGACGAGATGCTCGAAGCCGCGCGCTCCACCTATGTCGACCGCTTCGTTCACTCGCTGCCGGACGGGTACGACACCGTGCTCGACGACGAGGCGTCGAATGTGAGCGCGGGGGAGAAGCAGCTGCTCACCATCGCGCGGGCGTTCCTCGCCCGGCCGAGCGTGCTCATCCTCGATGAGGCGACCTCCTCGGTCGACACCCGCACCGAGGTGCTGGTGCAGAAGGCCATGAAGGCGCTGCGGTCAGACCGCACCAGCTTCGTGATCGCGCACCGGCTGTCGACCATTCGGGATGCCGACCTGATTCTGGTGATGGAGTCCGGCTCGATCGTGGAGCAGGGCACGCACAGCGAACTGCTGGCCGCCGAGGGCGCCTACTTCCGGCTGTACAACTCGCAGTTCGCCGCCGCGGTCGAGTGACGGCGACCGACCATCGTCAGTGGCCGGTCAGCGGGCCCATCAGCCGTGCGACCACCGACGGGCGGTGAGTGCGTCGCTCCTCGGCGTCCGCGATGCCCATCGCCACGGTGCCGAGGTTGGCGCCTGCGAAGCGGAACGGTTCGGGCTCCCACCGTGGTGAACGGTGGTTGGCCCAGGGCAGGCGAGTGAGTTCGGTATCGCGGCGCAGAATGAGGTCGGTGAGCGTGCGGCCGGCCAGGTTCGTGGTACTGAGTCCGTCGCCGACGTAACCTCCGGCGCTCGCGATGCCCGTTCCGGCGTCGTACGACGCGTGCGCGTGCCAGTCGCGGGGCACGCCGAGCGGGCCGCCCCAGTGGTGGGTGATTGCGGCATCCCGGGCCTGCGGAAAGATATCGACGAGGGCGCGGCGAAGGTGCTGGAAGACGCTCGGCACCTCGTCGTATGAAGGGCGGATACGGGAAGCCCAGTGGTATCGCGCCCCGCGCCCACCGAACGCGAACCGGTTGTCTGCGGTGCGCTGCCCGTACACGAGCAGGTGGCGGAAGTCGGCGAAGGTCTGTCCGTGCGCGATGCCGATGCCGTTCCACAGTGCGTCGTCGAGCGGCTCGGTCGCGATCATCAGCGAGTACAGCGGCAGCACGTCGCGATGGGTCTGCGGCACGGTCGCCCCGTACCCCTCCAGCGCGATCACGATGTGCTTCGCCGTCACCGTGCCCAGTGACGTGATCACGCGCCCTGGCTCCCAACGGCGCACCTCGGTGCCCTCGAGGATCGTCACGCCAAGCCGCTCGGCCGCGGCTGCCAGCCCGAGCACCAGCTTCAGCGGATGCACGCGCGCGCAGGCGGGATCGAACGTTCCGCGATCGGTGAGCCGGATGTCGTCGACACCATACCGCGCAGCCTCGGCCGCCTCTTCCCGAGCCGCGGCCCACTGCGCGTCGCCGCGCGCGAGGCTCACCGTGCCGCCCTTCGCGAAGTCGCAGTCGATGCCCTCGGCGGCAGCGACCCGCCCGACCTCGTCCACGGTGTCGAGCATCGCCCGCCGCATCCGTAGCGCAGCGTCGAGTCCGTGCAACCGCTCCAGCTTCGCCGTGGACGCCGGGAACAGCGCTGAGCACCAGCCGCCGTTGCGCCCGGACGCACCGAAGCCCACGTGCTCCTTCTCGAGGATCACGATGCGCAGCGAGGGGTCCGCCTTCGCGAGATAGTAGGACGTCCACAGTCCGGTCAGGCCGCCGCCCACGATGGCGACGTCGGCAGAAGGTACATTCTCGGCCCGAGGTCGCTTTGCGACCGGGCCGATGTCGCTCCAGTAGCTGCCCATTGTCAGACGGCGATCAGAGCTTCGTCCAGGCCTCGGTGAGCACGCCTCTGAGCACCTGCTCGATCTCATCGAACTCCGGCTGGCCGATGGTGAGCGGCGGCGCGAGCTGCACGACCGGATCCCCGCGGTCGTCGGCGCGGCAGTACAGTCCGGCGTCGAAGAGCGCCTTCGACATGAAGCCGCGCAGCAGGCGCTCGGACTCCTCGTCGTTGAAGGTCTCGCGCGTTGCCTTGTCTTTCACCAGCTCGATGCCGAAGAAGTAGCCGTCGCCGCGAACGTCGCCGACGATCGGGAGATCGAGCAGTTTTTCGAGGGTTGCGCGGAAGGCGGGGGAGTTGGTCCGCACATTCTCGTTGAGCTTCTCCTCTTCGAAGATGTCGAGGTTCTCGAGCGCCACCGCGGCCGACACCGGGTGCCCGCCGAACGTGTAGCCGTGGTAG
>JAZJYU010000119.1:0-6045 GCA_040390225.1 Actinomycetota bacterium | reverse complement strand
GTTTGAAGGGTTCGTAGATGCGGTCGGAGACGATGGTCGCCCCGATCGGCGAGTATCCGCTCGTCATGCCCTTCGCACAGGTGATCATGTCTGGCACGTAGTCGTAGGCGTCGCAGGCGAAGAACTCGCCGATGCGCCCGAATGCGCAGATCACCTCGTCGCTGACCAGCAGCACGTCGTACTGGTCGCAGATCTCTCGCACCCGCCGGAAATAGCCGGGCGGCGGCGGAAAGCACCCGCCCGAGTTCTGCACCGGTTCGAGGAAGATGGCCGCGACGGTTTCCGGTCCCTCGAACAGGATCTGCTCCTCGATGCGGTTCGCCGCCCACAGTCCGAACGCCTCGAGATCGCCGGCGGGCGCGCCCATCTCCGCGGCTCTGTAGAAGTTCGTGTTCGGCACCCGGAAGCCGCCGGGCGTCACCGGCTCGAACATCTCCTTCATCGCGGGGATGCCGGTGATGGCGAGCGCGCCCTGCGTCGTGCCGTGGTATGCGACGTAGCGGGAGAGCACCTTGTGTTTGGTGGGGCGTCCCCGCAGCTTCCAGTAGTACTTGGCGAGCTTAAACGCGGTCTCGACGGCCTCGCCGCCACCGGTCGAGAAGAAGACGCGGTTGAGGTCACCGGGAGCGTACGAAGCGAGGCGGTCGGCGAGCTCGATGGCATTCGGATGCGCATACGACCAGATCGGGAAGAAGGCCAGTTCCGCAGCCTGCTTCGCCGCGACATCCGCGAGCCGCCGTCTGCCATGGCCGGCGTTGACGACGAAGAGCCCGCTGAGCGCGTCGAAGTATTTCTTGCCGGTCGAGTCCCAGATGTGATGCCCATCGCCCTTGACGATGATCGGCACGCCGCCGCCGTCTTCCATGACGGACTGCCGGGCGAAGTGCATCCAGAGGTGGTCTTTGGCCTTCTGCTGGAGGTCTGCGTTGTCGTAGGTGGTCATGATTACCGTGTTCCCCAGTTGTAGAACTGTTTTTGGAGCTTGAGATAGACGAAGGTCTCGGTGGAGCGCACCCCGGGGATGCCCCGGATCTCCTTGTTGAGCAGGTCGATGAGGTCCTGGTCGTTCTCGCAGACGACCTCGGCCAGGATGTCGAAGCTTCCGGCCGTGAGCACGACGTAGTCGACCTCTGCGAGCGCCGACAGCGCGTCGGCGACCGCGGTCGTGTCGCCGGTCACCGTGATGCCGACCATCGCCTGCCGATAGAACCCGAGCTGCATCGGATCGGTGACGGCGACCACCTGCATCACGCCGGATTCGGTGAGCTTCTGCACGCGCTGTCGCACGGCGGCCTCGCTGAGCCCGACCGCCTTGCCGATCTCGGCGTACGAACGACGGCCATCCGCCTGCAGCTGTTCGATGATCGCTTTGGAGACGCTGTCGAGCTGAAGGGGCTTCGGTGTGGCGACCATGGTGCCGAGTCTGCCAGTGCGATCGGTTCAGAACAAGTGATTCCGCAATATCAGCGCTGTCTTGCTGCGGAATCAGTGGAAAACAGGCCTCACCAAGCGCCCCTGTGGATAACCCCGAACGGGGACGACCGTTCGCGGCGATGGGAGGGGACAATGGACTAATGGAGCCCGAGCCCGACGCCGATACCGTGCTGCGCGCACCACGGTTCATCGCGGACGAGCCGTCCGGGCTCGACGCCGACACGGTGATCAAGCAACGCCCGCCCCTCGCCGACGTGCCGCGGGAGGCGCTGGCAGCGCTGCGCGCTTCCGAACGGAACAGCCCTGTCGACGTTCCCACCGCACCGTTCTCGATCGATCAGCTCTCCACCCTTCCGCACGAATACAGTTTCAGCGTGAACGCCAGCGCGCCCATCCGGCTCGACGCTCCGGCCTTCATCGGTCGCAGACCCAGCCTCCCCAGGGTGGTCAGCGGTCGCGCGCCCCGCCTGGTGCGGGTGCCTTCGCCGCTGCGTGAGGTGTCGAGCACCCACCTCGAACTGCGCCAGCAGGGTGCGCTGGTGATCGTGACCGACCTCAGGTCGACGAACGGCACCGTCGTGGTCGTGCCCGGCCGCGACCCGGTGAAGCTGCGAGGTGGTGAATCGATCGTCGCCGTCCCAGGCACCGTGGTCGACGTCGGCGACGGAAACATCGTCGAGATACTCGGGCTGGCGAGCCCGCAAACGGGGAGCGCGTCGTGACCGAGATGGGGCGCGATGCCGCCCAGCGGGTACTGTCGTTGCCCGGGCGACCCGGCGTCGGACTCGTGCTCTCATGGGGTGCCGCCACCGATGTCGGCCGCAGGCGAGCGCACAACGAAGACAGCCTGATCGCCGAGTCGCCGATGTTCGCGATCGCCGACGGCATGGGCGGCCACGCGGCCGGGGATGTCGCGAGTGCCGCGGTCGTCGCCCGTCTCGCCGAGGGGGCTGTCGGCGACTTCACCGGTCCCGAGGCCATCGATCGTGCGCTGAGGCGTGCGACGGAGGATATCGGCCAGGCGGCAGACGAGCATTCGCTCGGGGTCGGCACGACGGTGACCGGCGCCGCTCTCACCATCATGGAGGGCGACCCGTACTTCATGGTGTTCAACGTCGGCGACTCGAGGGTTTACGCCTTCGAGCAGAATGAGCTGATTCAGGTGACGACAGACCACTCGGTGGTTCAGGAACTGGTGGCGGCGGGGCTGATCCGGCGCGAAGACGCGGAGTCGCATCCGGAGAGCAATGTCATCACCAGGGCGGTCGGTTTCAACGCCGAACCGCGCACCGACTTCTGGTCGGTGCCGGCCCGAAAGGGGCTGCGACTGCTGCTCTGCTCCGACGGACTCACGCGCGAAGTGGATGACGACCACATCCGCCTGCTGCTCGCCGCGGGTCTGAGCCCGCTGGCAACGGCCCAGGCCCTGGTCGACGCGGCTCTCGCCGGCGGAGGTCGCGACAATGTCACGACCGTCGTCGTCGACGTCGTCGAGAGCAGCGGGCTGCCCGATATCGAGGACACTTCGCCACGCCCTCTGCCGCCGCACAGGCCGAAGAAAAGCTGATCACAGCCGGTCCATAGTTCGAACCACACACCCAGGTGCCCCGGGAAGGGCATGCCTACAATAAGAAACTGGTTTCAGGGGAAGGAGCGAGATGGCTCGACGTCTGCCGTCCCAGCCTCCCGTGCTGCCCGGATTCAGTCACGTGCACGTTCTCGGCTCTGGCGGCTTCGCCGACGTCTTCCTGTACGAGCAGAATATGCCCAGGCGGCAGGTCGCCGTCAAGGTCATGCTCAGCGAGATGGTCAACGACCAGGTGCGCCAGATGTTCCAGGCCGAGGCCAACCTCATGGCCCAGCTGAGCGCTCACCCGTCGATCCTCACGGTCTACCAGGCCAGCGTGTCGGCCGACGGCCGTCCCTACCTCGTGATGGAGCTGTGCTCATCAGCCCTGAGCGAGCGGTACCGGCGCGAGCGGGTTCCGGTACCCGAGGTGCTGCGTATCGCCGTGAAGATCGGCAGCGCCATTGAGACGGCACACCGGGCCGGGGTGCTGCACCGGGACATCAAGCCATCCAACATACTGCTCACGGCGTACGGGCATCCCGTGCTCTCCGACTTCGGTATCGCATCCACCCTGAGCGAGTCGCAGAGCGCGGAGTCCGTGGGCATGTCGATCCCGTGGTCGGCGCCAGAGGTGCTGATGGATGAAACCCCCGGCAACATCGAGTCGGAGGTCTGGTCGTTCGCGGCCACGGTGTATTCGCTTCTGGCCGGGCGCTCGCCGTTCGAGATCCCCGGCGAGTCGAACAAGTCGGCCGACCTCATCTCCCGCATCAACCGTGCGAAGGTGCAGCCGATCGGGCGGTCCGACGTTCCACAGAGCCTCGAGCGCATCCTGCAGCGGGCGATGTCGCGGCGCCCGGACCAGCGACCGGCGAGCGTGCTCGAACTGGTGCGCGAACTTCAGTCGGTCGAGACCGAGATCGGCGTGCCGCAGACTCCGATCGAGGTCGCGATGGACGACTGGGCGCTCGCCACGGTGTCAGACCTCGAGGATCGCACCCGCATCCGCAGCGCTGGCGGAGCCGTGGGCCAGCGCCCCAACCGTCGCCGCCGACGCTCGGCGGCCGGCTACACCGGCGTCGGCACGATCCTCAAGCAGACCGCCGGGGTGAACGCGGGCAGCAACAGCACGGCGCCACGGCAGAGCCGCGGTGTGCAGGCGCTGGCCTGGAGCCTCGTCGCGGCCGCGGTGCTCGTGATCGCGTTGGGCGCCACCGCGACGATCGTGCTGATCAGGGCGAACAGCGGCGACATCCCGAAGGTGACCGACATCACGGCGCGCTCGACGAGCAGTTCGGTGGAGTTCAGCTGGGCCGACCCGGGCATCAAGTCGAGCGACAGCTACCAGATCACGACGAACGACGGCAGGTCGAGCATTCAGAGCACGGCGAGCTACGTCGTCGACGCCAGCCAGGGTCAGCAGGTCTGCATCACGGTGACCGTGAATCGGGAGGGCAAGATCGGCCCGCCAAGCAGTGAGAAATGCGTGGATTTCGGCCAGTGAGATCTTCACACGTGAACGGCACAGCGTGAGGCGCTGGCTCCGTGCGCACAAATCGCTCGTCGTCGCCCTGGCGAGCGGTTTTGTGATCGCCGTACTCGTCATAACGGTCGCGGTCGTCTCCACCGGGTACGCAGCGCAGAAGATCACTCTCGACGACGGTTCGGTCTGGGTGGCGAACGGCGCCTCCCAGGTGATCGGCCGCGCCAACCCGCAGGTGCTCGAATTGAACACGGTGGTGGCGAGCGCCGGAGCCGAACTGGATGTCGTGCAGCAGGGTTCGACAGTGCTGCTGTTCGACCGCAGCAACGCCAAGGTCGATATCGTGGACCCGGCGACCTCCGCCATCCTCGACAGCGTGCCACTGCCACCGGCCGACCCCGAACTCTTCATCGCCGGCGGCAACGTGGTCATCGGGTCCGCGAGCACAGGGCAGTACTGGATCGTCTCAGAGTCGAGCCTGGCCCAGTTCGATGCCCAGTCGACCCCGACACTCAGCCTTGGCGCCGACACCGTCGCCAGCGTCACGCCCGATGGAATGCTGTTCGTTTATTCCGCGTCCGCACGCGAGGTGTACCGCATCGACGCCGCGCATTCGGACACCGTCGCAGAGACATCCTCTGCCCGCTTCTCGACATCCAAGATCGGCATCTCGATCACGTCGGTGGGCGGCCAATGGGTGCTGCTCGACCAGGCCGCGCGCATGATGGACACCCCGGCCGGCACGATCTCGCTCTCCGGGCGGGTACCGTCTGACGGTGCGCCCGTGCTGCAGCAGGCCACCACGGGGGGCTCCAGCGTGCTCGTCGGCTACTCGGGCGGCCTTCTCGACGTGCCGCTGGGCGGTGGCGCGATCAACGTGCTCGAATCGGGCCACTCCGGCACCGCCATCGCGCCGGCCGTGGTTGGTGACTGCAGCTATGCCGCCTGGACGGACGGTTCCGCGTGGCGCCATTGCGTCGGCAGCGCTTCGGTTTCGCTCTCCCTGGATTCCCTCCCGGCGCTCGCATCACGAATGACCTTCGTCTCGAACGGTGACACCGTCGTGCTCAACGACCCGCGGGGCGGCGGAACGTGGGCGGTGCAGCAGTCCGGCGAATACATCGACAACTGGTCCGACCTCATCTCAGTGCGCAAAGACCAGCAGCAGGTGGAGGACAACAGCGAGGACACCCCGCCGCAGTACGAGAAGACCCAGCTGCCCCCTGTTGCCGTCAACGACTCGTTCGGCGCGCGGCCCTCCCGCACGAGCGTGCTGCCCGTGCTGCTGAACGATTACGACGCGAACGGCGACGTGATCGTGATCTCGTCGTTCACGCCGATAGACTCCGCGGTCGGCCGGGTCGACATCATCAACAACGGTCAGCAGTTGCAGATCACGCTCGCGTCGACGGCGAGCGGTTCGGTGAGCTTCGGGTACACGATCACCGATGGCCGGGGCGGCACTGCCACGGCCACCGTCACGGTGGCCGTGCGGCTTCCGGGCGAGAACTCCCCGCCGGTGCAGGTACGCCCCACCAAGACGCTCGTCGCCGAGGGC
>JAZJYU010000118.1:0-4317 GCA_040390225.1 Actinomycetota bacterium | reverse complement strand
TCGCCAGCACGGCGGCGATGCCGAAGATGACCCACATCGTGATGCGACCGGTGCGCGTCTGAGTCTGCCGCTTGGCTCTGAACTCCTTCTCACGCTGCTTCTTCTGTTCCTTGGTGAGGTCTTTGTCGAGGCTCATGTCGTCCGTTCCTTCAGTTCTTTGACCCGCTTCGCGAGCAGGGCGCGTTGTTCGGCCACCCGGGCCGGTGCCGTTCCGCCGACACCATCGCGACTCGAGATCGATCCTTCCACGGTCAGCACGTCTCGCACGCCCGGCGTCAGGTGGGGCGAGATGGCCGCGTAGTCCGCGTCGGTGGGCTCGCCGAGTTCGATGCCGCGGGCCTCGCAGAAGGCGACGAGTGCCCCGGTGATCTCGTGGGCATCCCGGAACGGCACCCGCTGCTTGACCAGCCACTCGGCCACATCGGTGGCAAGCGAGTAGCCCTGCGGCGCGAGTTCGGCCATGCGGTCCGTGTGGAACGTCATGGTGCTGACCATTCCGGTGAACGCCGGGAGCAGCACCTCGAGGGTGGTGATCGAGTCGAAGACCGGTTCCTTGTCTTCCTGCAGGTCGCGGTTATAGGCGAGCGGGAGACCCTTGAGGGTCGCGAGCAGACCGGAGAGGTTGCCGATCAGCCGGCCGGCTTTGCCACGGGCCAGCTCGGCGATGTCGGGGTTCTTCTTCTGCGGCATGATCGACGACCCGGTCGAATAGGAGTCGCTCAGGGTGACGAAGCCGAACTCGCGGGTGTTCCAGATGATGATCTCCTCCGCGAAACGGGAGAGGTCGATACCCAGCTGAGCGGTGATGTATGCGAACTCCGCCACGACATCCCGGCTGGCCGTGCCATCGATCGAGTTCTCCGAACCCGCGCTGAAGCCGAGGTCGGTCGCAACCCCGGCGACGTCGAGCCCGAGCGTGTTGCCGGCGAGCGCCCCTGAACCGTACGGCGAGGCGTCGGCCCGGGTATCCCAGTCGCGAAACCGCTCGAGGTCGCGCACCAGCGGCCAGCAGTGCGCAAGCAGGTGATGGGCCAGCAGCACCGGCTGGGCGTGCTGAAGGTGGGTGCGGCCCGGCATCACCGCGGTGTCGTGCGCGACCGACTGCGCCGAGATGGCGTCGATGAGGTCGACCACGAGCACCGAGATGCGCCTGGCGTGATCGCGAAGCAGCATTCGGGTGAGCGTGGCGATCTGGTCATTGCGGCTCCGGCCCGCACGCAGCTTGCCGCCCAGTTCCGGTCCGGCACGATCGATCAGCCCGCGCTCGAGCGCCGAATGCACGTCTTCGTCGGCCGCCGTCGGGCGGAAGGTGCCGTCGGTCACCGCCTGCCGCAGATTCTCGAGCGCCACGAGCATTTCGGCGAGTTCGTCGTCGCTGAGATAGCCGGCCTTCGCCAGAGCTGTGGCGTGAGCCATCGAGCCGAGGATGTCGTAGTCGGCAAGCTGCCAGTCGAAGTGCGTCGAGCGGCTGAGGTTCTGCAGCGCGTCCGAGGGGCCGGACGCGAAGCGTGCGCCCCACAGAGCGCCGGCTTCACCGGCGCGGTTCGCTAGCTCGTCCCCTGGCTTCGACAAGCTCAGCCAGCGTCCTTCGCGTCGCGGCGAGCGCTGATCTTGCTCGGCAGCGACCAGATCTCGATGAAGCCCTTCGACAGCGACTGGTCGAAAGTGTCACCGGTGTCATAAGTGGCGAGGTTGAAGTCGTACAGGCTCTCGGCGCTCCGCTGCCCCGTGACGACCGCGCGGCCGCCTTGGAGCTTGAGACGGATGTCGCCGCTCACGTACTTCTGCGTGTCGTCGATGAAGACGTCGAGCGACCTCTTCAGGCTCGAGTACCACAGCCCGTCGTAGACCAGGTTCGACCACTCGGCTTCGACCCCGCGCTTGTATCGGTTCAGGTCGCGCTCAAGAGTGAGACTCTCGAGGGCCTCATGCGCGCCGATCAGCGCGATGGCCGCGGGAGCCTCGTAGACCTCGCGGCTCTTGATGCCGACCAGGCGATCCTCGACCACATCGATGCGGCCGACACCGTGCTTGCCGGCGAGCTCGTTCAGTTTCTCGATGATCGCGAGGGCGCTGTGCGTCACACCGTCGATCGCCGTGGGAATGCCCGACTCGAAGGTGATGGTGATCTCGTCGGCGGGCTTCTCGACGGACGGGTCCTGGGTGTACTCGTAGATGTCCTCGATCGGTGCGTTCCACGGATCTTCGAGGAAGCCGGTTTCGACCGCACGGCCCCAGACGTTCTTGTCGATCGAGTACGGGCTGGCCGCGCTCTGTCTGATCGGCAGATTGTGCTCGTTCGCGTAGACGATCGCCTTGTCGCGGGTCAGTGCCAGGTCCCGAACCGGAGCGATGCTCTTCAGTTCGGGCGCGAGTGCCGCGACCGCGGCCTCGAAGCGCACTTGGTCATTGCCCTTGCCGGTGCAGCCGTGTGCGACCGAGTCGGCGCCGAGCTGCTTCGCGACGATGGCAAGGTGCTTGGCGATCACGGGCCGGCTGAGAGCCGAGACCAGCGGGTAGCGCTTCTGGTACATCGCATTTGCCTTGAGCGCGGGCATCAGGAAGTCGTCGGCGAACTCGTCCTTCGCGTCGACGACGATCGCCTCGACGGCACCGCAGTCGAGGGCGCGCTGGCGGATGTCCTCCATGTCTTCGCCACCCTGGCCGACATCGACGGCGAGGGCCACGACCTCCTTGCCGGTCGCATCCTTCAGCCAGCCGATGCCGACCGAGGTGTCGAGACCGCCCGAGTATGCGAGGACGACGCGTTCTGCCATGTGTGATGCTCCTAGTTAGGTCGTTGCAAGTTTATGGTGGTGAAGTCTCGACAGGCTCGACCCGCTCCTACTGCTGGAGCAGCCAGACGAGAAGGGCCTTCTGGGCGTGCAGGCGGTTCTCCGCCTCGTCCCAGATGACGCTCTGCGGTCCGTCGATCACCTCGGCGGTGACCTCGTAGCCGCGGTCGGCCGGCAGGCAGTGCAGGAAGAGGGCATCGGGCTTCGCGAGGCTCATGAGCTCCGCGTCGACCCGGTACTGAGCGAGGTCGACCAGGCGCTGCGCCTTCTCTTCCTCTTTGCCCATCGAGACCCAGGTGTCGGTGACCACGACATCCGCGCCCGCCACCGCCTCGATCGGGTCGGTGTAGATGGTGATCGAGCCGCCGGTCTTCGCCGCGATCGCGTCAGCATCCGCCACGACGTCGTTCTTCGGCAGGTAGTCCACCGGGCAGGCGACGCGCACGTGCATTCCGGCGGTTGCGCCGGCGAGCAGGTACGAGTGCACCATGTTGTCGGCGCCGTCCCCGACGAAGGTGAGGGTGAGTCCCTTGAGCTCGCCACGGTGTTCGCGGATCGTCATGAGGTCCGCGAGCAGCTGGCAGGGGTGGAAGTCGTCGGAGAGAGCGTTGATCACGGGCACGGTAGTGCCATTCGCCATCTGCTCGAGACCGGACTGCGCGTAGGTGCGCCAGACGATCGCCGCCACCTGACGCTCGAGCACACGAGCCGTATCACTCGGGCTCTCCTTGCCGCCGAGCTGGCTGCTGGCGGTTGAGATGATGAGCGGCTCGCCGCCGAGATCGGCGATGCCGACCGCGAATGAGACCCGCGTGCGCGTGGATGACTTGTCGAAGATGACAGCGACGGTCTGCGGTCCCGCCAGCGGCGTGGTCTGCCACCGGTCGGTCTTCAGCTTCTCGGCCAGCTCGAGGATCTCGGCCTGCTCCGCAGGGCTCAGGTCGTCGTCGCGAAGGAAATGACGGGTCACGCCACCGCCTCCAGAGCCTGGCCGAAGAGAATACCGAACTCGGCGAGTTCGGTATCGCCGACGATGAGCGGCGGCGCGATCCTGATGCTCGAATCGTTCGGAGCATTGACGATCAGACCCAGCTCCAACGCTGTCGCTGCCAGCTCGTTGGCAACCGGCTTCGCGAGACCCACGCCGACCAGGATGCCCTGGCCGCGGATCTGCTCGACCAGCGGTGACCCGATGTCGGCGATGATCGTCCGCAACTGCTCGCCGCGCAGCTTCGCGTTCTCGATCAGTCCGGCGCGCTCGATCTCGCCGAGCACGGCGTTGCCGGCCGCGGTGGCGAGCGGGTTGCCGCCGAACGTGGTGCCGTGCTGGCCCAGCCGGAACAGCGCGGATGCGGCCCCGAAGGTGATGAGCGCGCCGATCGGCACTCCCCCGGCGATCCCCTTCGCGACGCACAGCGCGTCGGGCACGATGCCCTCCTGCTGGAACGCGAACCAGGTGCCGGTACGGCCGACCCCGGTCTGGATCTCGTCGAGGATGAGCAGCGCACCGAATTCGGTCGCG
>JAZJYU010000117.1:0-11713 GCA_040390225.1 Actinomycetota bacterium | reverse complement strand
GCTCCACTCGACCCGGAGGTCTCTCCCTAAGTCAACAAGGATCCGAGTCAGAACATCTAGGGCAATACCGACCCCGAACGGGGTGGTGGTCGCGGTCTGGGTTACCTGACCCAAGATGTTGTAGCTGGTTTGGGTGACCGTGCCGAGAGCATCCGTGTATTTCACCGTACGACCCAACAGGTCGGTGACGGAGGTGATCGTGCCGGACGGATCGGTGACCGTGCTGGTCAGCGGATCACCGCCGACTGCGTAACATCCAACTGCCTTATCGTTCGGCTGCCCTGTCGAAAATTCAGTGACGGTGAATCACGCCCAACAGAATCAAGATCGGGAATACTAAGAAGCCCAGTCCGATGAAGATCGCGATGACGCCGGCCGCTGCCGTCGATGCTGGGCCGGCGCGACGTGATGCCCCGCCTAAGAGCTGCTCCCGCGCTCTGTTGTTCGCTGTCGTTATCGTCGTCCGTCTTGCGATGAGTGCGATGCCGATGACCACAAGCACTAGCCCAACAACAATTAGTGCGATCGCCGGGCTAGTGCTAATCATTGAGGATTCCCTTCGCGACCACTACCAATGGATGAATGTTTGCGTAAATTCTGTCGCTTCGACCTCGCAACCATCCTCGCCTCCGACGCCGATTCCACCGCCCCCAAATCCCTCTGCTTTTGTAGAGATTCCGCCTTCGCCATACAGGTTTTCCTTCGAGCCTTTAGTACCCGGTGTCGGTTCCGGAAGTCGTCGAATTCGTCATTTGTGTTGTTCATCTGAAGATTTGTGTTGTTCATCTGAAGCGGGCACGAGCACGTTCCTGACCATTTCCGGGGTCAGGTGGGCTGAGCTACACCACGCTGCGAAGCGATCCGCGCTTATCAGATCGGCCGCTCCGTCGTTAAGAAGACCCGCATCTGACAGTTCGAAGGCCACTTCCCGCGCGATCGAGGCGACACGAATGCGCGTGAAAAGCGACAAGGCGATGGCCCCGAAGGCAGCGAGCACTGCAAAGACGACCACAACAATGTCGGCCTGCATGGTGCCGAAGAACCTGAAGACATTCACCGGGACGAGGCACACGAGTACCAGTGGAAGTCGCAGCATTCGACCTGACCAAGCGATGCCAATCTCATTGGCATATCGACAACCGACTAAGGGCAGCCACTGTCTTGCCGTCGCGCGCAGGAAAAAAACGCGGAAGGCCAAACCATCCTCCATCATTACCTTCCCTCCATCGCGCGGGCAATCCAGCTAATACCTTTGCGATTCAGCGTCGTTTGCTCGATCGCACGCTGGCGTTGTACATGCCAAGTGGAAATCAGGTGGTGCGATAATGAACGGGAACACGATTTCAGATCCGATTTCGATCGCTGCACCTACCACAGCCAGCATGCCCTCACCGAGGAGTTCCCAGGTGTATCTGGCTACCATCGTCGCGGCGGCCCAACCGGCGCCCGCGTCTATTGCGACAGCCCCCAGGACATCGACCGTCTCACTCCTAGACCGAATTTGCGCGTTGATCATTCGGACACCGCGTTCACCTTCAATCCGGACGAGCGACCTGTTTTCTGAGGCGCTCTTCAAACAATTCGTTTCGTCGAACACGGGTTTGAAGATAACCCAACGCCTCTTTCGAAATTCCAGGGGTCCACAGGAGCGTGACGCTTGCAACAACAGCAAGGTCAGCCAAACCGGCAACTGCAGCAGACTGCATATCCCCGAAGGCGAGCAAAGGAACGGACCCCAGCCCAAGTAGGGAGTACAAGATGCTGATCACAGGGCGGTGGGCCTCGGGAGCGAAACTCAATGCAAAGAGAAGCGACTCGACCGCCCAAAACACGAAAGCACCAATTGTTATTGGAAACGCAGCCCACGGGCGCGCGCCAACCTGCGCTCCTGACGCGGAAACCAGGAGGAACAACGCGACCGCGAACCCGATCAAGGCTGTCCCCGAAATCCACGAGAATGCGAGGGAGGCCCGCGTCCGCGGGGGCTGATGAAGTTCAGGCAAGTCACGAGTTGTCGCATCGCCTACCTCAGCTATGGCGGACGATGAAAGTCGATTCGCGCGCTGCCAGAGCGAGAACCAATACCCGTTGCGGATGTCGGGTAGTCCAATGACCACGATTCCGTGCGCGGACAATTTGTCGAATATTTGACGTCGAGCGCTCTTCCTTCCGCGACTGCGCAAGATCACAAGTGTTACCACCGCGACCACTAGAGCAGCTTCAATCAGCGCGAACAGGCCATACGCACTCGTAAGAGCGCTCAGTGCAATGGCACCCGCGCTTCCAACGAGAAAGATCGCAAATGCGATCACACCAGACCCAATACTTCGAAGCCGATCGACGGCGATAGTCGTCGCGAAAGCCTCGCCGACGCGATCGGTCCAGGCAGCTTTCACCCTATTGCGATACCACCGACTCGGACTCATTCGTTCACCGATCATTTGTGAAAATATGAATAGAGATCGAGGCCACCGGCACTGGCCGCGAATGGCGACGCAACCGCGGCTCCGCCCAGACCAAATCCCATGGCAGCTCCGCCTGTCATCCCCGCAGCTAGATTGAAGAATATTCCGGAGCAGCCGAGTCGATCGCCCTGCGTGCATGCTGCGGTGTCGGTGAGAACCCCGCCGCCTGTCGAGATAAGTCCTGCTGTAGTCGCTACACCGCCTACTGACTCCGCTGTGATCGCTGTCGCACTTGCCGCGGCGGCGGCAGCTGATCCCTCCGCTGCGGCTGCTCCCGCAAGGGTCGCTGCACCGGCGACGCCCTCCGCGATCAGTCCAACACCGGTGCATGCGAGCGCAACGACGGCCAGACTCACACCAACGATCGCGACCCAAGTCCACACCGTGGACCAATCGATGCTGGAGGACGACCTATCGCTGTTGCCGCCGCCCGAGCGCGCTGTCACCCGCGCGACAACCCGTCCGCCTTCCGAAACGAGGCTGTATCCCTCTTGCACGTTTCGTTCGAGTGAGTCGGCTGATTGCCCAGATAGGTCGCTCCCACTGATGGGGTCGTTGGGGTAGTTGTAGCAGGTCGTGTTGCCGCCCGGGACCGGGTCGACGCTGAGGAACCGGCCCAGCGCGGGGACGTAGAGCCTGGCGCCCATGAGGATGGTGGCGATGTCGCCCGCGTGTTCGTAATGCTTGCCGGCTGAGCCTTCCCATCCGTAGTCGGAGTCTCCGGGTTGGGTGTTGGGTCCGGAGTCGTCGGCGGTGGTGGTGCCAATCCGCCCGGTGACCGGGTCGATGGGTTGCCCGAACGGGTCATAGAACGCGACCGTCCCGGTTCGCCAACCCTTGTCGGATGCGGTGAGGATGATGTCGCCGTGCAGGTTCGGATACGACCACGTCGCCGTCCCTGTGGTGGGGATGGTGACGGTCGCGCCGCCGGGCAGTGACACGGTGCGGGAGATCACGGTCTTGGAGGAATCGAGGACCGCGAACTGACCAGACGGTGTGTAGACGTAGTACTCGGTGTCCGTACCGGTGACCCGTTTGATCACCCGACCGAGTGCGTCCCGCGTGTAGGTGACGGTGGTTTTCCCGGTTGTCATGGATGTGTTCTGGTCGCTGACGTCGTAGGTGAGGGTTTGGTCGGCCAGTGTGGTGATGTTCCCGTGCGCGTCATACGTCAGATTCGACGACGTCAGGTTCGTGGACGCGAGACCATCCGCCCCGGCCGGCGGGTTCGACACGGTCGTGCCCGTGAGCCGGTCCGCGTTGTCGTAGCAATAGGTGGTCGAGGATGGGGTGGCACCGTTGGTACTGTCCGTCATGCTCGTCCGGTTCCCATCCATGCCTGCTGTTGCAGCACCACAGGTCGCTGTGCCGAACCCGTAACTGAGGTCGTTGCGCGGGACCAACGCATGGGTGAGCCGGCCAGCCGTGTCATACGCATACGCGGATGTAGTCGCTGTGGTTCCGTCGGTGATCGTGTCGGTCGTGACCCGTCCCGCCTGGGATCGGGTCACCGAGTCAGTGACCGGGTTCTGTGAGCTGTCGATCCCCGACGGGAACGCCCACGAGATCCCGACGGTCGCCCCGGCGAGATCCCTGGTTATCGAGGAGAGGCTGCTGCCGTTCAAGTACGTCACCGAGGTGAGTTGCCCGGTCGTGTAGGTGGCGGTCGCGAGAATCCCGGTGATCCCGACCGCACCACCATGGCTGCCGTCGATGATGCCTTGCGTCACCCCGGTCACATGCCCGTCCCGGTCGTAGCCGAACAACTCCACCTGCGCCGTAGTCACACCCGGCGTCGTGGTTGCCGTCTGGGTCACCTGGCCCAAGATGTTGTAACTGGTTTGGGTGACCGTGCCGAGAGCATCCGTGTATTTCACCGTACGGCCGAGCAGGTCGGTGACGGAGGTGATCGTGCCCGACGAATCCGACACCGAACCGGTCAACGGGTCCCCACCCACCGAATACAGGTTCGTGACCGTGCGGGCCGGACTGCCGTCGAACGCCGGGTAGGCAACCGACGTCACCCGCCCGCGGGCGTCGTAGGTGGTGCAGGTCCAGTCCGGGTCGCCGGTACGTTTCGCACCCACCACCCGACCCAACACGTCATACACATAACTGGTGACGATCGGCGTCCCGGTCGCGGGGGCGGCAGTGGTCGCGGTCTTCACACGCCCGTACTCGATCGTCGACGCGGGCAAACCACACACAGCGGTGCCGATCGTGTCCGCATCGCCGTAGAAACTGTTCGAGGTGGCGGTGCCAGCCCCGGCCGGGAGGGTGGTCGAGGTTTGCCGCAACCACCCGGTACCAGGAGTCTCGTAGGTCGCCGACGTCGTCAACCCGGCGGAGGTGGTCGAGGTGACAAGTCCCAACCACGGGTAGGCGCCGTAGCTGGTTGTGGAACTCATCGACGAGACAGGGGTTGCCGCTGCCGCGTTCGCCGGTGCCGAGTCATCCGTCGTGGTGGAGGTAACAAGCCCGTAGTCCGGTTTCAAGGCAGCACCCGGGATGACGGTTTCGGCGGCACCGCCCGCCACCCATTGCAGTTTCAGGGATGCCGTGCCGGTGGTCTGGATCGCGTCGACACGGATGCGTTGCGTGAGCTGGTCAGCGGTCACCGTGATCGTCTGCCCGGCAACATCCGCACCGGCCGCCGCGATGGACGTGTCCAGGGTGGCGACATCGTTCAACCACACCTTCGCCACATCATCCGCCGACGCATGCAACGTGTAGGTGCCGGGGGCGGGGAAGGTGAGTGTGCCGGTGAGGCGGACCGAGAAGTTCGTCGCCGGAATCCCCGGCGCCGGAGCACTGGTACCCCAGGCCGCGTTGATGGTCCCGTCGGTGGTGCCGACCAGGCCCAGGTTGAACAGGGCAGGCGCGCCGGCGAGTTGCGGGTTCGTGTAATACGCCGCGTTCAAACCGGTGAGGCCCTGGTCGTACCCGGTCGAGGTGTGTGCCGGAACGATCGGGCAGGTGGCGAGCGGGGTGCGGTCGGCCCCGAAGCAGGATGTGGGTGCCGGACCATACGTGTCGGTGGCCCGATCCGTGCGCGGGTCATAAATCGTGGTGGACTCGTGCCCGGTCGGATCGGTTGCCGACAACAGTTGGTCCTTGTTCGACCAGGTTTGTGTCGCGGTGACGCCCATCGCGGAGGTTGCGTTGAGCTGCCGCATGCCGGTGTCGTAGGTGACGGTTTCGGCATGCCCCGCCTGCCCGGACACATCGACGGTTGTGCTGCCAACCCCGTAGTTATAGGTCTTGGTGGGCTGTGAGGCGGCGGTGATCCCGTCCGGTGCCGGCAGCGTCACCGTGCTGGCCCGCCCGGACGTGTCGTAAACAATCGTCGTCGCGTTCGCGCCCGACGCCACCCGATTCGTGTTCGGCGCAACAAGCCAGTCGTTCGCCAAGGAGTTGCGGATCGTGGTCAGGCGCCCGTTTACGTCATACCCGAAGCTTGAGGCCTCGTAGCCGGGGTCGAGGATCTGAACCAGCTGCCCCGCCTTATAGGTCAACTCGGTCGTGTCCGCCGCCCCGGCGGCATGGCCGGGGTAGATGATGCGGCACAGCATCCCGGCCGGCGGCTGGTCGAAGCCGGTCGGTACCTGGCAGGCGCTCCCGGCGGTCTGTGCGTTGTTCCCATCGGTATCCGCCGCGGACAGGCCCACGGATGCGGCGGTGTCGCCGGCGTAGGCGAACACCACTTGCCGTTTCACGCTCTGCCCGCCGGTCAGGGACACCGGGTCGGTGATGGTGTCCACCTGACCGGTGCCCGCACGGTAGGCGGCGATCGGGGTCGCCGGCTTCTTCGAATCCGCCGCCGTGGTGACCGTGGTCACAAGACCTCTGGCGTTGAAGCTGTACACGGTGCCGTCGTCATCGGTCAGGGTGACCAGGCCGGCGGCGTCCAGCGCGAGCACCCCGTACTCACCGGTCGGCGGGGTGTAGCCGCCCGTGGAGGTCTTCGTGTAGGTGTGCACGGTGCCGGTCACATCCGTGATCGCCACCGCACTGTCCGTCACCTGCGCGGACACATACCTGCCCGCACTGCCGACCAGGGGTGCGGATGCCGACCAGCCCGCCGGCAACAACTGGAACTTGGTGGTGAACCAACTCGCCGGCACCACGAACGTGGTACCGGCGGCATCCTTCACCCACAACTGCACCGCCGCGTTCGCTGTGGCGTCGTAATAGTCCAACTCGAACGGCACCGGCGCAGCCGGCAGGGTGCTCGCCGACGCCGCCCACTGGGTTCCGGTCGCAGCGGTCGACCACTGGTCAAGCAGGGTCGAGTTGTTCACGAACAACCGCACCCCGTCATCCCGCTGCACACCGAACGTGTACGGACCACCGGTCGTCGGTGCCTGGATGAACCCGGTCCACTTCGCCATGAAGTAATCGCTCGGCACCGACGGGCCGGGAGACCCGGAACCCCAGTCGAACGACACATTCGGGTCGGTGCGCACCAGCACCGGGGTCTTCCCCGTGAAATCGAAACTCGCCGTCGACGACTGACCGGGTGTCAACGCGTTGTAATAACTTCCGGTCAACCCCTGGTACTGGTTCGCGGCCTGCAACGAGTTATACGCGAACGACAGGCCCATCGACCCACCCACCGACGACACCGTCGGCGACGCGAACCCGAGGTTCACATTCCCGTTCGCCAGATTCACCGTCACCGGACCCGCCGCATCCGTCGGCGCCGGGCCCGACGTGCCCACACGCAGGTTCACCGTGAAATGGCTCAGCCATGAGGGATCGATATTGTTATCGACCCCATCATTGACCAGAACCCCGACCGTGTACGCACCGCCGTCTTGCAGGGTGCCGGTCGGCGGCGTCCAGGTGACCGGCCCAGACGCCGGAGCGGGCAACCAACCCGACGTCGTCACCGCCCCCGACTTGCCATCCACCCCGGTCGAGACCCGGAACTTGTACTGCAAAGGCTGCGTCGCAGCCGGATCGGTGACCGTCGGAGTGCTGAACGTCGGCGTCAACGAACTCACCACCGTGCCATCGCCCGGGATCGTCGAAGCCTGCGCCGGAGTCGGCGCCGGCGTGTTCGTGGTGAAACTCCAGGTGGGACTCACGCGTGTCGTGTCGACACCGTAGAGGCCTTGGTATGCGTCCTGGATCGAGACCCGGTAGAAGTATTTGGTGCCGGGTGACAGCGCGGTGTTCGTCAACGGCTGCGGTGCTGACCCCACCCAGCCGGTCGTGTATTTAAGGGTGGAGAAGTCGGGAGTCGGGCTGAAGTCATACTTCACTTGGTACCCCTGGCCGGATGGGTCTGTGGCTACGGCCTGAACGGCCGGGACCTTCGACCCGATCGAGCCGTCACTCGGAATGCCGGACACGGATGACACTGAGGGGAAATCGACATAGGTGAGGTACAGCGCTGCGGAAAATATCTTCTCGCTGAAATCGCCTCCTTCATCACCAACGAACATGAGATATGCGCTGCTATCTCCTGAAGCGGCCCACTGCGCGTAGTAGTAGGGGATGCCCGCATCGGTGGCCGACGCATCGGCATGCGGACCGCACTGGGTCACTGCCGACATGTATTCGCCAACACCATTGAAATTGAAGTCGGTCGCATGGAACACGCCGCCCCAGTTGCATCCCCCAGACGCGGTCGATCCGTTCTCAGTGTCGATTCGTCCGCCGGTAACCTGGTGCCCCACGGCGTCGTCGTACGGAAACTTGGTGACCGTTCGCCAGTAGACGTTCGCTCCAGAGGGTTTGTAATTTCCTACCCTGTTTTGACCGTCGTACTCGTACCCGTACTGGTTGTACGAGTGCATGTTCACCGACCCCTGGTACAGATAGGGATCGATCACGACGGGGTATACCCGTGCCGGATCCGTAAGCCAGGCACGCGAAGGCGCCTCGGTAATGGTCCAGGTTGATCCCCCGGCGTGCGCAACAGTCACAGGGACGTTGGTGAGCGCGTTGTCTCGCACACCCGCCTTGCCAGATGAGTCCCACATCGCCGCGACCGGGATAGTGAAAACGGCAGTCCCCGCGGAATCGACAAATTCGATGTCATCGAATTTGTCTTTCAGCAGCGTCAGACCCGGTGCGGAGACCGTCCACACGTAAGAGGACTGGGATGCCGCGGGCTTCTGGCTGAGCACAAGCGACTCCCGCAGCGAACCCGCGCTGACTTGATAGTGAAGGTCGGTATGGGGAAATACAGACAGGTAGTTCACCTGATCGGCACCGAGCGACGTCAGAGGAAGCGTCGGATGCGAGACCGTTGAGGCTGCGGCACCCTGGAGGGCGAAGGTGATGGTATGGCCGTCGCTTGTTGCCTGCAGCAGCTTCGGCGACGCTGCGGACGCTGCCAGATGCGGCACGACAGCATTCTGATCAACGCGAAGCCCGCCGGAACTGTCGTTGGACAATGATGTCAGCGACTCGACCCATTTGTTGCCCAGTTTCACATTAATGGGAGACAGCGACGACTCGATCTGATGTACGCCATTGGCATCGGTAAGCGTCGTCGTGTTGCTCGTGCGATTGGTGACTTTCGCGGTCGACGCGTCAAAGACGGGCGCCTTCTTCACAGGGGTGAAGACGGACTTCACTTTGCCTTTAGCGGCGAGAACCCCATCCAACATCGGGGTCGATTTACCCGCAGGCTCAGTCGGCGCAATCGTCTTCACCGCCGGCGACGAGACGATCGGAAACACCGCAGCGCTCGTCGGACCCGCCGCCTGCGCCGCCGTCGGAGTGACTACCGCGGCGACCAATGCCACGACCACGAGAACGGATGACCGGGTAAGCGATCGCATTGACAACCCTTTGAGCGACTCCAGCCCCGTCGTGGGGGGCGACGGCGCTCGTCAGTAGGGTTAAACGAGATGACTGAAATCTAACGAGTCGTCAATTAAATAGCAAGCTAACGACTACTGCTCGTGGACGTCGCCCTCGCGGAAGTCAGCGAGCAGGTCGAGCGCGCGCGCGACCTGCGTGGGGCCGGGCACGCGGAAGTTCGCGAGAGTGGCGCCCTCCCCGCTCTTCAGGCCCACGTCATCCGGGCCCAGTGCAGCGAACGCGTCCTCATCGGTGATGTCGTCGCCCGCGTAGAAGACGGCCGTCGCCCCCGTGTACTTGCGCAGGTGCTCGAGGGCCTCGCCCTTCGTTGTAGACCGCACCGAGAATTCGAGCACGTCTTTGCCGTCGCGAACCGTGAGGCCCTGCACCTCGGCGGCGGTCTCGCTTCGGGCGACCAGGTGGGCGATTCGGCTGTCGCGCTCGCTGGCCAGCCGAGTGTGGAGGGCGAAGCCTGCCGGCTTCTCCTCGATCCAGACCTCGTCGAACGACTTGGCGACCTCGTTGAGTACCGTGCCCAGGGTGTCGACCTGCTTCAGCTCGGCCGTGTCGAGCGAGACGGCGTCGTTCGGGTGGTCGAGGCGCAGCTCGATGCCGTGCGAACCGACGAGCAAGACGTCGTCGGGAACATCGGCGACGTGGATGAGGCTCCGCAGCGCCCGCCCCGAGACGAGAGCGATGCGGGTGTTCGGCATCCCGAGAAGCCGGAACACGGCGGAACGGGCCTCCGGCAGCGCCCTCGCCTGCTCGGGGTCGTCGACCTGCGGTGCGAGCGTTCCGTCGAAGTCGAGCGCCACCAGCAGTGTGCGGGTGCGCGCGAGCTCACGCAGCGCACCGATGAAAGGCTCGGGAAGCTTGGAGAAGGCGGGTGGGGTGTCGACGTCGACCATCAGTGGTGCTCGTGACCCCCCGTGCCATGATGGGCGTACGCACCGAGCACCTTGAGAAAGTCGTTCGACCAGCGCGTGACGTCGTGCTCGATCACCCGTCTGCGCAGTGAGCGCATGCGTGCGGTCCGCTCGCGCTTCGGCATCGTGATGGCGCGCATGATGGCATCCTTCATCCCGTCGATGTCGTGCGGGTTAATGAGCAGTGCACGGGTGAGCTCGTCGGAGGCTCCGGCGAACTCGCTCAGCACGAGCACGCCGTCTTCGTCGAAACGGCTGGCCACGTACTCCTTCGCCACCAGGTTCATGCCGTCGCGCAGCGCGGTCACCAGCATGACGTCCGCCGCCAGGTAGAAGGCCGCCATCTCTTCGCGCGGATAGCCGTGATGGTGATAGCTGATCGGCGTGTGGGCGATGGTGGCGTAGTCGCCGTTGATGCGTCCCACCGTCAGCTCGATCTCATCCCGCAAAGCCATGTAGGCCTGCACCCGCTCTCGGCTGGGATTTGCCACCTGCAGCAGCGTCACATCCTCAGCGCTGATCGTGCCCTCGGCCAGCAGCTCGCCGAAGGCCTTGAGCCGATGGCCGATGCCCTTCGTATAGTCGAGCCGGTCGACGCCGAGCATGACGGTGCGCGGGTTTCCAAGCTCCTCGCGGATCTGCTTGGCGCGCGCCTGCACCGACTCCGACCGGGCCAGCTGCTCGAAGCTCTTCGCGTCGATCGAGATGGGGAACGCCCGGGCGATGACCGTGCGAAACGACCCCGCGCGCTTGATCGGGCCGAACACCCGCACGCCGGGACTCGGGTCGACCAGCGGCACCTCGATCTGGGTCGCCCGAGTGGCGAAGCCTTTCAGGCGCCGCACCGCACGCTGGAAATTGCTCGCGTCGGCCACGCGCTGGAAGCCGATCACATCAGCACCGAGCAGTCCCTCCACGATCTGGGTGCGCCACGGAAGTTGCGAGTAGATGCCGTACGGCGGGAACGGGATGTGGTTGAAGAACCCGATGGTGAGATCGGGCCGCAGCTCGCGCAACAGTTTCGGCACCAGCTGAAGCTGGTAGTCCTGCACCCAGACGATCGCGCCCTCCGCTGCTGCGGATGCCGCGGCCGCGGCGAAGCGCTGGTTGACATCCACATAGCTCTCCCACCACTCCCGGTGGAAGGTTGGTGGCGCGATCACGTCGTGATACAGCGGCCATAGTGTGTCGTTGGAGAATCCCTCATAGTAGTCACGGATGTCCGCGGCACTGAGCGGAACGGGCACGACCCGGATGCCGTCGCTGTCGAACGGCTCGAACTGCAGGTCTGGCTGGCCGCCCCAGCCGATCCAGGCACCCTCGTTCGCGCGCATGACCGGTTCGAGCGCGGTGACCAGGCCACCGGGCGATCGCGCCCAGCTTGCGGTGCCGTCCGCCTCGATGACGCGGTCGACCGGAAGGCGATTCGACACCACGATGAAGCGATACTCGCCGGCGCTCTCGTTGTGATCCATGGGGGTGATCTACGTTAGCAAAGTCACA
>JAZJYU010000116.1:1503-3305 GCA_040390225.1 Actinomycetota bacterium | reverse complement strand
TTCGGCAACGGAGTCGAGCGCGGAGTCGACACGGAGGGACTCGGCGAATGGCCGGGAACCATCAGGGAGCTCGAGGCGCCTGTGCTGCCGCATATGGGCTGGAACACGGTGGATGCCGCGCCCGGCTCAGTGCTGTTCGACGGCATCGAGAACGAGCGGTTCTATTTCGTGCACTCCTATGCCGCCGCGGACTGGGAGCTGGAGACGACGCCGCCCTTCCCCCAGCCGAAGCTCACCTGGGCCGAGCACGGATCGCGGTTCCTCGCCGCGGTGGAGAACGGCCCGCTCAGCGCTACCCAGTTCCACCCCGAGAAGTCGGGCGAGCCGGGCATCCGGCTGCTGCACAACTGGCTCACCACCCTCTAGACCAGAAAGCATTCATGTCACAGCGCCTCATCCTTCTGCCCGCCGTCGACGTGGCCGACGGCAAAGCCGTGCGGCTCACCCAGGGTGAGGCGGGAAGCGAGACCAGCTACGGCAGCCCGGTGGATGCAGCGCTGGAGTGGACTTCGCAGGGCGCCGAATGGATTCACCTGGTCGACCTCGACGCGGCCTTCGGGCGCGGGGAGAACCGGGCGGTGATCGCCGACGTGATCCGCGAGGTCGGCGGCGACGTGCAGATCGAGCTGTCAGGCGGCATCCGGGATGACGCCAGCCTGGAGGCGGCGCTGGCCACGGGCTGCCGCCGGGTCAACCTCGGCACCGCCGCGCTCGAGAACCCGGACTGGGCGGCATCCGTCATCGGGAAGTTCGGCGATCGGATCGCCGTCGGGCTGGACGTGCGCGGTACGACGCTCGCCGCCCGCGGCTGGACGAAGGAGGGCGGCAACCTGTTCGAGGTGCTCGACCGGCTCGAGCAGGCGGGCTGCAGCCGCTATGTCGTGACCGATGTCACGAAGGACGGCACCCTCAAGGGCCCGAACCTCGAACTGCTGCGCCAGGTGGCCGAGCGCACCGACAAGCCCGTGGTCGCGTCGGGCGGCATCTCGAGCCTCGACGACCTCGCAGCTCTGCGCGAGCTCGTGCCGATCGGCGTCGACTCGGCAATCGTCGGCAAGGCGCTGTACGCGAAAGCCTTCACGCTCGTCGAAGCGCTGGCCGTGGCCGGGTGAGTGACTCCGCCGGAACGCCCTGGGCCGGCCGCCAATTCGAGCACAATGCGTCGTCGAGTGACGACGGTTCGGCTCCTGCCGCCCTGCTCGCGGCCCTGGAAGCCTTCCACGCGGGAGACGTCGGCGAGGCGGAGGTCGTGGCCGCCATCCGCGTGAGTCGCCTGCTCGTTCCGCTGGTGGCGCGCCTTGACGAGTCGGGCACGAACGACCACGGTCATGCGATCGACAAGAGCGCCGAGCTCGCGATCGTGACGGTGACCGGCCCTGACGGTCGACGGGTTCTGCCCGCGTTCAGCTCGGTCGACGCGATGCGCCGCTGGTACCCGGCTGCGCGGCCCGTGCCCGCAGATGCCGTGCGGGTGGCCCTGGCGGCTGCGAGTGAGAACACCGAGCTCGTCGTGCTCGACCCGGGGTCGGAAACCGAGTTCGTGATCCGCAGGCCGGCGGTGTGGGCGATTTCGGCGATTGCCGCGAGGTCGACGATGACGCCGCCGGGGTTGGCCAGGCTCTCGACAAAGATCGCCTTGCACTTCGGGGTTAGGGCCCTTCGGAAGTTCTCGGGGTCGGTCGGGTCGATGAAGTGGCAGGTCCAACCGAGCTTCTTGAACGACAGGCCGAACTGGGTGAGCGAGCCGCCGTAGAGGTTGCGGGAGGCGAGGAATTCGTCGCCTGGTTCCAGCATGGTCGCGA
>JAZJYU010000116.1:0-1493 GCA_040390225.1 Actinomycetota bacterium | reverse complement strand
ACGCCCGGACTCGATCACGCCGCGCTCGACGACCTGCTGGCGACCCTGAACCGCGCGTGGTCCGAGAACGCGATCATCGCCGACCGGGTCGACTCTCTGGGTGTGAAGCTCTCGTGACAGAGGCTCCACGCCTGGTCGTCACCGACCTCGACGGAACTCTGCTCGGTGCGGATGGCACGGTGAGCGAGCGGAACGGGAGCGCTCTGCGTCGCGCTGCCGCGGCCGGTGCGCGCGTGGTCATCGCGACCGGCCGCCCGCCGCGCTGGCTGGAGCACATCCGGCCGTCGGTCGCGTCATCCCTCGCCCTCTGTTGCAACGGCGGCATCGTGCTCGACCTCGAGACCGACGAGGTGCTCGCCTCGTATCCGGTCGACGGCTCGGCGCTCTACTCGGCCGTCACGGAACTCCGCGCAGCGGGCTCGGCCTTCGGTGTCGTCGTGGAGGGCCTGCCCGAGTTCGGTGTAGCCGTGGAGCCGGGTATGCCGTTCCGCGGCTCGTACGAACCGCGGGTCATGGCGTTCGACGAGCAGTGCCGGCAGTATTTCGTAAAGGTGCTCATCCGCCCCGATCCGGGAACGGGGCAGCCGATCGTCGATCACCTCACCGCGAACTATGGCAGGCAGTTCACGCTCACCCGGTCGACCAACGACGGCCTCATCGAGATCTCTCGCTCCGGCATCACCAAGGGTGCTGTGCTCGAGGGCCTCGCGTTGCAATGGGGCATCCCGGCATCCGCTGCCATCGCCTTCGGTGACATGCCCAACGACATCGAGATGCTGCGCTGGGCCGGGCACTCCGTCGCCATGGGGAACGCGGATGAGCTGGTCAAGGCGATGACGGATGAAACGGTGGACGACCATGACAGCTCGGCCGTCGCAGGAGTGCTCGAGCGCTGGTTCTAAGCTTGCGGCATGTCACTGTTCAGCGATGACGACCCGCCGCCGCCGACTCAGCGCCCGCCGCGCCCACCGTTCTCGCTGCGCAACCGGTCGATCTACTTCTGGCTGAATGTGGGCTTCGCGGTCGTCGTGCTCGGTCTGCTGTTCGGTGCGATGAATCAGCCGTGGTTCATCGTGGTGGCGCTCATCTGGGCCGTCGTGAATGTCGTGGTCGCCGTTCGGGCGTCGCGCCACCAGCCCCCTCCGCCGAACCTGTTCGACGACTAGCTGCAGCCCCCTGATCCGCGAACGAGGCCGACGCTAGGAGACGGCGCCGGTGTATTTCTCGCCGGGGCCGAAGCCGGGGGCGTCGGGGATCGGCGACGCTTCACGGAACGCGAGTTGCACGGAGCGCAGGCCGTCGCGCAGTGCGCGGGCGTGCTGATCGCCGAGGTCGGGAGCGGATGCCGTGATCAGCCCGGCGAGAGCGTTGATCAGTTTGCGGGCCTCGTCGAGGTCCAGCTGTGTCGCGGGGTCGTCCGCCAGACCGCACTTAACGGCGGCGGCGCTGAGCAGGTGCACGGCGACCGTGTTGATCACCTCGATAGCGGGCAC
>JAZJYU010000115.1:12220-13616 GCA_040390225.1 Actinomycetota bacterium | reverse complement strand
TGCGACGTCCGTCGTTTTCCTTGGCCATATGGATTCGCGACTGGCCACCCCTGAGCATTCCCAGCATCGCGCGCCGCGCTGTCGCAATACGCGCAGAATCGACGACAGCGGCACACTGCAAATAATCGCCGCGGTACGACTCGTCGACGAATGCCTGCAGACTCACTTGGTCCCGTCCTAATCCTGAGTTGCTGTCCTGCCTGAGGTGACATCTACACCGGGTTCGTTGAGGTCGACGCAAAGAATCGGCCCGTCCAGATACGCGCGCCTTCGGATGGAACTGTCCATCGGTATCCCGTAGAACAACATGAACGCCTTGGCGCTGACGCTGAATGTGCCTCCGGTCGCGCTGGCGAGTTCCCGAACTGGATATGAAAACTGCGACTCATTCCGTAGCGGATTCAGCCCGACAATCTTTTCGTCCTTGTCGTAGAGGAATTCGAGGTACGGGGCGCGCCCGAGCGACTCGTAGGCGATCACATTCATGGAAATCACCCCAGTCTTCAGCAACGTCACAAACGGCTCGCTTGCTGGAGGGGTGCGTCGCTTTTCAAAAGTTTCAAAGTTCGGCATTTCACTCCCTTTCTGTTGACCACTATATCTCTTAATAAAAGTGTTGAGAAAAGTAGTTATAGGTCACTTTTTGAAATTGATGATGTCAGCGTTGCGGACGATCACACTGAACTGATCGACTGGCCTTCTCTTCGGCGTCTGTAGGCTGTGTCTGAAACTTCATGTGAAAAGTGAGCAACTATGCCAGTCTCCAAGACGCACAAAGACGCGGTCGACTTCAGACCCGTCGACTGGACCGGCCTCTACCCGCCGGCGATGCCGAGATCCGCGGTGCCCGATCACGTCGCCGTCGTCATGGACGGCAATGGCCGCTGGGCCAACGGTCGCGGCCTCACCCGCATCGAAGGTCACAAGGCGGGGGAGGCGGCCCTGCTCGATGTCGTCGCGGGCGCCATCCAGATCGGTGTGAAGCACATCAGCGTCTACGCGTTCTCGACGGAGAACTGGAAACGCTCGCCCGAGGAGGTGCGCTTCCTCATGGGCTTCAACCGTGACGTGCTGCATCGCCGCCGCGACCAGCTCAACGAGTGGGGGGTGCGGGTGCGCTGGGCCGGCCGGAAGCCACGGCTATGGCGCTCGGTCATCGACGAACTGCAGTTCGCCGAGCGGCTTACCGCGCGCAACAGCACGCTCACCCTGACGATGTGCGTCAACTACGGCGGCCGTACGGAAATTCAGGACTCCGTCCGGGCCATCGCCGAAGAGGTGGCGGCCGGCCGCCTGAAACCCTCGGGGATCACCGAGAAGACCATCCAGCGTTCGCTCTATATTCCTGAGCTTCCGGATGTCGACCTGTTCGTGCGCTCCTCCGGCGAGCAGCGCA
>JAZJYU010000115.1:0-12210 GCA_040390225.1 Actinomycetota bacterium | reverse complement strand
TGTTCCTCGACACCCTGTGGCCGGACTTCAGCCGCATCGACCTCTGGAACGCGATCGAGATCTACGCGTCACGCAACCGGCGCTTCGGCGGCGCCATCGACGCGCCGACCGCCTGAGCCCTTCGGCTTCCACGGCCGCGCCACCAGTAGCCAGAGTCCCACAGCGACCACGGCGTATGCGAGGTACAGCGCCAGCCACACGATCAGGTTGAGCGGCACGCTCTGCCACGAGAACGGCATCGGCATGAGCATGACCATGAACGAGAACAGCCCGATGCCGTAGGCGACCGCCCAGACCCAGCGCTTCCACTGCCAGACGAGGGCACCGGTGAGTCCGCGTACCGGCAGCAGTGCGATCGGCAGGGTGGAGCTGCCCGCGATCGCGATGCCGGACAGTGTCTCGTGCAGAAACACGGGGTGCGAGCCGGTCACGCTGTAGCCGACCCACGCGACGACGCCGATCCCGAATGACCATCCGAGCCCGATGAGCGCGATCCTCGCCTTATCGGCAGTCGCCAGCAGGCCGCCGAAGACGACGCCGGCGACCAGCCCGAACACGATGCCCGGCTGGAAGCTCGTGAGCCGGGTGAACAGCACCGCCGCAACGACGATGAGCAGCGTGATCGGTCTGAACTCGAATCTGGCCGTCGAAGCCGGATGCGTCTTGCGTACTACGATCAGCAGCAGGAACCAGCCGATGCAGACGTCGATCACGAATGACGCCAGGATCGACGCGAACGTGCGCAGGCTGGCCGCGTCGAATCCGAACCGCGGGTCCACGAAGGCCGAGATGATGCTCGCGGCGATCACCCCGCTCGCGGCAAGCGGCCAGCCTGCCAGTCGCACGGGTTTCTCTTGCACCGCTTTCATCGGCTTCGGCTTCGGCTTCGGCTTCCGTCGTCGGCCCAGCCACTCCTCTAACAGTGTGCTGGCCTGGCCGGCAGCCTCGTTGAAGAAGTACGTGGGGATGGCGATCAAGAGCACCAGGATGACCGCGGTCGCCGCAGCCCAGACCGAATTGCGTGCCGTGAGGGCGGTCGCGATCGTCGGCAACGCGCTGAGTACGCTCGGTGCTGATGCGGCTCGTGGGCCGCTCGACCGACCTGTGACGCTGCCACCGGCAAGAGCGTGTGCCCCGGGCGTCGGCGTCGGGCAGCTCGAGTCGATGAGACATGCCGTGCCGCTGGCGAACGACATGGCGATGGTCAGCGTGAACGCGCTCTCGCCGCGCTGTCCGTCCGGGCACTGCACCGGTCCTCTCGCTTCTCCGTCGAAGACGCCCGTGAAGCCAGTCGGCGTCACCGTCACGACGAACCGGCCCGCCGGCAGGTTCTCGTCGTCGCACAGGCTGCCGTATGCCGCGAGCTGAAAGGTTCCATTCCCGTGATCGAGCACGAGCGGTGTGCCGCCGTTCATCTGGAGAATGCCGTTCCCATTCGCACTGTCGTCGAGGGAGATCGAGACGATGCTGCACCGTGCCGAGCTGCAATCGATGGTGCCCACGGCGGGAACCACGTTGTTGGTCAGCTGCTGACCCGGCACCGAGGTCGTTGACGTACCGGTGTAGGTGAGCACCGAGATCGGACTCGGAGCCGGTGTCGCGGCCGACGCGGGCACCGCGAACACAAGACCGCCGAGGGCGAGCAGCATGGCGGATGCTGTGGCGAGGAGGGACTTCACTGGTACTCCGGGCGATGGCCGGGTTCGGGGCGCCCGGAATATGCCGATGCTAGCGCTTAGTCTGGCTGGGTGAACGACAGCACCCACCGCATCCGCACCGGCATCATCGGCTACGGCCTCTCCGGCCGGATCTTCCACTCTCCCTTCGTGGCCGCGAACGACCGCTTCAGCCTCGAGGTGATCGCAACGAGCGACCCGGCCCGGCAGTCCGACGCGCACGAGCATCATCCCGGCGCCGAGATCGTGTCGACTCCCGGCGAGTTGCTGGAGCGCGACCTCGATCTGGTCGTGCTCGCCACCCCGGCGCATGTGCACCTCGAGCAGGGGTTGGCCGCCTTCGCGCGTGGGGCAGCCGTCGTCGTCGACAAGCCGTTCGCGGCATCCGTCGCCGAGGCCTCCCGGCTGATCGACGCCGGCGGGCGGCTCTTCGTGTACCAGAACCGGCGCTGGGACGGCGACTTCCTCACAGTGAAGAAGCTCGTGCTGTCAGGTGCGCTCGGCACCGTGCATCGCTTCGAGTCGAGCTTCGAGCGCTGGTCGCCCGCGCTGCGCGACCGCTGGCAGGACACCACCCCGGTCTCACAGGGCGCAGGAATCACCTACGACCTCGGGAGCCACCTGGTCGACCAGGCGCTGCAGCTGTTCGGGCCGGCGACCCTGGTGGATGCAGAGCTCTCCGTGCTGCGCGACGGCGGCGTGAGCGATGACGACGCGTTCCTGTCGCTGCGGCACGACAGCGGCGTGCATTCCCACCTCACCGCGAGCCGGTTCGCCGGCCAGAGCGGGCCGAGGTTCCGGGTGCTCGGGTCCGAGTCCGCATACACGTCGTACGGGCTCGACGGTCAGGAGCCCGCGCTCATGGCGGGAGCGTCGCCGTCCGACCCCGGCTTCGGTGAGACGCCATCGGAGAACTGGGGAGAGCTCGGCGTCGGAGCCGCGCTGCGGTCCGTTCCGATGGAACGCGGCGACTATGCGGCGTTCTACGCCGGGGTGGCGGCCGCGCTGCTCGACGGGGCCGACGGGCCCGTCGACGCTCGGGATTCGCTCGCTGCCCTCAGCATCCTGGAGCAGGCGCACGGTTTCTAACCCTTGACCAGGCCCCAGTCGTCGCCGGACAGGCGATGAAGCAGGGTCGTCGCCGTCGCGAGACTCGGCACCGAGCGCGTGCCTTCGCTGGAGACGAGGTGGATGCTGCGCATGCTCGCCGGGCTGTGGGTGCGGATGACGGCGCCGGCCGGAAGCGTCGCCGTCGCGAGCGCGAGTCGCGGCAGCATGGCCACCCCGAGTCCGCTGGCGACCATGTTCAGTACCGCACTGGCATTGTCCGTCTCGAACGCGATGGCGGGGGCGAAGCCGGCCACCTCGCAGACCGCCAGGAGGTGGCCGCGGCAACGCGGGCATCCGGCGATCCATCGCTCGCCGGCAAGCGACGCGACATCGATCGGCTCGTCTGCGTCCTGCGGGTGTCCGGCGGGAAGCACGACCACCATCTCTTCCGTGAAGAGTGTTTCGGTCGCGAGTCCGTTTGCGCTGTCACGGTGCGGGTCGGCCCGGTCGCCCGGGTAGCTGAAGGTGATGGCGAGATCCGTGGACCCGTCGCGCACCATCGCGACGGCCTGCGGCGGCTGCGCCTCGACATAACTGACCCGGATGCCCGGATGCTGCTCAGCGAGCATTGCCAGAAGGCGGGGAACGATCGTCGACGATGCCGTCGGGAACGCCGCCAGCCGGACCGTTCCCGTACGAAGGCCGGCGAGATCCGCGAGATCGCCGGCGGCCGCCTCGATGGCCGAGGTGATGGAGAGAGCGTGCCGGGCGAGCACCTGGCCCGCCTCGGTGAGCCGCACCGTACGGCCTATCCGAGTGACGAGGGGCAGCCCTAGCCGAGCCTCTGCGCGCTGCAGGTGCTGGCTCACCGCGGGCTGGCTGTAGCCGAGCGCTCGCGCGGCACCTGTGATCGACCCGGCGTCTGCGATCGCGCGCACGATGCGCACCGACTGCAGGTCGAGTTGCGGATCGAGATCGATACTCATAGCACCATGTTATCGGTTGCATCCGAACTATGCCCTTGTCGCATGCGTCGGACGGGGAGAGGGTGGGGGGATGATGTCCCTCGCCACCGCCAGAAGCAGTTTCGATGCCGGGCGGGACTTTCTCGCCGTCGCCTCGGTCGGCATCCCCACCAGAGAAACCGCAGCCGCGCTGCGCGACGACCTCGACCTGTGGGCCACCGCGCGGCGCGACCCGCAGGACTATGACCCGATCGTCGAGAGTACGCGTGATCACTTTGCGCGCCTCGTAGGGGTCGGTGCCGATCGTGTCGCCTGCGGGTCGCAGACGTCGGTGATGGTGAGCGTGCTCGCCGCCGCCGTGCCGGACGGCGCCGAGGTGCTCTGCGTCAACGGCGACTTCTCGTCGATCGTCTTCCCTTTTCTGCAGCGTCCGTCGATCGCCGTTCGGAATGTCGAACTTTCTGACCTTGCCTCCGCGATCGGCGACGACACCTGGCTGGTGGTGTTCTCGCACGTGCAATCGGCGACCGGTGTCGTCGCCGACGTCGACGCGATCGTGGCCGCCGCGGCCGCCCACGACGCGTATACGCTCTGTGACGTCACGCAGTCCGCCGGAGTGCACCCGGTGGACGCGTCGCTCTTCGACGCGACCGTCTGCCACTCATACAAGTGGCTGTGCGCGCCGCGTGGTGTCGCCTTCCTCACGCTCTCGGAGCGCTTTCAGGCGCAACTCGTGCCGCTGCAGGCAGGCTGGTACGCCGGCGACGATGTTTGGAAATCGTGCTATGGACCGTCGATGCATCTCGCAGCCGACGCGCGGGCGTTCGACGTCTCGCCGGCCTGGCCCGCGTGGGCCGGGGCGCAGCCGGCCATCGCCATGTTCGCCGACCTCGACATCTCCGAGGTGTGGGAGTACACGAGCGGACTCGGCGACGCCCTCTGCGACGGGCTCGGCATCCCGCAGCAGCACCAGGCGATCGTCACCTGGGCGGACCCCGATGGCGGCGACCTCGGCAAGCTCACCGCCGTCGGCATCCGCGCATCCGGCCGAGCGGGCCGCCTCCGTGCCGCCTTCCACCTGTGGAACGACGACGTGGACGTCGAGCACGTCCTGGCCACCCTCCGCTAGCCCCCTGACTTTCCGAAGGATGCGGCTTCGGTAGGCTGGGGGCTTCGACCGCGCAGCCGGCGCGGCTGGTACACCCTGGAGTTCCCGTGGCCAACGCCTCACCGCTCGACCCCGTCATCAACCTCGCGAAGCGCCGCGGCTTCGTGTTCCAGTCGGGCGAGATCTACGGTGGATCACGCTCGGCCTGGGACTACGGCCCGCTCGGCACGGCTCTGAAGGAGAACATCAAGCGCCAGTGGTGGCAGTTCATGGTGCAGGGCCGTGACGACATCGTCGGGATCGACTCGGCCGTCATCCTGCCGCGGCGCGTTTGGGAGGCCTCCGGCCACGTCGAGGTCTTCAGCGATCCGCTGGTCGAGTCGCTGCACACCCACAAGCGCTATCGCGCCGACCACCTGCTGGAGCAGTACGAGGAGAAGCACGGGCATCCGCCGGTCAACGGGCTCGCCGACATCAAGGACCCGGAAACCGGCCAGCCCGGTGCCTGGACGGAGCCGCAGAACTTCTCCGGCCTGCTGAAGACCTTCCTCGGCCCGGTCGACAACGAGGAGGGTCTGCACTACCTTCGGCCAGAGACTGCGCAGGGCATCTTCGTGAATTTCGCCAACGTGCTCGGCGCGGCCCGCATGAAGCCGCCGTTCGGCATCGCGCAGATCGGCAAGAGCTTTCGCAACGAGATCACGCCGGGCAACTTCATCTTCCGTACCCGCGAATTCGAGCAGATGGAGATGGAGTTCTTCGTCGAGCCCGGCACCGATGAAGAGTGGCACCAGTACTGGATCGACGCCTCACTGAAGTGGTACACCGACCTCGGCATCTCGCCGCAGAATCTGCGGTTGTACGAGCACCCGAAGGAGAAGCTCAGCCATTACTCGAAGCGCACGGTGGATGTCGAATACCGTTTCCGCTTCGCCGGCAGCGAGTGGGGCGAACTGATGGGCGTCGCCAACCGCACCGATTTCGACCTGAAGACGCACTCCGAGGCATCCGGCGTCGACCTCTCGTACTTCGACCAGACGAAGAACGAGCGCTGGATTCCGTACGTGATCGAGCCGGCGTTCGGGCTCACGCGCGCCCTGATGGCGTTCCTCGTCGACGCCTACCACGAAGATGAAGCGCCGAACACGAAGGGCGGCGTCGACAAGCGCACCGTGCTGCGCCTCGACCGAAGGCTCGCGCCGGTGAAGGCCGCAGTGCTGCCGCTGTCCCGCAACGAGCAGCTCTCCCCGGTCGCTCGCGAGCTCGCTGCCGATCTGCGCAAGTACTGGATGATCGAGTTCGACGACGCGGGAGCTATCGGCCGCCGCTACCGACGGCAGGATGAGGTCGGCACCCCGTTCTGCATCACGGTCGACTTCGACACACTCGACGACAGGGCCGTGACGGTTCGCGAGCGCGACTCGATGGCCCAGGAGCGGGTCTCCTTGGATCGCTTGCAGGGCTACCTCGCGGAGCGTCTCATCGGCGCCTGACCCACGTCGGGCTTTCTTCCGGAAATTCAGGACTTTGGCTCCGGGCAGGTGCGGTGGTTCCCCGTGGTCGCGAAATTCAGCCTCGCAGGTGTGCGCCATTGTCCTGAATTGCCGAAGGCGGAGACGGATGTCCGCTCCTGCCCAGCGGGCAAGCCGCCCGAGACTGCACAGCGGTCCGGCATCCCGTAGGCAGGGCACTCGGGCGGCAGCAGGATCGCCGCATGCACGACATCGCGTCCCTGGTCACCTCGTTGGGTGGCATCGCACAGAAGCAGCAGCTCGTCTGCCGCGGTGCGGGAGATCTCGACCTGACTCGCGCCGTACGAAATGGCGACGTGTTCCGCGCGCGGCAGGGCTGGTACTCGACGCTGCCGCCGATGGACCCGCGTGTGCAGGCGGTGCGGGTCGGCGGCAGGCTGACCGGCATCTCCGCTGTCGAGGCTGCGGATGGCTGGGTGCTGCGGCGACATCCGCTTCACGTGTCGCTGCACGAGAACGCGGCCAGGCTGCGGTCACGGGTCAACCGGCGGGTGGGATTCGACGGTCGGCGCGATGACACCGTGCTGCACTGGGACGACCCCGCGGTCGCGAGCCGCGGCACCAACTGGTCCGTCGACATCCGCGACGCCCTGTATCGCGTCGTCGTCGATGAGCCGTTCGAGCAGGCGGTCGCCGCCCTCGACTGGGCCCTGAACACGGGTCGGATCGATCCGATGGACTTGGAGGAGTTGATATTCGCGCTTCCCGCGGACCTGCGCGGCATCCGGCGATGGATGGACGAGAAATGCGAATCGCTGCCAGAAAGCCTGTCGCGTACCCGTATTCGGCTTCGCGGTCACCGGGTCGAATCCCAACGGCGGCTCGGTGATCTGGAGCACATCGACCTCGTGGTCGACGACTGCGTCGGGGTCGAAACCGATGGCGATCGGTGGCACCGTGACAGGTTCGAAGAGGACCGCTCCAAAGACCTTGACATCACGATCACCGGGCTGCACTGCATCCGCCCGAGCGCGCGTACGGTGTTCGACGACTGGGACCGGGTGCTGCTCGCCGTCGAGACCGCTGTCGCGACGCATGTCGACGCGCCCTCCCGCGTTTTCGGAAATTCAGGACTTGGGCTCCGCCGCACCGTGAAACTTCCCGGAGCTGCGCGTCTCCGTCGCATCCAGCGGCGCCGAAGTCCTGAATTTCCGAGGGGAAGTGCGGGAAGCGGACAGCGGGGGAATACGGATGCCGCGGGCACGTTGCAATCAACGTGAGTGATCCCATCAAGGTTGACATCTGGTCAGACGTGCAGTGCCCGTGGTGCTACATCGGCAAGCGCAAGTTCGAGGCGGGGGCGAAGCAGTTCGGCGGCGACGTCGAGGTCGAGTACCACTCCTTCGAGCTCGCGCCTGACACTCCGGTGGATTTCGACGGCACCCCGATGGACTACCTCGCGCAGAAACGTGGGATCGCGCCGGCGCAGGCCGAGGAGATGCTCGCGCGAGTCACCGGCATCGCAGAAGCGGTCGGGCTGGATTATCACTACGACAGGGTGCACCAGACGAACACCGTCATCTCGCACGAGCTCATCCACTTCGCGAAGTCGAAGGGGGGCCAGCTCGAAATGAAGGAGCGGCTGCTCAAGGCGTACTTCATCAACGGCGAGCACGTCGGCCGCATCCCCGATCTGGTCGACATCGCCGTGGAGCTCGGCTACGACCGCGATGAGGTGACCGAGGCGCTCGAATCGCACCGCTTCCTCGCCGACGTGAAGGCAGACGTCGCCCAGGCCCAGGCCTATGGCATCAACGGGGTACCGTTCTTCGTCATCGATGGGAAGTACGGTGTGTCCGGCGCACAGGAGGCCGAGACTTTCGCTAACGTGCTCACACAGGTCGCGAGCGAAAAGGAAGCAGCACAGTGACGGATGCCGTAACGATGCCACTGCAGATCGTTGGCGACCCGGCCGCGGCGGCCTGCGACGGCGAGTTCTGCGCAATCCCCGATCACCACGAGCAGTCGGTGGTCAACCGTCGCCTCGACGACGACAACGTCTGAACCAGTTATCCACAGATTCTGCTAGCGGCAGGTAGGGCAGCTCCTCAGGCTGGCACTGTCGAGTGCATGAAGAGGTTTTCGCAATTCGCCCTGTCATCGGTCGTCACACCGGAGCAGTTGCTGGATCGGGTGTCAGAGGTGGTGGGCGTCGCAGCGCGTCAGCAGCTGTGGCTGATGTTCCTCGACGAGCGAGACGTGCAGCTGCCGGAGATCATCCCTATCGACGTTCCGGCCAGGCCGGAAGAACGGGCTCGTGACTCGTTCGAGACCTTCGTCTCCCAGGTGGTCGAGGCGACCGCGTGCTGGTCGGTGATCGCCGTTCTTGAGCGGCCTGGTGCGCGTGCGCTGTCGGCCGATGATCGTGCCTGGTTCCGCCTGATTCGGGATGCCGTGGGCAATGCCGGTGTCAACCTTCGAGGGCCACTCCTCAGTCACTCGACCGGCGTCGGCCTGATCGAACCCGAAGACGTCAGCTGACGGTCTGACCGTTGGTCGTCCCCGTCGTGGACGGGAACAGTTTCACTGTGAAGCGTCGCACCGAAGCGACGGTGGCCTGGATGTCCACCGCGCGTCCGGCGGGATCCGTCGCGTGGCAGGTGAAGACCGCATTCACCGTCTCGACCGGTGCGTCCTGCGGACAGGCGACGGTCCAGGTCGTGCCCGTCTGCTGATCGAGTGCAGCGCTGATCTGGGTTTGGAATGCCGTGATCGAGGCTGTGTCGGCGGCGTGCTCGACGATCGGTGGGGCGACGACGAAGGCGAGGCCCACCCCTGCGAGCAGGCTGATCACGAATACGTTGCCAGGAGCGTCGGCTTTGATGCCCAGCTTCTTCAGTCGCATCCGCCGGGCGATAAGGTAGCCGATCGGCGACAGGAGCATCCACAACACCGATGACGCCCTGATGCCCCGGGCCTCAAGAGCGGAGTGGTCCCAGAGCGCCATCGCCCACACGAGCACGAACGCGACCAGGATCAGGATGCCGAGCGGCACCGGGGCGATGGCGTTCGTCGCCGCGATGATCGCCCAGACCGCCGCGTAGTAGAAGAACGGGTAGAGCGCCAGTATCCAGATCGCTGTGGTCGCCGTCGCTGTCGGCGTGCGCTCGACAGTCGGCTCGCGGCGGGTTCCATACTGCATGCTGCTCTGCATGGGCACATAGGCAGGCTGGGCAACGTGCACAGGCTGCTGTGCCGCGGGCGGGTCGCCCGGATCCAATAGGTGGTCGGTCCACGCGAAACCATCCCACCAGCGCAGGCTTCCGCTTCCCGCGGGGTCCGAGTACCAGCCCCTAATGGGCAGGGCCACGCCATCCATCGCGTCCCCTCCCATGCCGGCTGACTCAGCCTAGGGAAGGTCGACGATTCCTCGTAACCCCAGTTCGGGGCGTCTAGCTGATGTCGGCGACCGTTGCCGCATAGGCCGCGATGAGCGCGTCAGCGTCGACGAACGCGCTCCAGCCGTGTTCACCGGCGCCGAGGGCGATGCGTGCACCGACGATGGACGCGTCCGCGTACACCGGCCAGCTTCCAAGGGAGCCGATGGGGGTGATGGTTCCCCGCTCGTACCCGGTCGCCTCGAGTGCCAGTTCGGGGGAGGGCAGGGCGAGCTTGTTGACGCCGACGATGGCACGCAGTTTCGGCCAGGAGATCTGCTTGTCACCGGGGATGAGGGCGAACAGGTAGTTTCCGTCGTGCGCGCGCACGACCAGGGTCTTGACGATGTCGCGTGGGGTCAGTCCGAGCAGCGCCGCGGCTGCTTCGAGGCTGTCGGCCGCCGGACGCTCGACGAGTTCGACGGCCAGGCCGCGCCGTGCGGCGTCGGCGAGCATCCGGTTGCGGCCATCAGCCATCGCATCTCCTGCTCTCGAGGGTCAGAACAGTCTCTCAGAATGACGTCGCTGAGGCGCTAGCGCGCGCCGTCGTTGCCGGCGATCTCGAGCACCCGGGCAGCAGTGGCCTGAAGGAGGCGGGCGGTTTCGTGGATCTGCTCATCGGTCGCATCTCGCGACGCGTCGCTGATGGCGTCGCGGAACGTGACGCCGATGCGATCGATGACCTTCTGGCCGGATGAGGTGAGCTCGAGGTGGAGACTTCTCCTGTCCGTCGGATGCGCACTTCGCGCAAGCAGCCCGCTCGTGACGAGCCGGTCCGCCACCGCCGTCACGGCCCCGGTCGTGAGTCCGAGGGAGGCGGCGAGCTGTTTCGGGGTGAGTCGATTCGCCTCGGCCACACGGGCGAGCGCGCGCATTTCGGTTGTGCCGATGTTCTCCCTGGCCGCGACGTAGGCCCGGAGGCTTTCGATGCTGCGAACGAGCGCGATGCCTGCCGTGGTCAGGTCCAATAGGGTGGCATTCGCCTTGTTCGCCTGCTGGCGAGGCCGCGACTCGTCGGCTGTCATCGGTCTGGCCTTTCTCAGGGAGTGAAGGTCCGTTTCTCTGTGAGAAGGTCGCCCTTCGAGAAGCGTGGGCACGAATAAACCTTGACAGCTAAGATACTTGATGTAAATTTTACATAGCGATCGAACAATGGTAAGTCCGCCTTTTGGGGGACATGTGTCTGAGGAGATCGTGCACGCAGCAACTCCCGGTCTACCCGAAAGACCGCGAGCAATCGATCAGGCCTCCCGCCATTGAGATCACTGAAGTGTCCCGCCGTCATCTGAAGAGCGAATCTCTGCATCGCACCGGAAGGCGGCGGGACACGCTGCATATCGGCGGCCGTGGGTGAGTCCCCGATATCCCTGCGAGAATTGCAGTGTGTCCATGACAGCCGCCCCGGAGAAGAGCCTGCAGATCGGCAACCTCGCGTTGTCGGTTCCTGTGGTGCTCGCGCCGATGGCCGGGATCACGAACACCGCGTTCCGCCGGCTGTGCCGCGAGTTCGGTGCAGGCCTCTACGTCTCAGAGATGATCACAAGCCGCGCGCTCGTCGAGCGCACCGAAGGCTCCATGCGCCTGATCAAACATCACGAGTCGGAGACGCCGCGCAGCATCCAGCTCTATGGCGTCGATCCGAAGACCGTCTCCGAAGCCGTCACCATGCTGGTCGCCGAAGACCGCGCAGACCACATCGACCTGAATTTCGGATGCCCCGTGCCGAAGGTGACCCGCAAGGGCGGCGGTGCCGCGCTCCCGTGGAAGCTCGACCTGTTCCGCGACATCGTGGAACAGGCCGTCGCCGCCGCGGGTCGCCTCCCGCTCACGATCAAGATGCGCAAGGGCATCGATTCAGACCATCTCACCTACCTGGAGGCCGGCCGGATCGCCGAGGGCGCCGGTGTGGCGAGTATCGCGCTGCACGCCCGCACCGCATCCGAGTTCTACAGCGGTCACGCCGACTGGTCGGCGATCGCGAAACTGAAGCAGACGGTGACCAGCGTTCCGGTGCTCGGCAATGGCGACATCTGGTCGGGCGAGGACGCCGCTCGCATGGTCGACGAGACGGGCTGCGATGGCGTGGTCGTGGGCCGCGGATGCCTCGGGCGGCCCTGGCTTTTCGGTGATCTGGCGGCGGCGCAACCGACGCTCGGCGTCGTCGCGGCGACCCTGCGCCGCCACGCCGAACTGCTCGTCGACTTCTTCGACGGCGACGAGGACCACGCCTGCCGCGACATCCGCAAGCACGTCTCCTGGTACTTCAAGGGCTATCCCGTTGGTGGCGACCTGCGCGCGAAGCTCGCGACCGTTGAGAGTCTGCAGCAGTTGGACGACCTGCTCGGCGAACTCGACTGGACGATGCCGTACCCGGGTGCAGACGCAGAGGGTCCGCGTGGTCGCGCCGGCACCCCGAAGCGCCCGTCGCTGCCCGACGGCTGGCTGCTCAGCCGTGAACTTGATGACACTCGACGCGCTGAGGTCGCCGAAGCAGAACTGCAC
>JAZJYU010000114.1:8911-9937 GCA_040390225.1 Actinomycetota bacterium | reverse complement strand
TGCTCGAGTCGCAGCGACGCACCGATGGCGAACAGCGCGGCGGCGAGCAGGGCCGACTGGAGAACATCCGCAGCGGCGAGAACCCCGTCGGGCAGCGGCACGACGGTACGGATGAGTACGGCGGCGAGGAATCCGACGATGAAGAGCGGCACGATCGGCGGATTCTTCGCAAGCGGCCGCCCCTCGGCCGGCTCGGGGACCGCCCTTCGGCGCGTCTGGATGGACGCGATCGCGACCATCGGCGCAAGCATCAGCACGCGGGTCAGCTTGACGACGATCGCCACCGCCAGGGCGGCGGCACCCATGGTCTGGGCGGTGGCCACCACCTGTCCGACATCGTGCACGCTCGCCCCGACCCAGTGACCGAACTGGCTCGTGGACAGGCCGATCAGTCCGGCCAGCGGTGGAAGCACGACGATCGCCAGTGTGCCGTACAGAGTGACGAGCGCGATGGGCGTGCCGGTGTCCTTCTCATCGGAGCGTCGCGCCGCCGACATCGCTCCGACCGCGGACACACCGCAGATGGAGAACCCGGCGGCCATCAGAACGGCCTGGTCACCCTCCAGGCGGAACAGCCTGCCGATACCCCAGGTGATGACGAAGCTCGCGGCGACCAGTGCGACGATGAGCACGATCGCCAGCCAGCCGAGCTTCGCGATATCGCCGAGGCTGAGCTTGAGGCCAAGCACGACGATGCCGATCCGCAGCAGCCGCCGGGAGGCGATACCGAGCCCGGGCTTCAGCACGCCGTCGAGGGCTGGTCGCCACGGCGGGATGCAGCCGGCGAGCACACCCAGGATGAGCGATGCCGTCAGCCACGGAAGCCCGGGCAGAAGTGCGTGCACCCCGTACCCGGCCGCAGCACCCACCGCGGCGAGCAGCGCTCCCGGCACCCAGCGGAATGTCACCGTTCGAGGCTAGTGCAGTGCCGCCACCACGGAGTTCGCAACCGGCACCAACGGCGCAACCGTCGACGTGCCGTTGCTGTCGACCCGCACCTCCACCCAGGTGCCGCGGGAGATCAGA
>JAZJYU010000114.1:5815-8901 GCA_040390225.1 Actinomycetota bacterium | reverse complement strand
AGATCGACGACGCAGAGGTATTCGGTCGGGCTGCACGCCCCCCAGCCTGTTCCGGCAGCGAGGGTCACCCGGGAGAATTCGAGCGTGCTGTCCGTGTTCGGCGGTGCGGTCGTTCCGTCCCAGGCCCATGATCCGCCATCGAGTATCGTCACCGTGAGAGAGGCGGTGTTCGGCGGCTCGTTCTGCGCGGCCGACCCGTCGGTGCCGTCGCCGGCGTCGGGGTCCTGCAGCCAGCTGCAGTGAATGCCACCGGCGGCGAGGATCGCGCCCACCTGTTGCGGGTACAGCGTGGCCGACACGTCGAACTGTTCGGTGAGTGCGCCACTGCTCGCGGCGGCGCGGGCCTGATCCAGAGGCACGAGACCAGCGCAGGACGCCGGCGCGACCCGGGTGCCGTGAGGCGCCTGCCAGGCGGCAGCTGCCGCACCCTGGGAGACGATCGCCGACGTCGCTGACCGCGCGATCGCGTCGCTCGCGGGCGACTCCGTGACCCCCACGACATCGAGGTGGAGCCAGTAGCCGGATGCGCGGATGTCGAACGAGCAGGCGGGCACGGCGGCCACCGCATCCGATACGCACTCCACGAAAGACGCGTCCCCGATTACCGGGTTCGTCGTGACGATCGCGCCGTCACCGTCGGTGTTCGACATGAGATGGCTCAGCCCACTCCAGGCCGCATCCGCGTGAGGCAGCGCCTCGATCGTCAGGGAATGGCCCGAACCGTCCGTCCAGCCGCAGCTGATCCCACCGGCCTGGTGCAGAGCGAGCTGAGGGATGCCGGCCCATGACTGCGGGGTCGCATCGGCCGGGCTCACCGAATGGCCGAACACCGCGCTCACCTCGGCTGGCGGGGCGAGCGCGGCACAGGGGGTGGAGATCACTGTCGCCGGCCCGGTGAGGGTGGTCGCCGGGTGGCCGGCCTCGGGCGTAACTCTCGCGCCGGGGGCACCCGGCGCACCGCATCCGCTCAGCGAGAGCAAGAGCACGAGCAGCACGGCAACGACAGGAAGGCGTCTCATCGCCAGAAAACTACGGGCGCGACCAGGCCCGCCACAATGAGGGGATTCCCCCAGTCAGCGCGCCCGCACGGGATTGGTGAGTGTTCCGAGACCCGCGACCGTGACGGAGAACGGTGCACCGGCCTGAAGCACCTCGGGCTCCTCACCCAGGTCGAGCATGATGACGTCGCCCGGCAGAAGCGTCCAGACGCCGGACACGCGCTCGACCTCGGCGGCGACATTCTCAGGTGTGTCGAACTCGGTTTCCATCACCGGCCCCAGGGGCGCGAAGCTGTCGTATCCCCTGGCCAACGCCGGCTGACCGGTGGCGATCTGCTCGCTCGCCGCGACGTCGACACCGATGCTGTACCCGAAGATCACACCGGCGGCGTCCGCCGCCCGCACCCGTTTCGCGATGCTCCCGATCACCACGGCCAGCGCCCCCGACGCGGTCACCTCGCCCGGCGGAAGCTGGATGGCATCCCCCGGGCCGATGACGGCCGTGTTCGGTTTGAGGTACACCACTCCGTCGCGACCGACGACGATCACCTTGGATCGTGGAATGACGGGCGCGAGCAGCTTTGCAGTGGGGATCGGCACCCGCTCCCCCGTTGTGTCGAGCCCGGCGAACATCGGGTCCCCGGCCAGCACGACGAAGTCTTCGTCGTCCAGGATGCCGTATCGAGGGTCCTCCCCCACGGTGGTGAAGCGTGCGATACGCATTCAGCTGAGCACTACGCGTCGAGCCGGGTCATCCAGCCGTGCCGGTCCTCGACCCGCCCGTACTGGATGCCGGTGAGTTCCTCACGCAGGGACATGGCCAGACTCTCGTCGCCGTCGAGGTGAGTGATCTCGAAGTCGTCGGCCTTGAGCGTGCCGATCGGCGCGACCACCGCCGCGGTACCGCAGGCGAAGGCCTCGACGATGTCGCCGGATGCCGCCCCCTCGCGCCACTCGTCGATGGTCACCTGACGACGCTCCACCGTGTGCCCGCGATCCTCGGCCAGCTGCAGGATCGAGTCGCGCGTGATGCCCTCGAGGATCGACGCCGATGCCGGCGTGATCAGCGTGCCGTCTTTCTTCACCAGCACGATGTTCATGCCACCCAGCTCTTCGAGGTACTTGTTCTCCTCCGAGTCGAGGAACAGCACCTGGTCACAGCCGTGATCGTATGCCTCGGCCTGCGCCACCAGCGACGCGGCGTAGTTGCCGCCGGTCTTCGCAGCGCCGGTGCCGCCCCTGCCCGCGCGCGAGTAATTCGACGACAGCCAGATCGACACGGGCGACAGACCACCCTTGAAGTAGGCGCCCGCCGGGCTCGCGATCACGTAGTAGTTGACCTTCTCCGCGGGCCGCACGCCCAGGAAGGCCTCTTTGGCGAACATGAACGGCCTGATGTACAGGCTGGTGTCCGGCGCAGACGGAACCCAGTCGCCATCAACGGAGATGAGCTGGCGAAGAGACTCGATGAAGTACTCGGTCGGCAGCTCGGGGAGGGCGAGCCGGCGGGCCGAGCGCTGCATGCGCGCGGCGTTCGCCTCGGGCCGGAAGGTCCAGATGGTGCCGTCCTCGTGACGGTAGGCCTTCAGCCCCTCGAAGATCTCCTGCGCGTAGTGCAGCACGGCCGCCGCCGGGGAAAGCTCGATGGGGCCGAACGGCTGAACCCTGGGACGGTGCCAGCTGCCGCGCGCCGACCAGCAGATGTCCACCATATGGTCGGTGAAGTGCTTGCCGAACCCCGGGTCGGAGAGAATCTCTGCGCGCTCCATCTCGGCGAGCGCCGCGGGATTGCGGTGGTGGGTGAACTCGAGAGTCGACGGGGCGAGGAGGTTCTTCATTGTGGTCCTTTTAGTCGGTCTTCCTACTAAGTATTCTGCCCCTCCAGCACCCGCTTCGCGATCGCGTCTCCGATCTGTGGAGTAGTCCGCTTCGTCGTGGTCGCGTTCGCTGCAAGATCGGCGATCGCCGCCGCGGTCACGCTGGCCGCGGCATCCGCCAGCCCGAGGTGATCGAGCAGCATGGCTACGGACAGGATCGCCGCGGTGGGGTCGGCGAGCTGCTTGCCCGCGATGTCTGGCGCCGAACCAT
>JAZJYU010000114.1:0-5805 GCA_040390225.1 Actinomycetota bacterium | reverse complement strand
CATGCACCGGTTCGAACATCGAGGGGTGGGTGCCGTCGGGGTTGATGTTGCCCGACGCCGCCAGTCCGATGCCGCCGCTGATTGCGGCCGCGAGATCGGTGAGGATATCGCCGAAGAGATTGTCTGTGACGATCACGTCGAATCTACTCGGGTCGGTGACCAGGAAGATAGTGGCGGCGTCGACGTGGAGGTAGTCCACCGAGACCGACGGGAACTCGGTCGCGACCCGGTCGAAGATGCGCTGCCAGAGGTTGCCGGCGAAGGTGAGCACGTTCGTCTTGTGAACCAGGGTGAGCTTGCTGCGCCGTGACGCGGCCTTCGCGAACGCGTATCGCACGACCCGCTCGACCCCATAGGCCGTGTTCACGGAGACCTCATTGGCGATCTCCTGCGGAGTATCGCGCCGCACGACGCCGCCGACCCCGCCGTACGGGCCTTCGGTTCCTTCCCGCACGACCACGAAGTCGACCTCGCCCGGGTCGCGCAGCGGCGATTCGACGGACGGGAAGAGCCGGGTCGGGCGGAGGTTGACGTAGTGGTCGAACGCGAACCGGAGCTTCAGCAGAAGACCGCGCTCGATAAGACCGCCTGCCAGTCGCGGATCCCTCGGGTCGCCGCCGACGGCCCCGAGCAGGATCGCGTCGTGCCGATCGAGCGCTGCCAGCGACTCGTCGGTCAGGATCTCGCCGGACTCCAGGTAGTGGCGGGCGCTGAACGGGTAGTGGGTGGGGGTGACTGTGACGTCGGACGGGACTGCGGCGTCGAGCACTTTCAGTGCTTCCGCGATGACCTCGGGGCCGATTCCATCGCCGGCGATCACCGCGAGACTGATCTTCTGTGCCATGACCCAACCGTACCGAATGCGTGTACCGTGCGCGGTAACGCACGAGAAAGGACTCAATCATGGGTATCGGAACGGGCATTTTTCTTTTCGTCGTCGGCGCCATTCTGGCGTTCGCGATCAACATCCAGCAGACGGTCATCAACCTCCACATCGTGGGCTACCTGCTGATGGGCGCGGGAGTGGTGGTCTTCGTCATCTCGCTCGTGCTGGTGCTGCGTCACCGCTCAACGGTGTCGACCACGCGTGCTGCAGTGGATCCCGCGGGAACAGAGAAGGTAGTCGAGAACAAGACGACCACGATCTGATCAAGCCGGCGCGCCGCACGTCATGATTCGGGTTCAGGGTGCGGCGCGCCACCCGGTCAGCCTCGCAAGCATGCGTTCGTAGAACCGCACCAGCGCGCCATTCGTTTCGCCGTCGAGTGCGGCACGAACAGCGGAGACGGCAGCCTGGATGTCGCCCCTGCGCTCCTCCAGGTCCGCGAGTGCGGCACTGACCCGGCGATCGCGAGGCATCGCGCGCAACTCCGCGGCCGACTGGTCCAGTTCGGCCGCGCCGATGTGGCTGCGCGCGACCAACGCGCCGATGCGCACAACCGGTGCCGGCCATACCCGCTCGAGGCCGTAGTACAGGGTGACGATCGTCGCCCAGTCGGTGTCCTCCCAGCGCGGCGCGGAGGAGTGCAGTCCCGAGATGCCGGCCTGCAGGGCGAACCGGCCGCCGCCCGGCAGTGCTCGAGCCGCCAGCGCCAGGCCGCGTGACATCCGCTGCCGTCCCCAGGCCGATCTGTCGACCTCGGCGAGGGTGAGCGGTATGCCCTCCGGCGAGGTCCTGCCCGGCCGGCGGGACTCGCCCAGCTCGATCAGAGCCAGCAGGCCGAGCGCTTCGGTCTGCGTGCCGAAGTCGGCCACCACCGCCTCGGCCAGGCCGTGCGCGAGTGAGCCGAGCCGGGCATCCGTCAGCTCATCGCCGGTATTGGCCGTGTGGCCGAGGGTGTAGACCCCGTAGATGGTGGTGAGCACCGCATCGAGACGGTCGAGTCGCGAGTCGCCCTCCGGCCATTCGAAGCGGTGACCCGAGCGTTCGATCGCCCGCTTGGCACGCGTGAGGCGGGCGGCGACTGTGGGCTCCGGGATGCCGAAGAAGTCTGCGATGTCGGCCGTCGGAACGCCGCACACGATCCGCAGGGCGAGCGCCACCTGCTGCTCGGCCGACAGGGCAGGATCGCAGGCGATGAATACGAGTCCGAGCCGATCGTCGCCCTCGCGCTCCTCCTCGGGAGGCTCCTCGACCAGGAGCGGCAGCTTGGCTGCGAGCACGGCGTCACGTCTCAGGCTGTCGATGGCGATGCGGCGAGCTGCCGTCGTCGCCCATGCGCCCAGATTGTCGATCCGAGTTCCGGCGCCGGTCAGTTCCGCCGCCCGCGCGAAGGCCTCCTGCGCCGACTCCTCGGCGAGATCGAGACTCCCGAACGCACGCAGAGTGGCCCCGACTACGCGGGGCCACTCTTCGGCGAAACGTTCCTCGAAGGAGAGGGTCACATCACCATGTCCCAGATGGGCCGCACCTCGATGCGCACCTCGGCCGGACAGAGTGCCGCCAGTTCGCGCGCCGTCCCCAGCGAATCCGCTTCGATGACGTAGTAGCCGCTGAGCACCTCGGTCGTCTCGGTGAGCGGGCCATTGGTGAACACGGCAGGCTTGCCGTTCTTCGCCGGCACGACGCTGAACCCGGCCTGCGGGCCCTGCAGCGCCTCCCCTCCGAGAATCGACGCGCCGGCCGCCGCGACCGCCGCGGCAAAAGCACCGTGTGCCTTCTGAGCGTCGGCGTGCTGCTCGTCCGTGACGCTGGCCGAATCCCACTCCTCGTCGATGATCATGATCAGGTACTTATCGGACATGGTTTCTCCTCAGCTCTGGCACCGCGATGCCGTTTGTTCGTTATACGGCTACGACGAACGAGCGGTGCCCGGAATCGACACCTGACGCGAGAAAACTACCCCACCGGCGACGACGACGCAGCACGGATTTCAGAGGTCGAGTACCAGGTCCGCCGAGAGCGCCCGCGAAACACACGGATACATGATCCCGAGCCGGTCCTTCTCCTCGTCCGCGACCACGGAATCGAGATGGTCCGGCCTGCCGCCGACAACGCGCACCTCGCAGGTGCCGCACACACCCTTCCGGCATGATCCTGCCACGGGGAGCCCGTATTGTTCGAGACGGTCCAGGATGCTGTCGCCGGGCCCGACCGAGAAGCTCACCCCGCTCTTTCGGCAGCTCACATCGATCGCACGCTGGTCGCCGACGGCGACCCGTTCGACCGGTGCGAAGCGCTCGAGATGGAGGCGCTCGGGTGGGGCCAGGGCGGCGACCGCCGACATGAGGCCCTCGGGGCCGCAGCAGTAGATGTCGCCGGGTGAGCCGGCGATCAGGCGTGCGAGGTCCAGGCGGGCGGAGTTCTCATCGGAGGCATGGATCCAGACGCGTCCCGGATGGCGTCGCTCGAGATCGGAGGACAGCGCGAGCGTTCGCCGGCTGCTGCCCACGTGCACGAGGCGCCAGTCGCGCCGAGCAGGCAGCGATTCGATCATCGCGCGGATCGGCGTGATTCCGATCCCGCCCGCGATGAACAGGTAGCTGTGCGCCGGCTCGAGCTCGAAGTGGTTGAACGGACCGGTCACGCGAAGAGGGAGCCCGGGGTGCGCGTTGGCGTGAAGCCAACTGCTCCCCCCCGTCGGATCCTCGCCCAAGCGCACTGCGATATCGAAGAACGAGCGCTCCGCCGGATCACCGCAGAGGGAGTACTGCCGCTGCAGCCCTGATGGCAGGGTGAGCGTGATATGGGACCCCGGGCGCCAGGCGGGCAGCTGCTCACCGGTGACGGACACCAGCCTGATGCCGAGAACCCGCTGGGCGAGCTGCACGACGAAGCCGACCACCATCGGGTGAGGCCCGAGGGCGGATCGAGCCTCAGGCTGCGCCAGGGTGCCGGGTTCACCGGTCTGGCGAGGGCGCTGCGGCCGCTCGACGCGGCTCGCTGCCGCGCCACGCCTGCCGACGACCACACGCGTCATCACCGCGGCGGCGGCGAGCACGATCAGTGAGATCGCTGTGGCCCGGTACCAGATCGTGCCCACGTCGGTCCCGCTCCAGCCCGCATGGAACGAGACGAGCACCACCACCAGATAGCTGGAGTAGTGGATGGCCTTCCAGACGCGTCGCGGAATCCGGTTCATCAGCAGCGAGGACAGCTGTACCGCAACGAGCAGATAGAAGGCGATGATCCCGATCGCGACCGGCAGAGCGCGGTAGTCCGCGTGAAGGGGAATGAGGATGTCCGCCGCAGAGAAATGCAGCCAGCCATCGAGCATGAGCGAACCCAGGTGCACCAGCACCATGACGATCGAGAGGGTCGAGAGGTAGCGGTGCAGATCGAGCAGCCAGGACGGGTTGTCGACCTTTCGCAGCACCCGCGTGGAGAGAAGGGTCCCCCAGACCACCGCGAGGGTCAGCAGCACCCACGCCACCACGGCGCTCGCCCGGGTGACGTACCACCAGATGTGCACGTACGTCACAGATAGTCCTTCCAGTTCGCGCTCGTGAAGATCGCGCCCGCGTCGTCGATCACCGCACCGGCTGCCCGCACTCCGGGCAGCCATTCCAGGAAACGGGAAGCGGGCATCCCGAAACCTGCCTTGGTGAGGGCTTCCGCATACCATCCGGCGCCGCCGATCACCGTGACCGTCTGCACCGGTGTCGCGAAGCTGGTGCGGCTGACCGCGCTGATGAGATGGTGAGCCTCTCCGCCGGCGGTCGGCCACCGGCGCTTGCGCTGGCTCGACGTCGCCACGGCTCCCGAGTCGAGGGACACCGTGCAGACGGCCTCCGTCCCCCCGAATGGATCCTCGACACCGATGCGCCAGCCGCACCCTTCTGGCGACTCGCCCGCGACGACGACGTCGCCCCCGAGTTCGACCAGGGCACCCGCGGCGCCCTGGTCGAGCAGCCACGCGACAATGATGTCCGCCGCCAGGCCCTTGCCGATGCCGCCGGGGTCGAGGGTGGTGCCCGGCGGCAATCGCACGATCGCGCCATCGATGACCACCGCGGCGAGGTCGCCGGGGGCCCGTGCCGACCGCGGAAGCACGGTGACCCGGGACGGATCGACCGCCGAGGCCGCGTAGCCCGCCTCGATCAGGAGCGGCAGCAGAGTCGAATCGAAGTGCCCACGGGACAGTGCATGGCCGTCACGCATGGCCTCGATGAGTCGCACGGTGAGCGGATCCACCCGCACCGGCGCGCCCTCGGCGGCATTGAGCCGGCTGATCTCGCTCGACCGATCGAACCGACTCCACAGTCGCTCGCAGCGGGCGGCGAGATCGAGTGCGCGCTCGGCGGTGCCGGGCGGACAGCCCACCGCGACGATCGAGCCGTGTCCTCCCATCAGGACGGCCCGTGCGCGGTCGATAGTCGGTGCCACGCTCAGTGCCCCGATCCGCCCGTCGTCGCGGGAGATGGCGCCGGCGCCGGCGGAGCCGGAACGGCTGGAGCAGCCGGTGCCGCAGGTGCGGCCGGGACGGCTGCCGGCACCTGCTTGGTCGCCGGCGTTGCCGGCGCCGGTGGTGCCGTGGTGGTCGTCTGCGCCGCCGGCAGCGGCCCGGATGAGGGGCCGGCCGATGGTGTCGACGGCGTCGCCGCCGGACTTCCGGTGATCGGCGATGTCGCCGACGGTGACTCCTGGGCGTTCGCCGCGATCTGGAGACCGGCGACGATCCCGACGAAGGCGATCACCGAACCCGCGCCGACGACGGTCCGCGCACCGGCGGCCGGCCGATGCTGTGATGGCGAAACGGCCGTGACCCACGACGCGGCGCTGCCGTTCTGCCGGCTGGGGGACCGGACGATCCACCTGTGCATCGATATGCAGGAGCTGTTCGCCCAGCAGACCGCCTGGCATGT
>JAZJYU010000113.1:1124-7094 GCA_040390225.1 Actinomycetota bacterium | reverse complement strand
GGGGTGGACGTGGTGACGTTCGATCATGAGCACGTGCCGCAGGACGTGCTGCGTGCGCTGGTTGCTGCGGGAGTACGGGTGCGGCCGGCTCCGGATGCCCTGCTCTACGCACAGGACAAGCTCGCGATGCGAGAACGGCTGGCCTCGCTGGGCCTGCCGATGCCCGAATGGGCGCGCATCGAGTCCGCTGCCGCGCTGGACGGGTTCCTGGCGGACAACGGCGGACGTGCCGTGCTGAAGACGGCGACGGGCGGGTACGACGGCCACGGGGTACGCGTCGTCTCGTCGTCGGACGAGGCGTTGGACTGGCTGCAGCGCGGCGAAGCGCTGCTCGCCGAAGAACTGGTCGAGTTCCGGCGTGAGCTGGCCCAGCTGGTCGCCCGCCGCGACTCCGGCGAGATCGCCGTCTGGCCGGTGGTCGAAAGCGTGCAGCGTGAGGGTGTGTGCGCCGAGGTGATCGCGCCGGCGCCGGGAGCCGAGGGTCGCACCGCCGAGCTGGCCCTCGACATCGCGCGGACCGTTGCGGAGAGCCTTGGCGTCAGCGGGGTGCTGGCGGTGGAGCTGTTCGAGACCACGGACGGGCGCCTTCTTGTCAACGAGCTGGCCATGCGGCCGCACAACACCGGCCACTGGACCATCGACGGCTCGGTCACCGGTCAGTTCGAGCAGCACCTGCGCGCCGTTCTCGACCTGCCGATGGGGGACACCAGCGCCCGCGAACCGTGGTCCGTGATGGTCAACATCCTGGGCGGACCGCTCACCGGCACTGTGGACGACCGGTATGCCACCGCGTTCGCCGACCAGCCCGCGGTGAAGGTGCACAACTACGGCAAGAGTCCACGGCCGGGCCGGAAGGTCGGGCACGTCACCGCTGTGGGTGCCGATCTGGAGGATGTCGTCGCGCGGGCGCGCGCCGCTGCCGCCCACTTCGGTGAGGGCGCTTTAGGCTGAACAGCATGTCCCAGCCGCTCGTCGCCGTCGTCATGGGGTCGGATTCCGACTGGCCGGTGATGGGTGACGCGGTCGCGGTGCTCACCGAGTTCGGGATCGAGTCGGAGGTCGAGGTGGTTTCCGCTCACCGCACTCCCGAGAAGATGATCGCCTTCGGCAAGGGAGCGGCCGGGCGCGGACTGCGCGTCATCATCGCCGGGGCCGGCGGCGCGGCCCACCTGCCCGGGATGCTCGCGTCGGTGACGACGCTGCCAGTGATCGGGGTCCCCGTTCCGCAGGCGAAGCTGGACGGGATCGACTCGCTGCTGTCCATCGTGCAGATGCCGGCCGGCATCCCGGTCGCCACGGTGTCGATCGGCGGTGCGCACAACGCCGGGCTGCTGGCGGTGCGGATTCTCGCCGCCTCGGATCCGGCGCTGACGACAGCACTCGGCGAGTATGCAGCACGATTGGAAGTGCTCGTCGCCGAGAAGAACGCGGCGCTCAAAGCGACGCTGTGACGACTGCCAGCAGCGTCCGCTTTCCGGACGCGTCATCCCCCCGCGTCATGCGCACTCGCGCCTGGTGGCTCGTCGGCCTCAATGTGCTGATCCCCGGTTCCGCGCAGCTCGTCGCCGGCAACCGGCGGCTCGGCCGGTTCGGCGTCTCGACCACCTTTGTGCTCTGGGGGCTGGCGGTGCTGTCGGTCATCCTGTGGCTGGCAGCCCGCACCGCCGTCTACGCGGTGATCACCAATGCTGTCGGCCTCACCGTGCTGCAGGTGCTCCTGGCCGGGTACGCGATCCTCTGGGTGGTGCTCACCCTCGACACCCTGCGGCTCACCCGGCTGGTGAAGACCGGTTCCATGGCGCCGGCCATCGCGATCATCGCCGTCGCCGCCCTCGTCGTGACCGCAGGAGCGGCCGGGTACGGCGCGGTGTCGGCGGGCTCGGCCCGATCCGCGGTGGCGAAGATCTTCGCGGGTCAGAACTATGCGGCGCCCGTGAACGGCCGGTACAACATCCTGCTGCTCGGCGGCGACGCCGGCCCGGACCGCGAGGGGTTGCGGCCGGACAGCACCTCTGTGGCGAGCGTGGATGCGACGACGGGCGCGGTCACGCTGATCGGCATCCCGCGAAACATGGAGCAGATCCGGTTCGCTGCGGGATCACCGCTCTACGGCCCGTTCCCCAGCGGGTACAACTGCGGCGACCAGTGCCTCATCGACTACCTGTACACCTATGCCGAGGGGCACCCACAGCTCTACCCGAAGGCGGCCGCGCAAGGCAGCAGCCCCGGCATCGAGGCGATGAAGGATGCCGCGGAGGGCGTCACGGGCCTGACGATCCAGTTCTACGCGCTCATCGACATGCAGGGATTCTCCGACCTCGTCGATGCGCTGAACGGTGTCACCATCGACGTTCCGGCACCGCTCGCCTACGGCCCGGTCACCGCCACCAAGCCCTACGGCACGTTCGCGGCCGGCACGCAGCACATGAACGGCTACCTTGCGCTCTGGTACGCCCGCTCGCGGTTCGACGGAAACGACTACCAGCGGATGGCGCGCCAGCGGCAGGTGCAGGAGGCGATCATCAAGCAGTTCCAGCCCGCCATCGTGCTCACTAAGTTCCAGGACATCGCCGCCGCCGGCGCGCAGGTCGTGAAGACCGACATCCCGTCGGGCATGCTCAGCCACTTCATCGATCTGGGCGACCGCGGCCGGAAGCTGCCGGTGCAGCAGCTCGAGCTGGTGCCGCCGCAGTTCAATCCGGCGCGCCCCGATTACGCGGCCATCCAGGCGGCGGTCGCCGGGGTCACGGCGACGGCATCGCCCAGCCCGGCGCCCTAGAGGTCGGCGTGAAGCTGCCAGACCCGTTCGGCGGAGTCGCGCCAGCTGAAGGTGCGGGCGCGATCCTGGCCCTCGAAGCCCATGCGGGTCGCGAGGTCGGGGTTGTCGAGCACTGAGCGGATGGCGTCGGCGAGCCGAGTCGGATAGCCGGCGGCCGGCTCGCGCTCGACCGCGAGTCCCGCGCCCGCCGACACCTCGAGCAACGCGGGATCGTCGGAGTGCACGACCGGGGTGCCGAGGCTGAACGCTTCGATCACGGGCAGGCCGAAGCCCTCGGCGAAACTCGGGAAGACGAAGACCGACGCGCGGTCGAGCGCGACCGCGAGGTCGGCGTCCGCGAGGAAGCCGAGCGAACGCACCCTGCCGTCGGCGAGGCCCGCCTCGGCCGCGATGGTGGCGACATCCACACCCTTCCAGCCCTCGGGGCCGGCGATCAGCAGGGTCACGCCATCGAGGGCGGGGAGGGCGAGGGCGGCGATGAGCTCACGGATGCCCTTGTGCGACTGCAGAGTGCCGACGGCGAGAATGTAACGGTCCGGCAGATCGAGGCGGGCGGCGCGCGCGTCCGGATCGACCGGCAGAACGAGCTTCGGGCTCACCGCACCGCCGATCACCCGCACCCTGTCACCGAAGTCCGCGATCTCCTGCAGTTGACCGGCGACCGTGTGCGTCGGCACCACCACGGCGTCCGCGTACTTCTGCGCGCGCTTCAGCATGGCCTTGTACCAGCCGACCCGGCGCGACGACAGTGCATCGGGATGGGTCCACGGAATGGTGTCGTGCACGGTGACGACGGTCTGGTCGCCGATGTTGTTCACCCGGTCGTGGCGGGAGAGCGGCGCGAACAGGCCGGTAGCGTGCAGCATGCCGGTGCCGGGGAGCCGGGTGAAGCCGTGCTGCCAGGCGACCTCGAGTTCGCGTCGGGCCAGGGTGCTCTTGAACAGGTCGGTGAGGCCGGGGAGCAGCATGGTCACCCGTTCGTAGTCCGCCTCGGGCGACGCGGAGATCACGCCGGCGACGGCGCAGCCAGGTGGGGCGGTGGCGATGAGCTGTCGAGTGAGTTCCTCGGTGTACCGGCCGATGCCACCCGGCACCGGGGCGACGATCTGGTCGACGATCACGCGCAGCGTCGTCGTCATGTCACTCCAATGGCTATGGGTACAGTGCCCCCAAGGACTTTACCAGCCGTCATTCAGGGCGTGAGCGCACCGGTCGCGAATGCTTCGGCAAGCGCTGCGCGCCAGTCGCGCATGCCTGCGAGGCCTACCGTGGCCCAACCGTCGTGGCCGAGCACCGAGTACGACGGGCGTGGCGCGGGGCGAACGAACTCGTCGCTCGTGGTCGGAAGCACCCGTGCCTGGTCGAGCCCGGCCAGATTAAAGATCTCCCGGGTGAAATCGAACCAGGTCGTCTGCCCGGCATTTGTCGCGTGGTAGATGCCCGGCGCGGCATCCGCGTCGAGCGTCTTGACGATCTGCCCCGCGAGATCTGCGGTCCAGGTCGGTTGGCCGAGCTGGTCGTCGACCACGCTTACGGTTTCGTGACTGCCGGCAAGCCTCAGCATGGTCTTCGGAAAGTTCGGGCCAGACGAGCCATAGAGCCAAGCCGTCCGAATGATGTAGGTCAGTTCGTTCGCCTCCAGGGCGAGTACCTCACCCTCGGCCTTGGTGCGCCCGTAGGCGGAGATCGGATCTCGAGGCTCGTCCTCCGCGTATGGCGAGGTCGCGTGGCCGTCGAAGACGTAGTCAGTGGAGACCTGCACCATTTTGGCGCCGTTCTCGGATGCCGCGATCGCGACGTTTTGCGCGCCCTCTGCGTTCACCGCCCGCGCCTGCTCCTCGTTCGCCTCCGCGTCATCCACCTTCGTGTACGCCGCGGTGTTGATCACCACGTCGTGCCCGGCGGTCGCCATACGCTCCGCTATCACGCAACCCGAGAGTCCCGAGCATGCCGTTCGCGCCGGTGATCAGATAGCGGGTCATTGGGGCTCCAGGTCGACGACCACTGCCGTGCGGGTCGAATGTCAGTTATACGATAACGTCAGTCGCTCTCGGGTTCGCCCACAGCGGCTTCGCGACGAGGGCAGGCAGGGAGAACAGTGTCAGACCCCACGAGTTCGCGGTTCAGCCTGATCGCGCGCGCTTCCAGTCGTGCGCGCCCCGACATTCAGACCCTTCGCGCGATCGCAGTGCTGGCGGTGCTCGCCTATCACCTGTTCCCGGCGCAGATAAGCGGCGGATTCGTCGGCGTCGACGTGTTCTTCGCGATCTCGGGCTACCTCATCATCGGCCACCTGCTCCGCGGGCTGCAGTCGCGCGGCCGGGTCGGGCTTGCCGACTTCTGGGCGCGTCGGGCACGTCGCCTCCTTCCCGCGAGCCTGCTGGTGTTGGTGGCTTCTGGCGTCGCAACCGTTCTGCTCGTGCCTCAGGTGCTGTGGAGCGAATGGTTCAAAGAGCTGACGGCTTCCGCCGCCTATGTCCAGAACTGGCTGCTCTCGATCAACGCTGTCGACTACCTCGGTGCAGACAGCGGTCCATCACCGAGTCAGCACTACTGGTCGCTCTCGGTCGAGGAGCAGCTCTATATTATTTGGCCGCTCGTACTCGTGATCATCGTGGCCCTAGCCGGTCGCACACGTACCCGTGCGATCAACCTCACCATCGGCGTCGTGCTCGTTGCGGCGACCGTGGCGTCGTTCATTTACTCGGTCTGGGATGTCGCCGTGGACCCGGCAGCGGCATACTTCGTCACACCGGCGAGGGCATGGGAGTTCGGGGCGGGCGGCCTTCTCGCATACTTCGCTTGGCTTCCAGGGCGCGGGCGTCTGCACCTGCGAACCGCGGCGGTCTGGCTGGGCCTGGCCATGATCCTGCTTTCTGTTTTGCTGTACACGGCCAAGACTCCCTTTCCCGGGGCGACCGCCCTCGTGCCGGTCATCGGCACGCTGCTGGTGATTTGGGCGGACCAGCCCGGCACGCGCTGGTCCCCACGGGTTGTGCTGTCGATCCGGCCGGTCATCTGGATCGGCGACATCTCGTACTCGCTCTACCTGTGGCACTGGCCGCTGATCATTCTGATTCCCGCGGCCACGGGTCGTGACCTCTCAACCCTCGAGCGGTTCGGAATCGTTCTCGTGTCAATCGTGCTGGCCTGGTTTACCAAGCGGTTCGTCGAAGACCCGGTGCGCGTGC
>JAZJYU010000113.1:0-1114 GCA_040390225.1 Actinomycetota bacterium | reverse complement strand
AGCCACTGCTCGCCCGTCCGGCCTGGGTGTCGCTGGTTGCCTGCCTGGGGGCGACAGTTCTCGTCGTCGCGGGTGGTGGCCTGAGCTACGAGCGGGTGCAGGCACAGATCTTGGCATCGGGGGAGCGGCTCAGCCGTGCGGTCGCCGCGTCGACCGGGTGCGTCGGCGCACCCGCGGTGTTGCCGGGTAGCGGCTGCGACAGGCCGTACGCGGTCACCTCATTGTCCGACACCGCGTTCGCGGCGACGGACATCGGTAAAGGAGTGCAGCAGACGGATAGCTGCAAGCAGACTCTCGACGCCGCGGCGGTGATCACCTGCAGGGTCGGCGACACCAGCAACCCGGCAACGACGGTCGCACTGGTCGGGGACTCCCACATGGGGCAGTGGGTCGAGGCGCTCGATGCCTACGGCAAGAGCCATTCGATCGAGTACGTGACCTACATCAAGACGCTCTGCGCGGGAACCGGGGCGGTCGGGGTGACGAGTCCGAACGGACTGGCGCCATCCATCTCCAGCTGTACAGCCTGGGGCCGGAGTGCGCTCCGTGAGGTCGCGCGCGATCCCGCGATCAGCAGTGTGGTGTTCACCGACTTCACCGAGACCTATCTCATGACCTCATCGACCCCCGGATCCCGCATGATCACGAGCAGTGACTTCATCTCGGCCTGGAAGCCTCTCATTGCGGCAGGCAAGAAGGTCGTCGCCCTGCGCGACACCCCCAATGCGGACTCGGTGAACGTGCCGCAGTGCGTGGCGATTCATCGTTCCCAGTACGACCCGTGCGTGACGCAGAAGGCCGACGCGCTTCTCTCCTCCGCGAAAGATCCTCTGGTCGTGGCTGCGCGGAGACTTCCCGGCGTTTCGCTCGCAGACACGACCTCTGTATTCTGCGGGCCGACGACGTGCCACAGCGTCATCGGCGGTCTGGTCGTGCTGTTCGATGACACGCACATGACGGCGACCTTCTCGAGGACGATGTCGGATGTCGTCGGCTCGGCCCTGAGCGCCGCTGCCGAGTAGGCATTCACGCAACGCCTGGGCGCATCCGCCTCCTAGCTGTTCTGACTCGGATCTTTGTTGACTTAGGGAGAGACCTCCGGGTCGAGTGGAGC
>JAZJYU010000112.1:21585-39171 GCA_040390225.1 Actinomycetota bacterium | reverse complement strand
CGAATTATGAACGATGTCCCGAGTCATCTATGAACGATGACCCGAGACATCACACTGTGCGCCCGGAGGGATTTGAACCCCCGACCTATTGATCCGTAGTCAATTGCTCTATCCGCTGAGCTACGGGCGCAGTTTCCGGTCTAAACCCGGCCTGACGACTATATCAGCGTTCAGTTGGCGCCAAGAGCGGAGGTGCGCCGGAACGCGGCGGCGTTCGGCCCGAGGTACTTGGTACCGTCGGCGTAGCTGTGATCGACGCCGATCGCGCATTGGCATGACACGCGGATCTCTCCCTGATTCGACGTGCTGCGGAAGATCTCGAGGTGCGGAACGCCCTCGATCTTTGCTTCCTGCCGATCGGACAGCTCCGAAAGGTCGTACCGTCGGTTGTACATGTTATACCCCTATTCACACCCCCCGATGTGTGTGCGCCCTCAGCAGTGCCGCCAGGCGGATGCCGGCCCGACCCTACCGAGCCGGCATCCCTAGCAACGACTACCCGGTCGCCACTTGTACGAAGCACGACCCCGGACGGAATCGCCCGGACCGGCCCCCGAAAGACCGGCACTCACGACCCCCGCCGTTTAGGTGGAAGACCGTATCGGTAATCGCGCTTCGCCTTAACACTGCGGGTTTCAGGAGGCGCGCGGGGCTGGCGACCGGTATATCGGTTTGAATTAACCCACGCAGTACTCCTCTGCTAGTAGAGGGCTAACTCGCGGCGGTTAATTGCAGGGTTAAGTAGCTCGGAATCAGCCGACAACGCTGGCCTGCCATCGCTGGCGCACCTAACGTCGTGTGTAGGCACCCAATGCGATGAACGGGTGCTGATCACTGTTCTTTCGCTCTCCTGATCCAGCGCGAAGAACGACCGGGGGCCGCCTCCCAGCTTCCCCGGGTTCAGAGAACTGCCGGGCGTCCCATCCCCCCACAAGGAGGACGCCCGGCATTCTGCTGTTAACGCGAGCAGCTCACACCCAGGCCGTTCCCCGAATGAATCCAGCAGAATGGTGGGATGAACGAGACATCCACCGTCAGGCAGAAGGCTGCCGTCACGGTGGGGCGCGACGTCTGGCACACCGAACCGCTGCCGGCGCTCGGCATCCGCTCGATCGAGCTGGCCGACGGCCCGCACGGGCTGCGCGTGCAGGCGGCCGGCGACGGCGACAATCTGGGGATCGGCGTCAGCAACCCCGCCACCTGTTTTCCGCCGGCCACCGGCATCGCCTCCAGCTGGAACCCCGAACTGGTTCAGCGTATCGGTGTCGCCCTTGGCGATGAGTGCCGGGTCGCCGGGGTGGACGTGCTGCTCGGACCGGGCGTCAACATCAAACGCTCCCCGCTCTGCGGGCGCAACTTCGAATACTTCTCGGAAGACCCGCTGCTGAGCGGCCGGCTCGGTGCCGCCTGGGTGCGGGGTATCCAGTCGCGCGGGGTCGGAGCATCGGTCAAGCACTTCGCCGCCAACAATCAGGAGACTGCCCGCATGACGACGAGCGCAGACGTCGACGAACAGACTCTGCGCGAGATCTACTTTCCCGCCTTCGAGCACATCGTTCGCACCGAACGACCCCGCACGGTCATGTGCTCGTACAACCGCATCAATGGCGTTCCGGCTGCGGAGAACCATTGGCTGCTCACGACCGTGCTGCGTGAAGAGTGGGGCTTCGCCGGAGCGGTCGTCTCCGACTGGGGTGCCGTCGAGCGTCGCGTGCCCGCGCTCGCCGCGGGAATGGATCTCGAAATGCCCGGGCCGCAGTCGACCAGTGTCGACGACATCGTCGGTGCGATCGGGTCGGGCACGCTGGCCGAGTCGGCTCTCGATGCCAGCGTCGAGCGCATCCGGGCCGTTGCGTCGCACCAGGCGGAGCCGCTGGCGACGTTCGACGCCGACGCCCATCACCAGCTCGCTCGGGATGCCGCAGCCCAGTCGATCGTGCTGCTGCGGAACGAGGGCGGCATCCTGCCCCTCGACCCGGCCCGGCCGGTCGCGGTCGTCGGCGAGTTCGCGCGCACTCCGCGCTACCAGGGCGCCGGCAGCTCTCAGGTCGTGCCGACCCGGCTGGACAATGCGCTCGACGCCATCCGGTCGATCACCCCGGCGGAGTTCGCCGACGGCGGCGACATCGCCGAGGCCGTCGGTCTGGCCGCACGAAGCGAGACTGTGCTCCTGTTCGTCGGTCTACCGGCCGACGACGAATCAGAGGGCTACGACCGCACCGATCTCGACCTTCCCGCCGCCCAGCTCGAACTGATCGCCGCGGTCGCGGCCGCCAACCCGCGCACGGTCGTGGTGCTGAGCAATGGCGGCGTCGTCTCGCTCGAGCCGTGGCATGACACGGTTCCGGCGATCGTCGAGGCGTGGCTGCTCGGCCAGGCCGGGGGCGCCGCTATGGCCGACCTGCTGTTCGGTGCGATCGAGCCGAGCGGGCGGCTCGCGGAGAGCATCCCGTTCCGGCTTCAGGACACGCCCTCCTTTCTCAACTTTCCCGGCGCAGACGACCATGTGCTCTACGGCGAGCGCATCTTCGTCGGCTACCGCTACTACGAGACCGTCGATGTGCCGGTGCGCTACCCGTTCGGGCACGGGCTCACCTATACGACCTTCGACTACGCGGATCTCGTGGTGTCGCACTCGGCGGTGGTCCTGACGGTGAGCAACACCGGGTCCCGGCCCGGGCACGACGTGGTGCAGGTCTACGTCTCGGCACCGGAGGCCGGCCGGCCACGGCGCGAACTCCGCGGCTTCGCGAGAGTGGGTCTCGCGCCCGGTGAGTCGCGCACCGTGAAGATCTCGCTCGACGCCCGCTCTTTCAGCAAGTGGGACTCCGGCGAGTGGTCCGAGATGGCCGGGGAGCACCTGATCGAGATCGGCCGTTCGGCGCACGACATCGTGCTGACCGCGCCGCTGAAGATCCGCAGCCCGCGACGTATGCGGCTCACCATGGATTCACGAATGAGTGATTTTCTCGCGAACCCGGTGATCGGACCGATTCTGCGCGCCGCCTCGGGCGGACGCGTCGACGGGGGGACGAACCTGCTCGACATGGTCGCATCGGTGCCCCTCAGCCGGCTCGCACGGTTCCCGGGAGTGGGACGCCAGTTGGCACGACTAGGGCTGTTGCTGCCGTTCGCGAACAACCGGGTCATTCGCCGGATCGCCGGCTGGTTCAGGCGCCGCGACGTTAAGTTGCGTACAACTTAATTGAGTGCAATGCTTATGACATGCCGCTGGCCCTCGAAGAGCAGATCTGTTTCGCCCTGTACAGCGCCTCTCGTGCGCTGACCGCGCGCTACCGCGAACTGCTCGAGCCGTTCGGCATCACCTACCCGCAGTACCTCACCCTGCTGGTGCTATGGGAAACCGGCTCGGCGACGGTGAGCACCCTCGGTGACCGGCTGCACCTCGACTCCGGCACGCTGTCGCCGCTCCTCCGGCGCCTGGAACAGGCGGGACTGATCACACGATCGAGGCAGGCGGATGACGAGCGTGTCGTGCACGTGAGCCTGACCCCCGCGGGCATCGAGCTTCGCGCGGATGCAGCCGGGGTACCGCTGGCGATCTGCGCCTCGACCGGCCTGGCGCTCGAAGATCTCGCCGCCCTGCGAGACCAGGTCGCGCTCGTCGGTGAATCGGTCAGAGCTTCCCTCTGAGTCCTCAACAATCCGGGTCCTCAACAATCCAGCAATCCCCAACAGTAAGGAATCACCATGCCAACACGCACCGCACGCACCGCCTGGAACGGAAGCCTCGAGACCGGCGGCGGTCAGGTCGAGCTCACCAGCTCGAAGCTCGCCACCTTCGACGTCTCCTTCCCCAAGCGCGCCGCTGAGGAGGCAAACGGGTTCACCAGCCCGGAAGAGCTGCTCGCCGCCGCGCACTCCGCCTGCTACGCCATGCAGCTCTCCGCCATGCTCGGCGGTGCCGGCGGTACCGTCGAGTCGCTCGACGTGAAAGCCGACGTCTCCCTCGGCGCGGACCCGGCCGGCGGATTCAAGCTCACCGGCATCGCCCTCACCGTTCGCGGCGAAGTCACCGGCATCGATGAGGCGACCTTCCTGCAGTGCGCCAACGACGCGAAGGTGACCTGCCCCATCTCGAAGGCCCTGACCGGAGTCGACATCACCCTCGACGCAACGCTCGAGAAGTAGCTACTCTGCGGGGAGGTCGACGGGATACGACTCCGCGAAGTCGGCCGACCTCCCCACCGCAGCCCACCTCTGGTCGGATTCCAGAAGCGACCGATCGAGCATGATGGCGCCCTCGACGGCGTTGACGCCGAGCGGCAGGTGATACGGGATGTCCTCCCGCTTGGCCACCTGCACCAGGATGGAGGCCGCCCGCTCGGGATCGCCGGCGGGCCCGATCGGGTTCTGCCGCATCCGCGAGTTCATGGCGCCGACCGTCGACTCGTAGCCCTCGGGTATTTCGTGAACGGTCATGGATGACCCGGCCCAGTCGGTCTTGAACCCGCTCGGTTCGACCACAAGCACCTTCACGCCGAACGGTGCCGTTTCCACCCGTAGCACGCGGCTGAAACCGTCGATGGCGAACTTGGCCGCCTGGTACGACGCGATGCCGGGGGATCCGCCGAGGCGTCCGCCGATCGACGAGAACTGCATCACGAGCCCGCCACCCTGCGCTCGCAGGACGGGAATCGCGGCCTTCGAGACGTTGTAGACGCCCCAGAAGTTCGTCTCGAACTGCTCGCGGAAGTCCTCGTCGACCGTCGATTCGATCGGTGAGACGTTGGAATAGCCGGCGTTGTTGACGATCACGTCGAGCCGGCCGAAGCGCGCATTCCCCGCGGCGAGCGCGGTGCGTGCCTGGTCAGCATCAGTGACGTCCAGCGCGAGCGGCATCACGCGGTCGCCGTACTTCTCGACGAGGCCGTCGAGTTGCTTCGGGTCGCGTGCCGTAGCGACCACACGATCTCCGGCGTCGAGGGCTGCGGTCGCAAGGGCGCGACCGAGACCGCGCGACGACCCTGTGATGAACCAAACCTGTTCCTGTGTCATGACGTTAGTACAACACTGTTTCGTTATTTACGCAACTTGGTTGCGGTAACATGGGCATATGTCGATCACCGGCTTCCAGCGCGCACGCAGTGACGCGGCCAAGCGCGATCGCGAGGACGCAATTCTCGCCGCCGCGGCAGCTCTGGGCGGCGAGCGCGGCATCCGTCAGGTCACCCTCACCGATATCGCGGAGGCGGTAGGGCTGCACAAGTCTGCGCTACTGCGGTATTTCGAAACCCGGGAGCAGATCTTCCTGCGCCTCACTGCGGCGGGCTGGCGAGAATGGTCGTCGGCCCTTCAGGCGTCGCTCGGTACACTCGAGCATCCGTCACCGCAGCTAGTCGCACGAGTCCTGGCGGTTTCGCTCGCAGATAGACCGATGTTCTGTGACCTGCTCGCGCAGGCGCCCCTCAACCTCGAGCGCAACGTCTCGCTGGAGTCGGTGCGGGATTTCAAGCTGGTCACGCTCGAAGAGGTGGCCGCGATCGGCGCATCGCTTCGTCGGCTCTTGCCCACGCTCGGCGAGCGCGAAACGGTCGACATCGTGGCCGCGGCGACGGCACTGTGCGGCGCATTCCACCAGATGGCGACACCCGGTCCTGAGATCGAGAGGCTGTACCGCAGCGATCCACGACTGGCTCACGCGGTAGTGGATGTCGAGCCGCGCGTCGAGCGACTTCTCGCGGCGATGATCTCCAGCCTCGCCGGTTAGTGTGGAGCCGTGACCGACAGCCCCACGCCGAACCGCCCGCAGGCCCACGTAATGAAGGACGTGGACGCAACGCCCGAACACGGTGAGCTCACGCAGCGGTTCGTCGGCGCGATCGTCATCACGGTCGTCGCCGCCATCGTCGCGCTGGGTCTGCTCGCCGTGCGCTACGGGGCTACGGACCCGACCGAGCAGGTCATCCTGGTCATCGGGATCTCCCTCGGACTGGCCATCGCACTGGTCGCGGGCGTGTTCGCCTTTCGGTATTCGAGGCGGATCAACCGCTTGACGAGGTGAGCAGGGCGACCAGCTCGTTCTGCTCGGCAGTGGTCATGCCCGCTTTCCGCGGTCGGTCGAGGCCCTCGGTGCGCTCCCACTCGAGAACGTCGGCGAGTGTGTGCTCCAGCGGCCGGAGCCTCAGACCGAGGTGCTTCGCGCGCACGTTGCTGCGATCCATGAAGGCCAGCCAGTCGGAATCCGACAGCCAGAGCGGCATCGACCTCGGGCCGGCGAACTCAGCAACCCCGTGCTCGACCAGCCACTCGCGGGATGCCGCCACGACACGGCCGTGATGGCCGGCCACCCCTCGGGCGGTGGCGAGGTGATCCCCGAGGGGGATCGGATCGCCGGCCACGTTCGCGACCCCGCGGATCGACTCGTTCTCGGCCGCGTCCACCAGCCATCCGGCCAGGTCTCTCACGTCCACCAGCTGCGTCGGCAGAGCCGCGTCGTCGGGAACGAGCACCGTGTCCGAAACCGCGAACCGCATCGGCCAGTAACCCGAGCGTGTGGACGTGTCACCCGGGCCGCCGATGAGGCCGGACCGCGCGATCAGCGAGCGCGACGGCTCGAAGGCCGCGAGAACGTGCTGTTCGCAGGCCACCTTACGGGGGCCGTAATCCTCGGGGTTCTCGGTGTCCGCATCGAGGGGTTCGAGAAGCTCGGCACTCTCATCGGCGCCGGGTTCGTTCTGGGCCGCGTAGACGTTGCAGGTCGACACGAACACATAGACGCCGGCATGGGCGAGATCGCGCACCGCGCGCTTGACCTGGCCGGGCTGCCGTGAGACGTCGTAGACCGCATCCCATGGCTGGTCCGCTATCGATGCGAGGGCGTCATCCCGGTCCCGGTCCGCACGGAAAAGTGTCGCGCCCTCGGGAACGTCGTCCCCGCGAGCGACGCACGCCACCTCATGACCTCGGGTCAGTGCCGTGCGGGCCAGTTCGTGACCGAGCATGGCCGTGCCACCCAGAACCAGGATCTTCTTCGGCATGACGACATTCTGCTCTTGACGCGCTACTTGTTTTTTGCAAGTGTGGACATCACAAGCGAAGCCACGAGAGGAACCAACCATGCCGATGTTCGTCAACCTGCCGGTGACCGACCTGGAACGCGCGAAGACGTTCTATACGGCGCTCGGGTTCACCATCAACCCGCTGTTCACGGATCACAATGCCGCCTGCGTTGTCGTCGAAGATCCACACAACTACTTCATGCTGCTCGTGCGCGAATTCTTCCAGACATTCACCGCCCTTCCGATCGGCGACCCGGCCGTGAACCCGTCGGTGGCGACCGCGATCTTCGTCGACAGCCGCGAGCTGGTCGACGCAGCAGTCGCCAACGGTATCTCCGGCGGCGGCGCGGAGGCGGGAGAGCCGGCGGACTACGGCTTCATGTACCAGCGCACCCTCACCGACCCCGACGGGAACATCATCGAGTTCGGCTGGATGGACCCGAAAGCGCAGGTCGAGGGTCCCGGGCATGTCGCGGACATGCAGGCCTGACACCGAGACCCGACTAGCAGATGGCGGCTCGCGACTACGGGGAGTACGGCGGCATGACCCGCGCCCTCGAGCTCATCGGTGAGCGCTGGGCCCTACTGATCGTGCGCGACCTGCTGGTCGGGCCGCGCCGCTACGGGGAGCTCGCGGCGGGACTCCCCCGCATCCCGAGCAACATCCTGGCCGCGCGCCTCAAAGACCTGCAGGCGGCAGGCGTGCTGCGGCGAGCGCCGCACTCACGGGTGATCGTCTACGAACTGACCGCATATGGCCGCGAGCTCGAGCCGGTCGTACTCGCGCTCGGGGCCTGGGGGTTCAAGGCGATGGGAGACCCGCGCGACCAGCAGATCATCACCCCCGATTCGATGACGATGGACCTGCGCACCGCCTTCCGGCCACAGGTGGCGCTCGAGCTGCCCGCGACCGCGTACGCCGCGCGTATCGGGCCCGCCGAGCTGCTGATCCGGGTGGACGGGTCCGCCCTCGACGTCACACGGGGGGACGGACCGGTCGACCTGGCCTTCGCGGCCGGGCCGGGCATCCATCGGCTCATCTCGGGCGAACTCGCCCCCGCCCGGGCGATCGAATCCGGAGTGGTGCAGGTGCTGAGCGGTCAGGGAGAACTGCTCAGTCGCTTTGCGACGACCTTCCACCTCGCCGCCTGAGAAGCAGCACGAGCAGGGCGACCACTAGGAGCACCAGTGCGACGCAGCCGACCCACAGGATGACCACCCGGTCGGAACTCGCCGCCGCCAGCTGGTCGACCGTGGTGGCATCCGCGCCGCCGACGAGCGTCTGCGCGGTCGGCCCGCCGGTACTCGCGAGCTTCGCGCGGATGCCGCGGATCGTCGTGAGCGCAGACGCACTGCCGGGATCGGCGTAGAGCTGGATGACCAGCTCGGTGCGCCCGCCGGTCGAGCCGAGACGGGTCACGGCGTTCACCGTGTCGTAGAGCATCGCAAGGGTCGTCGGCGCGATCGTCGAGGTCTCGCCGGCCAGGGAGTCAGGCACCAGCATCACTGCCCGGTTGCCGTACCCCGTGTCGTATGCCGCGTCGATGGTCTTCTGGGCGCTCGACTGCGAAGCGCTCTGTGTCACGATCGCCGGTCCGGCCGCAACCTGGGCGTAGAGCAGTCCCCCCGAGATGAGGCTCACGCAACCGGCCGCCACCACGGAGAACAGAAGCGGCCGGCGCAGCGGCGTATCGCGCGACTTGGCAGGGGTCGGCCACAGCAGAACCGGCGCCACGACGGAACACAGAGCGGGAAGCATGGTGAGACGGAGGACCGCCAGTGCGAGCACCGAGATCGCCGCAGTCGCGCCGAAAGCACGAACGGCCGAACCTCCGCCGAACAGCAGGGCGAGCGCCCCTAATGCCAGGAGCCCCGACGTCACCACGATCGCGATATCGGTCCGTCGGCGGTAGCGGGCGAGGAGGGAGAACAGCGCTCCGAGACCGACGACCATTCCGAAGAGAAGGTCTCGGGCATCCGCGCTGAGGTGTGCGTCGAACGCCCCGTGCATCGCGTCGGCGATCCGGATGGCGAGCCACCCTGTGGCCGCGAGCACGACGAGGTTCGCGAACCACAGCACGGGTCTGCGGGTCGCGACCAGCACCAGGAGCGCGATCACGCAGGAGAGGATCAGGAGGGTCGGGTCGACGCCGCGAGGAGCAGTGCTGCCGAGTGCCGGAGTGGCGATAGTCCCCGTGAGTTGCGCCCGGAGATCCGTTGGCAATCCCGAGGCGGAGATGGTGCGGATGCGGTCGGCCGTCGACGCGCGAGCACCGGATGCCGAAAGTTCGATATCGACGAGCGTCGCGGTGCGGTCACGGGCGAGAGTCGCACGCACCTTCGCCGGCTGCGCGGACAGCGGTGCGAGCGCACTGATACGCGAGTCGACCGCACTGGTGTCGGCGTCGGAGAGCCGGCCGCCATCCGCCCTGCTCCACACCACGATTCCGTACTCTGTGCCAGGGTTCGGGAAGGTCGTGAGCAGGTCGCTCACCCGCTGGGACTCCGCCGATGCCGGGAGCCCGGTCTCGTTCGTGGCTGCGGCCCGCGGAAGAAGAACGATGGCCAGCGCGATCGCGACGATGCACGCGACGAGGGTCACCCAGGCCGATCGACGGCCCGTGACTAGAGCAGAAATCGCGGCCACTCGGCCTCCAGACGTTCGCTCGAATATATCCGACCGGCAGCTCCGGCATAACTCTCGGACTCACCACTATGCTTCGAGTCATCCTGCGGTATCGAGCACGCCTGTCTGAGAGGCCCGTCTGTGGCACCATCGCGTACCGACCGCACGCACCTCGGAAAGTCGGCACGCCGCATCGCGGCGGCGGCAGGCGTCTCGGCCGCATTCACTCTCTGGGCGGCGATGTCGGCCGGCGGCGCCACGCTCGTCACTCCGCCCTCCGGCCCGGCAACGGGCGGAACGACGGTGTCGTTCGCCGTCTCCACTCTCGGCTTCACCCAGGTCGCGCAGGGGCAGAATACGGGCTATGGCCTGAACGGCGACGGACATGTCTATTCCTGGGGGGTCAACACCGCCGCCGAACTCGGCAACGGCACGACCACCCGAAGCCTCACTCCCGTGCTGGTACTGCCGGGAGCGATGCCGACCGGTACGACCATCACCTCGATCGCCGCCGGTGCCTCGAGCGGATACGCCCTGGCGAGTGACGGCAAGGTTTACTCCTGGGGCGCGAACAACGACGGCCAGCTCGGCGACGGCTCGACGACTACGCGCAGCACGCCCGTCGCTGTGGATCTCAGCACTCTCGGCGCGGGCGTGACGCTGACCCAGCTGGCCGCTGGATCGCTTGATGCCTATGCGCTCGGCAGCGACGGCAACATCTATTCGTGGGGCTACAACCACGACGGCGAACTCGGCAACGGCAACAACACGGATCAGCACACTCCTGTGATGGTCGACGCGACCGCGCTGCCGGCCGGCGTGCACTTCACCCACGTGGCCTCGAGCCAGAACACGGTGTTGGCAATCGGGTCCGACGGCAAAGGATATTCCTGGGGTTCGGATGTCGTCGGCGCTCTGGGCACCGGCGGCACCGGCGACCGGAACGTACCAACGGCCGTCCTGGCCGGAGCCATCCCGACGGGGGTGAAGCTCGTGCAGGTCGCAGTCGGGCAGGAGGGCGGGTACGGCCTCGGGGACGACGGTCATGCCTACACCTGGGGGTCGAACATGTTCGGCGACCTCGGTAACGGAAACAACACAGACAGCAATGTGCCCGTTCAAGTGGTCGCCGGCCAGGTGCCGGCAGGCGTGAAGCTCATCGCGATCGGGGCGGGAAGCTCCAGCGGATACGCGATCGGAGACGACGGCCACGCTTACGCATGGGGCAACGGGGGCAACGGCCAGGTCGGCAACGGCTCCACGACGAGTACCACTTCACCCGTTCTCGTGTCGGCGGGTGCGATCCCGGCCGATGTCACCATCACGAGCGTGTCTGGCGGGTACCACAGCGCCATCGTTCTTGGCAACGACGGCAAGGTCTACGGCTGGGGTGACAACGGCGGCGACCTGGCCGACGGCAGCACCACCCGACGCGTGACACCCGTGCTCGGCGCGAACAGCACCGTCACCAGCATCCTGTTCGATGGGGTTGCGGGGACGGATCTCGTGGACCCGCCAGGGGTCTGGACGGTCGTTACTCCCGCACACGCGGCCGGAACCGTCTCGATCACAATCGCCGGCTCGGTGCTCGGCGGCACGACCGGAGGAGTGACGACCAGCCGAACGCTCACCGGCGCCTTCGTCTACGTGGCAGTTCTCGCCGCGACGGGAGGAACCATCCCCTGGGGGATGCTGCTCGCGGGCGCCGTGGCGATCCTGCTTGGCACACTCATGCTGTGGCGTGAGTCCAGGAGCTGAATCGGTAGCGAGCGGAGACGGTGGGATTTGAACCCACGGAGGAGTGTAAACCCCTCTCCACCTTAGCAGGGTGGTGCACTAGGCCGAACTATGCGACGTCTCCCGTTGCAGATCCAGCATAGCGGCAACGTGCTACGCGGCAGATTCACGCAAATTGGGGCGCCGAATCCCTTGTCGGCGGATTGGGGGACAAAATAGAGTGTTCCCGAGCACTAGAACCGGACGCACCCGACGCGCCGGTTGACCCCCCGTGTGTTCACTCTGGCAAGGCAGATACCCGAATGCCCAGTTCTTCTTTGGCGACCTTTTCGCCGTGGTACGAGTCCCTCAGCATCGTCGCGATCATCTTCGGTTTCGTCGTTCTCGCGCTCGCCGTGTCATATCTCACCCTCCGCCATCGCGCGCGGAGCAGGCCGACGCGCCGATAGACGCCTGGCCGGCCCCTTGATACCCACGGGGTCGGCCAGTGCCCCTCTCAGCGGCGAATATTTCGGGTCGCCGCTTGAGAAAAAGGAGGCCGTCCCGGCACTGGGTATGCGCGGGGCGGCCTCCGATTCGTTCGAGTCGGACCGTCAGTTGTTGACCTTCGAGCAGGTGTACTGCGCTGCCGTCTGCCCGAGCACGTCGGGGATTACAGGAGCGGCGGTCGAGGTCGGCCCGGCGGTCGGGATGGGGCTCACCGTCGCAACCGGCGCGTTCGGATCGGCGACCGAGCCGCGACCGGTGCCGGAGTCGAGGCTGAACGGTTCGTCATCCTTGATCTTCTGGAACAGCGCGGCAGCCTGCGGAACGAGCGGTGCCACCTTGCCCGAGTAGACGCCGCCGACCCCGGTCGTGCTGGGGTATTGCACGAAGGTGATCCGGCTCGGCGGGATCTTCTTCAGCACCAGTGCAAGCGACACCATGGTGTTGAGGTTCTTCAGGCTGTCCGACAGTGTCATGTTGCTGGTCGCGGCCTGGGCAAGACCGTAGAGCTTGGCGATATTGGTGAGGGTGTCGTTGCTCTTCACCGTGCGCACCAGCGACGAGAGGTAGACCTGCTGCGAGCTGATGCGACCGAGGTCGCTGCCGTCGCCCACGCCATGCCTGCTGCGCAGGAAGGCCAGCGCCTGTGCTCCCGACAGCGTGTAGGTGCCGGCCGAGGGAAGGCTGATTCCCGAGTACGGGTCGTTCAGAGGGCCGTTGATGCAGACGGGCACCCCGCCCACGGCATCGGACATCTGGATGACGCCGTCGAAGGTGATCAGCGCCGCGAACGGGATGTCGAGGCCGGTCAGTGCCTTGACGGTCAGCACTGTGCAGGCGAGTCCGCCATACGCCAGAGTGTTGTTGATCGGCATCGCCGACATCGAGGAGTAGTTGCCCTTGCCGTCTTCGCGCGGGCAGGCCGGAATGGGCACCACCATGTCACGCGGAATGCTGACGGCGACCGCGTTGGTCTGGTCCTGCGAGACGTGCACCAGCATGGTGACGTCGTTGAGCACGCCACCGTCCACGCCGAACTGAGCGCCCTGGCCGGCACGGGTATCACTGCCGACGATGAGAATGTTGAACCCGCCCTCGAACGATCCGAGGTCAGGCGGAGGTCCGGGCGTCTCCCCCACCAGATGCACGCTCTTGATGTTGCCCTGCAGCTGGTTGAGGGTGATCGCGCCGACGGAAGCGCCCGCGACGATCAGCACGGCCAGCGCGATCCCGGCGATCCTCAGCACGGCTAGTGCGGGGTTCGACCGGGGGAGCCGACCGTGTCTGGCAAGTGCGGTCACGGCGGAACTGGTCTTACGTGGTCGGAGTTCGCTCATGGCGGGCACAAGGGTAGCAGCCGAAAATCCGGCGATCCTGAGCGCGCGTTAGGCTGACGATTCAGACCCAACGGAGGGACGGAACTTCATGCGCGGGTTCGCCGCCTGGCTGTTCGGACTTCGCGCGGAGCAGCCTCGTGAATACCGCAGGCTGATGCGAATCCGGCGCGGAATCTACCGTGACGTCGCGACGCTGACCGCCGAGATCGTGCGCTCCGCCGAACCGATCCCGTTCGCCGGCCTCGACCGATCGGCCTTCGCGCCCCTGCGCCCGGGGGCCGCGTGGGGGAGAAAGCTCGACTGCGCCTGGCTTCGCATCAGCGGCAGCGTGCCGGAGGGCGTGAGCGAGACCGTCGTGCTGCTCGGCATCCGCGGTGAGGGGCTCGCCTATTCCCCGAGCGGCGAGGTACTCGACTCCATCAGCACTGTGTTCATCCAGGGTGATCTGCCGCACAGCGGCGGCGCGTACCGGCCCGTGCGGAACATCGACGTGACCCGCGGAACTGTGGAGTTCTACGTCGACGTCGCCTACAACGGGTTCCTGCTCTACCCATATGGAAAGGGCGTCTACCACGGCGCCCGGCTCGCAACGCGGGACGAAGAGGCGTACTCCCTTTATTACGACTACCTGACTCTGCTGGTGCTGGCCGGGCACACGGATGACGCTGCCCTGGCGAACGACCTGCGCGCCGCGCTGCGAGCGGCGTTCGCCCGCTTCACGTCCGGGGACATCCCGGCCGCACGCGCCGTACTGGCCGAGCAGCTCACCCGGCCCTCCACCGACGATTTCGTCTACAGCGCGATCGGCCACGGCCACCTCGACATGGCCTGGCTCTGGCCGCTTCGCGAGACCCGCCGCAAGGCGGCCCGCACATACACGAAGGCCCTGAACACGGTCGACCAGCGTGACGGCTACCTGTACGGCACCAGCCAGCCGCAACAGCTGGCGTGGATGAAGGAGGAGCAGCCCGAGCTGTTCGAGCGGCTGAAGGCCGCGGTGGCCGCCGGTCGCATCGAGCTGCAGGGCACCTTCTGGATCGAACCCGACACGAACCTGCCGAGCGGCGAGTCGCTGGTGCGGCAGGCGCTCGTCGGCAGGCGGTTTCTGCAGCACGAGTTCGGCATCGCGCCGCAAGACCTTCGGCTGTGCTGGCTGCCCGATACCTTCGGGTACAACGGGAACCTGCCGCAGATTCTGAAGAAGAGCGGGATGGACTGGTTCCAGACCATCAAGCTCGCCTGGAACAAGGTGAACGACTTTCCGCACCGCACGTTCCACTGGCAGGGCATCGACGGTTCCACGGTGCTCGTGCACATGCCGCCGGAGGGCGACTACAACAGCCGCGGCGCCGCAGACGGGCTCTTGCGCGGGCTCGCCCGGTACCCGGAGAAGGCGCTCGGCACCGCGCTGCTGGTCTACGGCGCAGGAGACGGCGGCGGCGGTCCGGGCGAAGTTCACCTCGAGGTCACGCGGCGCGAACACGATCTTCGCGGGCTGCCGAAGGTGGAGTACTCCACGGCGGATCGGTTCTTCCGGCACCTGGAGACCCTCGACGTGCCGCACACGCACACCGGCGAGCTGTACCTCGAAACCCACCAGGGCACATACACGACCCAGGCCGCGATCAAGAAGCACAACCGGCTGTCGGAGCGTGCCATTCACGAGGCCGAGGCTCTCGCCGCGATCGCAGGGGTGGACAGCCGCGCTGCGCTTGAGCAGCACTGGCGTGACGTGCTGCTCAATCAGTTCCACGACATCCTGCCCGGCTCCTCGATCGAGCGGGTCAACCGCGAGGCCGTCGCGACCTATACACGTATCGGCGACGCGCTCCGCGAGTACTCGGCGCAGCTGCTCGGCACTCTCTCGAGCTCGGATCGCCCGGCGGCCCTGAACCTCACCTCCGTCTCACGGCGCGAATACCTGAAGCACGATGGCGACTGGCAGGTCGCCGAGGTCGGGCCATACGCTGCGGCCGCACTGAAGCCAGCGACCAGCTATGAGCCGCCGTCGTTCGCCGACAACACGATGAGCAACGGGATGCTGACGCTGCGGTTCGGCGCATCCGGCGAGATCGTCTCCTGCCTCGATGCCGCGGGGGCCGAACACTCGGCCGGCGGACTCAACCGGCTGGTGCTTCACCGCGACCCTTACCAGTTCCCGTTCGACGCGTGGGACATCAAGCAGGACTACGCGAAGACGACCCCGCACACCGTCCGCATGACCCACGCCGGCACGACGATCGACGGTCCGCGCGTCACCCGGACCCAGGTGCATCGCTCGCGCCGCCTCACCATCATCCAGCGGATCGTACTCGAGGCCGACAGCCCGGTCGTGATGTTCCACACCGAGGTCGACTGGCACGAGAAGCACAGAATGCTGCGGGCCGAGTTCCGCCCGGCTCACTTCGGCGGCACGGCGAAGTGCGAGATCCAGTTCGGCCACATCGAGCGGGCGACCACCGAGAACGACTCGGTGGAGACGGCACAGTTCGAAGTCTGCGCCCACAAGTGGATCACGACCGAGAACGCGACCGGTGGCTTCGCTCTGCTCAACGACAGCAAGTACGGTCACCGTGCGAAGAGGGGGCTGATCAGCCTCAACCTGCTGCGGTCCCCCACCTTCCCCGACAAGACGGCCGACCGCGGGATGCACGACTTCACCTACGCCTTCCGGCCGTTCGAGACGGATGACCTCGGCTCCGTCATCCGCGACGCCTACCGCCTGAACAATCCGCTCGGCGTCACGACCGGTGTCGAGTTCGGCAGCGTCGTCACCTTGAGCGACCCCGCCGTGATCGTGGAGACGATCAAGGGCGCAGAGAACGGCGACGGAGTCATTCTGCGACTGTACGAGAGCCTCGGCCGGGCCACCACGACCACCCTGACGACCACCTTCCCGCATCGGTCGGCGCTGCTGACCGACCTGCTCGAGAGGCGGCTCGCCGCCGCCGACCTCGGCCATCTGGCTCTCGGGCCATTCGAGATTCTCACCATCCACCTGGAAGGCCCACAATGACCACCACACTCGAGCGAGTGCCGTCGACGACGACGCAGAGTCGCGCCATCGTCACCGCGGCGTTCGGCCAGAACGCGGTACTCACCACCGTGACGACCTTCATCCTCGTCTACCTGGTGCAGTACGCCCATATCAGCGTGCAGGGCATCGCCGTGGTGACCGCCATCCTGACGGCGGCGAAGGTGCTCGACGCGGTGACCGACCCGGTCGTCGGCAGCATCATCGATCGCACCCAGACGCGCTGGGGCAAGCTGCGCCCGTTCGTCCTGTTCTCCGCGGTGCCGGTCGCGGTGCTGACCACCCTGCTGTTCACGGTGCCCGACACGACCGAACCGGCCAAGCTGGTCTTCTTCGGCATCTGCTACCTGCTCTGGGGCATCGCATACTCCGCGTGCGATGTTCCGCTCTGGGGACTGATCGGGTCGGCGTTCGGCGACCAGAAGGCCCGCACCCGGGTGGTGTCGAACGTGCGGGCGTTCGGAGCGATCGCGCTCGGCCTCGCAACGCTGGGCATGCCGTGGCTGGCCCTCGGGCTGAGCTTCGCAGCCACGGCGACGGCAGGCGGCTGGTCGCGCGCGGTGCTCATCGTCTCGGTCGTCGGCATGGGTCTCTACCTCCTGGCGTTCTTCTTCGTGCGGGAGCGGAAGATTCCCGAGGAGCACGCCCGGCTCACCGTCAGGCAGCTGTTCGGCACCCTGTTCAGGAACACGCCGCTGCTCATGGTGCTGGTCGGCTCGATCCTCGGCTTCGGCCGGAACATCGTGCAGGCGGGCGGCGCGCTGTTCGCCGTCATCGCCTATAAGAACGAGGGCTACTTCACACTGATCGGCGCCGCGATCATCGCGGGCATCGTCATCGCCGCGTTTCTCACCCCGCAACTGCTGAAGCTGACCACCAGCCGCCTGCTCGCGATCTGGAGCTCGATCGCCGGCGCGGTGCTCTACGTGGCGATGTACTTCACCGGCTTCGGCGATCTCGTGTCGGTGATGGTGTTCATCTTCCTGACCGGCCTGAGTCTCGGGATCTTTCTCGTCGTGCAGGCGACGATGATCGCGGATGCGGTGGACGACGTGGAGCGGCGCACCGGAGTGCGCAATGACGGTATCTCCTTCGCCACCCTCACCTTCGTCTCGAAGCTGATGGCGGCGGGAGCTGTTCTCGTCTTCGGACTGTTCATCGTGATCGCCGGCTACCACGACGGCGTGCACGTCACCTCCGGGATGCAGCAGACGGCAGTGAACATCCGGCTGACGGCCTTCGATCTCGACGCGGCGCAAGTCCAGCTCGATACCACCGAATCGCTGGCGGCCGAAAGCTATGCCGCCGTCAACACCGTCCCCACCATCGCTCAGATGCTCTATA
>JAZJYU010000112.1:21304-21575 GCA_040390225.1 Actinomycetota bacterium | reverse complement strand
CGGCGATCAGCTGCCTGCTGTCGGTCGTGCCCTTCGTTTTCTACCGGCTGGACGCATCGAAAGCCGCTCAGCCGTCGCGATGACCGAGGAACCTGCTGATGCGCCCCACGGCTTCGCTGAGGAGCATCGAATCGCAGGCGAAGTTGATGCGCACGAAACCGCCATAGGCCGCGCCGTAACCGTGACCGGCGTTGAGCGCCACCCGGGCATGGTCGACCAGCGCCGTGGCCGGGTCGGGCCCCAGTTCGTATGAGCGCAGGTCGATCCAGCC
>JAZJYU010000112.1:19754-21294 GCA_040390225.1 Actinomycetota bacterium | reverse complement strand
GGTCGTTCGCGACGATCCTGTCGACGGTGGCATCGAGCCATTCGACGGCCGCGAACGCCGAGACGTTGGCGTGCAGACCCAGGATGCTGGTACGACAGGTGACCTCGTCGGGAAAGCTGTCGAGAAGCGCGAGAGCCTTTTGGTCGCCCGCGATCATGAGCGCGCACTTCACCCCTGCGAGGTTCCAGCCCTTGCTCGCCGAGGTCACGCAGACACAGCGCGCGCCGTACTGTCGCGCCACGCTGAGGAACGGGACGAAGCCTGCGCCAGGATGCGTGAGCGGCGCGTGCACCTCGTCACTGATCACGAGAACGTCGTAGATCGCGGCCAGCCTGGCCATCTCAGAAAGGGTCGCCGAATCGAATACCTTGCCGAGTGGGTTCTGCGGATTGCACAGCAGGAACGCGTCCGCGCCCGCGGCGAATGCCCGCTCGAGCGCCGCCAGGTCCATCGACCACGCGGTGCCATCGACTCGCAGCGGAACGTCGACGCGCCCCGCTCCTGCTTCATCGATGAGCTCATAGAACGCGGTGTACACCGGCGGGTTGATCACGACCGTGCCCCCGGGTGGCACTCCGTACCGCAGGGTCTCCACGATCGCGGCGCTCACATCCGTCGTGACCCGCACGAACGACGGATCGACCGGCCAGTTCCAGCGCGTGCCCGCGAACGCGGCGAACGCGTCGGCAAGCGGACCGGGTGCGTCGATGTACCCGAAGTCGGATGCCATGACCCGCTCGATGAGCGTGTCGGCAATGGGCGCCGCGATGGCGAAATCCATCTCGGCGACCGAGAGCGGTATGACGTCGGGGGCGTACCTGGTCCATTTCACCGACGAACGGCCGGCGCGAACCTCATCGAGCGGGAAGGTGTGCGTCACGACCCCTTCGGCGGGGTCGGCTCACCGAGCGAGAGCATGAGCCGGTTGGCCCAATTGAAGAACGCCGCGCCGTGGATGGCGTCCGCGATCGCGAGATCGTCGAGCCCGGCCTCGCGCAGCTGACGCACGTTCGCGGCACTGAACCCACCCGGCGTGCTGGTCAGTGCGACGGACGCGTCGATCACCGCCCGCCACTGCGGGTCCTCCTGCTGAGCCGACGTGCCCTCATCGAGCAGGCGCTGCACATCGTCGAACTGCTTTGAGTGGTGGGTGGCGAATCGCGAGTGCACGGACGCGCAGAAGATGCACCCGTTCGTACGAGAGGCGCTCGCGGCCGAGAGCTCCCGCAGGGCCCGGGGCAGGCCGCCCTTCTCGTTGTAGAAGATGTCGTTGTCGGTGCGAGTGCGTGCGCCGAGAATGTCGGGGTCGCGCGCGAGCAGCCTGAAGTATGGGCTGTTCGCTCGCCCTTTGTCCACCAGCCCGGCCCAGTGCCGCTCGGTGAGTTCCTCCAGCGGCAGTGGTTCGAGCCAGGCCTCCCACCCGAGTTCGGCCTGGGTGAAGGCGTTCGGTGCCTCGAACGTGTGCTGGATGACGGATTCGCTCATGCGATTTCTCCCTTGAGTGCGGCGAGCCCCGCGATGACCCGGAGCTGGAAGCTGA
>JAZJYU010000112.1:0-19744 GCA_040390225.1 Actinomycetota bacterium | reverse complement strand
GTGACGATTCCGGTGGTCGACCAGCCGGCGTCGAGCAGTCGCTGAAGCGCATCCGCCGAGGAGTCGCGCGGCCGGTAGACGAGCACGTGGGTATGGGCGAGTGCCGCCCCGAGACGCGGTCCGACCGCGGCCACGAGCGTCGCATCCGGCTGCCAGTGCGGGCCGGTCACGTTCTCGGCCGTCAACGGGCCGGGCGGGTAGTCGCCATACGGACCTTCCGCAACGGCATCCGGCAGAGCGGCCTCGAGCGCGACGAGCGTCTCCGGCGACTCGACAGCGAGGAGTTCACGATAGAACGCCGCCGCCGGGCTCTGCGAGAGGGCGATCGTCCAGTAGGCGATCGCCAGGCGTTCGGTCTGGCCGGCGTGCTCGAGATCGTCCGAGTGAAACAGCGCGTCGAAGCTCGCCTGGGCGTTCGCCTTCGCGTCGGGGCGCTGAGTACGCAGCCCGAACACGGGGTCGCCCTCCGCTAGGCCGACCAGCTGGTCGATGACGTCGGTGGTCATTCTGTTCCTTTCTGAGTTGTTCAGGTGCGTGGCACCCAGCCGAGCGCTGGGGCGACATCTCTGGCGATGAGTTCGAGCGACCGCAGCACGACCTCGTGAGGCGGATCGACCGGATGCGGCTGAAAGACGATGTCGGTCGATCGCGGCAGGATCGGGTCGTCCGTGAGAGTCGCCAACACCTGCTCGGGGGTTCCGACGTGCAGGTCGAGGTACGCGGCCAGCTCACCGTCGGAGACGCCGGTCGGCACTTCGACCCCGAGGCCTGCGAGCATGCCGAGTGAACGGGCGATGCCCTGGTCCCGCCAGCGTCGTGCCTCGACCTCGCTATCGACCACCAGCACGGAGCGCGAAGCCATCACCCGTTGTGCGACGCCCGCCGGCAGGGCAGCCGCATGGGCGTCCACGATCTCCACCTGATCCGCGGCCGAGCCGCGGCCCGTGTATTCACGCCGCGGCTGGGTGCGCGAGAGCATGAGCCCGTTGCCCTCCTGCCCGATGCGCTCGGCACCGGCAGCCGAGAACGTCGCCTCCCACAGGGTTGCGGCCAGTTCCGGCGCCGGCGGGTAGAGGGCGCCGCCATCTGTGGTGAGAACTTCACCACCGAGAGCTCGCAGCAGGGTCGCTTTGTGCTCGGTGTAAATCGCGGGTCGGTTCTCGACATCCAGGCCGAACGGCGCGAACGACGATCCGGTCCCGCCCGAGCCGATGCCGAGTTCGAAGCGCCCATCCGCCAGTAGCCAGAGCACCGCGGCATCCTCCGCCACTCGAAGTGCCGCCTCGAGCGGCAGCGTGACGATGCCTGTTGCGAGCACGATGCGCGAGGTCTTCGCGGCCGCCTGCGCGAGCAGCACGAATGGTGATGGAAGGCCGCCCTCATCCCGGTGGAAGTGGTGCTGCGCCACCCACGCTGTGTCGAAGCCGAGCTCCTCCGCACGCACGAACTGCTCGAGCGCATTCCTGTAGCGCTCCAGCGGGGTGCCGTCGTCAAGAAGCCGCGTGAAGTAGCCGAGCCGTGGCGCTGTCATGGTTTCCTGGCCTTTCCGAGGTATGCCTCTTGGATCTGGGGGTCATCGAGCAGCTGACGGGCCGTTCCCTTCAGCACGATCTCCCCCGTGCCGAGCACGTAGCCGCGGGAAGCGATGGAGAGCGCGAGTTCCGCCTGCTGTTCGACGAACAGAACGGCGACTCCCAGTTCCTGGTTGATCCGCACGATCTCGTCGAGCACCTGGTCGACGAGCTTCGGGGAGAGGCCCATTGTGGGCTCGTCCATGCAGATGAGTCTCGGACGGCTCATCAGCGCCCGCGCGAAGGCCAGCATCTGCTGCTCGCCGCCCGACAGGGTGCCGGCCTCCTGGCGGCGCCGCTCGGCGAGACGGGGGAAGTATTCGCGCATCCGCTCGAGATCGTCTGCGATGCCGGCCCTGTCACCGCGGGTATACGCTCCGGCGAGAAGGTTCTCGTCGACGGTCATCTGCGGAAACACGCGGCGTGCTTCGGGAACGGATGCGATGCCGGCCTTGATCCGGTGACGCGTCGATGAGTGCGTGATGTCATGGCCGCCGAAGCTCACCGTGCCGGACTTCACTTTGACGAGGCCCAGGATGGTCTTCATCGTCGTCGACTTTCCGCTGGCGTTGCCACCGAGCAGTGAGACGATCTCGCCCTCACCAACGCTGAGAGTGTTTCCGCGCAACGCATGGAACGGGCCGTAGTACACGTTGACGTCGTCGAGTTCGAGGAGGTGCGTCATGCCTGGCCCCTTCCGCCGGCAGTGCGACGGCGGCCGATGTAGGCCTCGATGACCGACGGATCGTGCCTCACCTGCTCTGGCGTGCCTTCGGCGATGATGCGGCCGCCATCCATCACGATGACCCGGTCCGAGACCGTCATCACCAGGTCGAGCTTGTGTTCGACGAGCAGCATCGCCTGCCCCTCGGCCTTGAGTTCGAGCAACTGCTCGAGCACCTCGGCGGTTTCGGACTGGTTCATGCCGGCCGTCGGCTCGTCGAGCACCAGCAACCTGGGGTTGAGGGCGAGGGCGCGCGCGATCTCGGTGCGGCGGCGGTTCGCGTAGCTGAGCGAATATGCGGGCTCGTCGCGCCGTGGGCCCAAGCGTTCCTGAAACCTGCTGATCTCTGTCGCGACCACGGAATCGATGTGCCTGCTCTCGCGCCGCGACGCCGGGGTGCCGACGATGGCGATGAACAGCTCTGCGAGCAGGGGGATCCAGCGCAGCAGGAAGAAGGTCGACAGCCCGCGGAGCGGCCGGGTCGCACGCAGCGTGGAGTGCAGGCCGACCTCGATGTTGTCGGCAACGGACAGTGTGGCGAACACTCGGCCGTTCTGGAAGGTGCGGGCGATCCCGTGCTCCGCGATGCGTGCGCTGTCTGCCCGCTCGATCCGCTCGCCGGAGAGCGAGATCGTTCCACCATTCGGGCGGATGGTTCCCGTCACCAGATTCAGCGTTGTCGTCTTACCCGACCCGTTCGGGCCGATGATCGATACCACCTCGCCGGCGGCGACCGTGAACGATATCCCGTCGACCGCCTTGAGGCCGTCGAAGTGGCGCTCCAGCTTCTCCACCCGCAACAGGACGTCGCTCATGAGTTCCTCACCAGGATTCCACCGGGACGGAATCGCACGACGAGGATGAGTACCAGGCCGTACACGATGATGCGCAGTTCGGGGGTGAACCTCAGCGCCTCCATCGCCCCGATGAGGATGATCGCGCCGACCACCGCGCCGTACGGCAGTCCGACGCCACCCATGATCACGATCGTCACCACGAGCAGTGACATCAGCATCGTGAAGATGGTCGTGTCGATGTAGGTGTACTGATGCGCGAGCAGCGACCCGCCGATCCCGGCGAAGAACGCCGAGATCGAGAAAGCCAGCGCCTTGTAGTTACGACCTCGGACTCCCGAGGCGAGCGCCGCGACCTCGTCCGATCCTACCGAGGAGATCACCTTGCCGAGGTGGGACCTGCGGATTCGCCACATCACGAGCAGGGTGATCACGAGCACTCCGAAGTCGATGAGGTAGTAGGCGGTCGGGGTGTTGAGCGCCGTCCCGAACCATTCCGGCACCGGAATGTTGTAGATGCCCTGGGGAACCACCAGCTGGATGATCGCGACGATCGCGATTCCGAGCCCGAGTGTCGCGATCGAGATGTAGTGCCCCTTCACGCCCCAGATGGGCGACGCCAGAACGGACGCCACGATGGCGGCCGCGAGTCCCGCGAGAGGCAGTGCGGCCCAGAACGAGAAATGCAGGTAGAGCGTCAGCATCGCGGAGACATAGGCGCCGATGGCGATCGGTCCGGCCTGCCCGAGGGCGAGCACTCCCGCCTGGCCCGCGGTGACCGTGAAGCCGGCCGCGATGATCGCGTAGATGAGCACCTGCGTGCCCGTGGTGAGCACGTAGTCGTTTCCCGATAGGGGAATGGCCACGCCCAGCACGACGAATGCGACCGGCCACACCCAGCGGGGAATGCGCAACGGTCGGCCCTTACCGAGGAACGTGCCCGTCAACGGTTCCGTCGAGATCAGCGGGATCTTGCCGAGCAGCCCCCCTGGTCGCACGATGAGCACGACGATCAGGATGACGAAGATGATGATCTGGCGAGACGTGTCACCGAAGAAGTGGATTCCGAAGGCTTCCAGGATGCCGAGCACGAATCCGCCGATCACAGCGCCGACGAGCGACCCGAGCCCGCCCAGCGTGGCTGCGACGAAGGCGGTCAACCCGATGTTGAGCCCTGACGCCGGGTTGGCGACTCCGACGTAGAGCGCGATGAACACGCCCGCGAGCCCGCCGAGCGCGGAGGCGATCACGAACGACACGTGCTGAACGAGCCCGACCGGAATGCCCATCTGCAGGGCGGCCTCCTGGTCTTGCGAGGTCGCGCGGATCGCGCGGCCGATCTTGCCGTACTTGAGGAAGAGCGACATCACGACCATCACCACTGCGGTCGAACCCAGCATGACGAGGTCCGACGTGCCGAAACGCATGGTGCCGATGTGCAGGTTCGCTGTCGGAAGCACCTGCGGAAACGCGTGGAACTGCGCGCCGAACGCGATCTGCGAGACGTTGTCGAGAATCTGCGAAACCGCGTACGTGGAGAGCATCGCGGCGAGCGGGAGGTACTTGGCGAGCGGGCGCACCACCGAGATGTTGATGATCAGCCCCAGCCCCGCGCAGATGGCGAGCACGAGGGGAAGGGCGATCCAGAAGGGCAGCCCCAGCGTGGTGATGAAGAACCAGGCGAGCATGGCGCCCAGCCCGAAGAACGAGAACTGGGCGAAGTTGACGACGTTCATGACGCCGAAGACGAGGGAGATGCCGACCGCTCCGAGGGCGTAGACGTTCCCTCGGAGCAGGCCGGCGATCAGTGTGTCGAGCATTATTTGGTGTACGCGACCCAGGAGCCGTTCTTGAGGATGGTCGGTGTCAGCGCGGGCGAGGCCGGGCGCCGGGTGGACTGGTCGAAGGTGATCGATCCGTACACGACGCTCGGCACGTTCTTCACCTTCGTGAAGCCCTTCAGGATGCCGGCGCGAGTCGTGCCGCCGATCTTGGCCGCGGCGACCGCCACGTTCAGCGCGTCGTAGGCGCCCGCCTCGAAGCCGGTGACATCCTTCTCGTTCGGGTACTTCTTCTTGAACGCCTTCACGAAGGTCTGCACCTCCTTGGCGGGGTTCGTCTCGAGGAACTCGGCGCCGTTGATGGCCCCTTCCGCGTCGGCGGTGCCGTCGAACGACTGCTCGTCCTGGCCGCCGTAGAACGTGCCCTTGTAGCCGATGGCGCGCAGCTGGGTGACGATCTTCGCCGCATCCGGCCCATAGCCGATGTGCACGAAGGCCTGCGGCTTGCCAGCGACCGCGTTCGACAGCGACGGGCGGTAGTCGTCCGAGGTATCGAGCACGCCCTCGGCGTCGGTGATCTTCAGGCCGACCTTGGCAGCCTCGGCCTTGAACGCGTTGTATGCCGGGATGCCCCAGTCGGCCGTGTCGAGGTACGTCACGCCGACCGATTTCACGCCCTGCTTCTTCACGTAGTCGGCTGTCCACTGGTAACTGGCATTAGTGGTTACCGATGTCGACCACTGGTACTCGGAGCCCTTCGCGGTGAAGTCAGGGTTCGAGTTGTTGAAGCCGTACTGCACGAGCTTGCCGGCGGTGTAGATCGGCGACGCCGGAATGGATGCCGCCGACGAATAGTCGCCGAACACCAGGCTGATGCTCGAGTCCTGCACGAATTTCTGAGCGACCGCGACCGACTGCTTCGGGTCGGACTGCGAGTCCTCGTACTTGAGCGCGACCGGGTGACCGTTGATGCCACCCTTCGCGTTCGTCTGCTCGACGGCGAGGTCGAAAGCCTCCTTGAACTGCTGGCCGTACTGGGCGTACGGACCGGTCTCGGCCGCGGAGACGCCGAAGTAGACGGTGCTCTTCGCGGCTGAATCGGAGGAGGTGGGGGCGGAGCCGCTGGCGCAGGCAGCGAGGCTCACGATCGCGACGGTCGCAGTAGCCGCGACGGCGACGTTTCGAATGAAGCTGTTCATGGTGGGTCCTTTGCTGTGACGGATGTCTGGGTGCAACGGTCAGGTTAGGGGCGACCTCGAAATGGGCCACAACCGTCGGTGTCACAGTCGGTAGCGCTCGGTAACAACTGTCATATTGATGACGGAATCCGGCCCGAAACGGCCACTGAGGCGTAATGCTCCGAAGCAAAACGTCACATTGTTGCCGAGGGTTCTCCGCCGACGAAGACTCGGGCCATGCCCATGAATGACTCCCACGAGCGGCGCGGCTTCGCGCTGTACGTCGGCGTCAGCGACGCGAAGGCCCGTGAGAACGATGTCGACCTGGATCAGATCGTCGGCGCGCTACAGCTCGAACTGTCTGTTCGCGCTCCTCGCGCGGAGAGCCATGCGCTGACGGTGATCGCCCCTCCCGATGCCGGCCCGCGCGACCTGCAAGTCGTCATGGAGGCACTCGGTGGGCAGGCGCCGGAACCCCCGCCGCGGGACCCGGCCCGCGAGATCTGCGTGCAGATAGACCTGGCCCGGCATCGCGTGCTCGTCGACGATGAGGACGCCCATCTCACCTTCACGGAGTTCGGCCTGCTGCAGGTACTCGTGCAGAACGAAGGAAGAACCCTCACCCGTAACCAGCTCCGGCACGCCGTCACCGACGACACGGCGGGCGCGGGCGATCGGGCGATCGACGTGCACATCCGCCGGATGCGGATCAAGTTCGGTGCGTATCCCCATCTGATCCGCACCGTGCACGGGAAGGGCTACCGATTCGACGGCCGGCACGATGTGAGCGTGCTTCGAAGCGCGACCCCCTCGCCTGACCTCATCTGAGGGTCTGACTGCCTGAAAGCAACAACGGGACGAAGACCGCGGACTCGCCTGGCCGGAACCCGATACCGCCGACGATGCGATAGATCACCAGGCCGAGCAGCATTTCGGTCAGCTCGTCGATGGGCGTGCCCGGCTTCAGCTCGCCGCTGTCTACGCCGATGCGGAACCGGCCCGTCAGCGAGTCCGGCGTCGCCCCCAGGCGCTGGATGAGCTGGGTCGCGATCTCGGGGTTGTCGGTGGCGGCGGCGATCAGCGAACGCACCAGGGCGGTGTTGGTCTCGTCCGCCGCGAACCGGATCACCTCGTCGAACCACTCCGAGATGTCGGCGATGATGTCTCCGGAGTCGCGCGGTATGAACGCCTCCGGCAGCAGAGCATGCTCGATCAGGCACTCGGCGAGCAGCTCGCTCTTCGAGTTCCACCAGCGGTAGATCGTCGGCTTGCCGACCTTCGCCCGCCGCGCGATGCCGTCGATGGTGAGATGTTCGTACCCGACGCTCATGAGCAGTTCGGATGCGGACTTCAGAATGGCGAGCCTGACTCGTTCGTTGCGGACCGCCCCGGGACCGCGACTTTCCGGCGTCGCTGGCATAGCGGTCATCCTACATTCAGCTTTCCGTTACGTTCCGTAACGTAATATGACCCGCATGGCAGAGCTTCTGTATCGACTGGGCGGTTGGGCCACGAAGCGCGCGGTGCTGGTGGTCGTCGGGTGGGCGGTACTCCTGGTGCTCGCCGGCGGGGCGTTTCTCGCGTTCGGCGGTTCTCTGAGTACGAACTTCGACATCCCGGGTACCGCGACGGCGAAGGTGACAGACGAGCTCGCGAAGAAGCTGCCCGATTACAGCGGCGCATCGGGTTACGCGATCTTCCGCACGACGAACGACACGCCGTTCACGGATGCCCAGCGGAAGGCGATCGAGAAACTGGCGTCGGGTGCGGAGAACCTCGACGATGTGGCGACCGTGATCGACCCCTTCGCCACGGCCACGCAGCGGTCGACCCAGTCGGCGCAGATCGCGGGCGCGCTCGCCCAGTTCGAGACGCTGCCCACCGCCGCGCTTCAGCAGCCGGCCGTGGCCGCACAGCTTCATCAGGCACAGGTCGCCTCCACGCTTCTGGCACTGTCGAAGAACATCCGCACCGTCTCGAAGGACGGATCGACGGTGATCGTCACCATCAACTACACCAAGACGATCGAGCAGCTGCCGGACAGCGCGAAGACGAAGACCCTTGCGTACTTCAGAGACCGGCCCGTGAAGGGTACCGAGGTGGACTTCTCCTCGACGATCGCGCAGACCGTGCCCGAGGTGATCGGTGTGGGTGAAATCGCCGGCGTGGTGATCGCCGGAATCGTGCTGTTCGTCATGCTCGGAACACTGGTCGCCGCAGGGCTTCCCCTGCTCAGCGCGCTGGTCGGGGTCGGCGTCGGCGTGCTCGGCTCCCTCTCCCTGTCGCAGGTTCTCGCCGAGGGTGCCGTCACGCCCGTGCTCGGCGTGATGCTCGGCCTGGCCGTGGGAATCGACTATTCGCTGTTCATCATCAACCGGCATCGCAAGCAGGTTCAGCAAGGGATGGAACTGCGCGAGTCCATCGCCCTCGCCACCGGCACGGCCGGCAACGCCGTCGTCTTCGCCGGCTCGACGGTCATCGTGGCGCTGCTCGCGCTGAATGTCACCGGCATCCCGTTCATCGGGGTGATGGGAACCGTCGGGGCGATCTGCATCGCCGTCGCTGTGCTCATCGCCATCACCTTCACCCCGGCCATGCTGCGGTTCATCGGTCCGCGGGTGCTCAGTCGCAGGGCGAGGCGCACCATCGGCCACGAACAGCACAGCGTCGTTGCCGTACGACCGATGTCCACGCTGCGCGCGATCATCACCGTCATCGTCGCGGCGTGTGCCCTGCTCGTGATCGCCATCCCCGTCATGTCCATCCATCTCGGGCTGCCCGACGCCTCGTCGGACCCGGTCGACTCGACCACGTACAAGGCCTACACGACCGGGGCGGAGAAGTTCGGACCCGGTTCGAACGGCCCACTCGTGGTGACGGCGCAGCTGCCGGGCGGCCTGTCTGCCACCGACATCACGGATCGCGAACTGACCATCGCCCAGGCGATCGACCGGCTCAAGGATGTCGCCGCTGTCGCACCGGTGGGAGTCTCGCGCGACCAGTCGCTGGCCGTGTTCGAGGTGCTGCCGGCATCCGGTCCGAACGACCTCTCGACCGGCACCCTCGTGCGCGACCTGCGGGCGCAGCATGTGGACGGCACAACGGGCGCGCTCGGCGTCGCCGGACAGGCGAGCGGCAATATCGACATCTCAGACAAGCTGGCGGCCGCGCTGCCGATCTACATCGCGGTCGTCGTCGGACTCTCGCTGATCATCCTGATCGCGGTATTCCGCTCCCTCCTCGTGCCGGTGATCGCGACCGGCGGTTTCATCCTGTCGCTGCTCGCGACCTACGGCGTGCTGGTCGCGGTGTTCCAGTGGGGCTGGCTGGCGACCGTGTTCGGCATCCACAGCACCGGGCCGGTACTGAACTTCCTCCCGATCATCCTGGTCGGCATCCTGTTCGGGCTCGCGATGGACTACCAGCTGTTCCTCGCGTCAGGAATGCGCGAGGCCTTCGTGCACGGGGCTCCGGCCCGCGAGGCGGTGATGCGCGGCTTCCGCGCCGGCCGTACCGTCGTCATCGCCGCAGCCATCATCATGATCTCGGTATTCGGCGGATTCATCTTCTCGAACTCGATCTTCATCGTCGCCCTGGGACTCGGGCTGGCCTTCGGTGTGCTCAGTGACGCCTTCGTCGTGCGGCTGCTTCTGATGCCGGCGCTGATGCACCTCCTGGGGCGGTCGGCCTGGTGGATACCGAAGTGGCTCGATCGCATCCTGCCGAATCTCGACATCGAGGGAGCGCGGCTCGAGCGCGAACATCACGCGGTCTGAGTGGCCCGATCGGTCGACAAGCGGGCCCACACCTGGGTGTCGTAGAAGGTCTCGCCGATCTTCCACGAGTCGCGCAGCACGCCCTCCAGCGTCATCCCGAGTCGTTCGGCCACAGCGGCACTGCGCACGTTGTCTGCCCGGCAGTGCCACTCGGCCCGGTGGATGCCGCGCTCGTCGAAGGCCCAGTCGACAAGCGCCGCGCAGGCGGCGGTGATCAGCCCGCGACCCTCGGCGGCGGGTTCCAGCCAGCAGCCCAGCTCGCAGGTCGCGGCGGCCGCGTCGAACTCCACGAACATCGCCCCTCCGACCAGTACGCCGTCATCCCAGATCCCGAAGATGCGAGAGCCATCCCGCGCGGTCTGATCGGCGTACCGGGCGAGCGTCGCCCGTGCTGCCGGCACGCCCTCGGTGACGAAGCTCGGGCCGACCCATGGCCTGATGTGCTCGCGGGCGCGCTCCAGGTTCGCCGCGAACTCGACGTCGTTCCAGACCTCGAGCGGGCGGAGCTCGGCGGAAGACGACAGTGGGACGGCGAACATGACACGACCTCCTGGCTGAAGATCCACGCGGAGGGCGTGGGATTCGAACCCACGAGACATTTCTGCCCACCAGTTTTCAAGACTGGCTCCATCGGCCGCTCGGACAGCCCTCCAGAACGGGTCGAGTCTAGCCGAGGGCGCCCAGCACAGCGGCGACGCCGTTCGCGATGTCGCTCGCCGTCGTCTCGTTGGCGGCGTCGATGACCTCGTCTGGGGCCTGGCCCATTGCGATTCCGCGGCCCTCTGCTGATGCCCACAGCAGCATGTCGATGTCGTTGCGTCCGTCGCCGATGGCCACGACATCCGTCAGCGGGGTCCCGAGCAGCGCGCGCACCCGCTCGAGCGCGGTGGCCTTGTTGACACCATCTGGCGCGATGTCGAGCCACGACGTCCAGCCGACGTTGTAGCTGACCTTGTGCAGCCCCATCCGCTCGACGATACGCAGGAAGTCCTCGACCGCATGCTCGGGCGAGATCACCACCACGCGGGTCGCCTGCACCTCGAGAAGTTCTTCGAAGGTGACCCGTTCGCCGTTCTGCTCGATGCCGGCCTCCGGAAAGTCGCCGCCGGCGAAACGGAACCGGCCATCCTCATCCTCCACCGCGTACCGTGCACCGGAGAGGTGCGTGCTGATGGTCGTGAGCACCTCCCGCGGCTGGAAGGTGTCGACGAATGCCCGGGTGTAGCCGGTCGGTGCCGCGGCATCCCGCTGCAGGGTGATCGCACCGTTCGCGCACACGACGAATGCGGGCGTGATGCCCAGGCGGTCGAGCACCGGCAGCGTCATCGACACCGAGCGGCCGGTGGCGATCATCACCTCGTGACCGAGGTCGCGAGCGCGGTGCACGGCGTCGATCACCTCGTCGGCGATCACGCCGTCTTCCCGCATCACCGTGCCGTCGACGTCGAGGGCGATGAGCAGGCTCATTCGACGGGCTCGAGCAGTTCCAGACCACCGAGATAGGGGCGCAGCGCCTGCGGTACGCGCACCGAGCCGTCCGCCAGCTGATGGGTTTCGAGGATCGCGACCATCCAGCGGGTGGTCGCGAGGGTGCCGTTCAGCGTCGCCACCGGAGTGGTCTTTCCGGTCTCCGTGCGGTAGCGGATGTCGAGGCGACGAGCCTGATACGTGGTGCAGTTGCTCGTACTGGTGAGCTCCCGGTATGTGCCCTGCGTCGGGACCCACGCCTCGATGTCGAACTTGCGCGCGGCGCTGGAGCCGAGATCGCCAGCGGCCACATCGATCACGCGGTAGCTGAGTTCGCAGGCCTGGAGCATCGACTCCTGGAAACTGACCAGGTTCTCGTGCTCCGCCTCCGCGTTCTCCGGCAGCACGTAGCTGAACATCTCCAGCTTGTTGAACTGGTGCACGCGAAGGATGCCGCGGGTGTCTTTGCCACCCGACCCGGCCTCGCGCCGGTAGCAGGTCGACCATCCCGCGTAGCGCAGCGGTCCAGGCGTCAGGTCGAGGATCTCGTCGGAGTGGAACCCGGCGAGTGCTACCTCGCTCGTTCCGGTGAGGTAGAGGTCGTCGGCCGGAAGGTAGTAGATCTCGTCGGCGTGCGCGCCGAGAAAGCCGGTGCCGGCCATGATCTCCGGCCGCACCAGCGTGGGGGTGATCAGCGGCTCGAAACCCTCGGTGAGAGCCTTGTCGAGTGCCAGGTTCATGAGCGCGATCTCGAGCCTCGCGCCGATGCCGCGCAGAAAATAGAAGCGGCTGCCTGAGACCTTCGCGCCGCGTGTCATATCGATCGCACGCAGCTTCTCGCCGAGCTCCAGGTGGTCGCGCGGCTCGAAATCGAAGACCGGCTTGTCGCCCACCTCGCGGAGGGTGACGAAATTCTCCTCGCCACCCGACGGGACTCCGGGGATCACCGGGTTGGCGATGCTACCCGCCGTTCGGGTGAACTCGGCCTCGGCATCCGTCGCCGCCTGCGCGAGTTCCTTCACCCTCGCGGCGAGTTGCTGCGCGCGGGCGAGCAGTTCGGCCTTCGCATCACCGGTCGCCTGCGCGACCTCCTTGCCCAGGGTCTTCTGGGTGGCCCGCAGATTTTCGGATTCGGTGATGGCAGCACGCCGTTCAGCGTCGGCCGCGAGGGCCGCGTCAACCAGCTCAACAGACTCTCCCCGGGCCTTTTGCGAATCCCGGAAGAGGTCAGGGTAATCACGAAGAAGCTGGGGGTCAATCACCGGAACAGTCTATTGAGCTATGCCGTACCGTTGACCACGTGACTGACCACGCCCCTGCCAGCAGTGAGCGGGCGGCCGTCATCTACAACCCGGTCAAGGGTCACCTCAAGAGGCTGAAGAGCGCGGTGCGTGCGACCGAGGAGGCGACCGGCTGGAAGAAGACCATCTGGCTGGAGACGAGCGAAGAGGATGCCGGCCAGGCCGTCACTCGCGAAGCCCTGAAGAAGGGCGCGACCGTCGTGCTCGCCGCCGGCGGCGACGGCACCGTGCGAGCCGTCGCCGAGGCACTGCGCGACAGCGGGGTGCCGATCGCGCTCATTCCCGTCGGAACCGGCAACCTGCTGGCACGCAACCTCGGCCTGACCCTCACCAACATCGATGAGGCCGTGAACACCGCCTTTCGCGGAACCGACCGCCGCATCGACCTCGGGATGGCCGAGATCACCCGTGCGGACGGCACCAGTGCGGAACACGTGTTCCTCGTCATGGCCGGCGTCGGCCTGGACGCGAAGATGATCGCCCACACCAACCCACGCCTCAAGAAGGCCGTCGGCTGGCTGGCATACGTCGACGCGATCGGGCGCTCTCTGCCCGAGCTCAAGCCGATCAAGCTTCGCTTCAGCCATGACGGGTCGCCCGAGCGTTCGTCGAGCGCCCACACGATCATCATCGGGAATTGCGGTCTGCTGCCGGGCGGCATCCTGCTGATGCCGGATGCGAAACCGGACGACGGCATCCTCGACATCGCGGTGCTGCGACCCGCGGGACCCTTCGGATGGCTGAAGGTCTGGAACAAGCTCACGTGGGAGAACGGCGTGCTGCGCAAGAGCGCGCTGGGGCGCCAGATCATCGACCTGTCACGCGATGTGAAGGACGTCACCTACCTCACCGGCCGCGACCTGAGGCTCACCCTGGATGAGCCGGAGCAGTTCCAGCTCGATGGCGATGAGTTCGGAGAGGCCAAGTCGGTGCACGCCTGGGTGGATGCCGGGGCCCTGGATGTGCGGGTGCCGGCGTAGGGGTCGGGTTACCACGGTTCATTCGTCTGCTGGTTCGAGCCGAGTCGGCGTAGCCACAATTGCTTTCCACAGTTTCGGCATTCACCGTTCGAATATATGTTCGAATGTGTGAGAATAGTCACATGACGTCGAACATCACCACCGCTGCCGCTGCGGTCGCTGCGCTGGGTGATTTCGACACGCTCGACGACGGTGACCTGGTTTCAGCACAGCGGTTGCTCGCGTCACTGGCCCGCGAAGTAGACACCTTACGGGTCGCGTGCGCGACAGTGATCGCACGCCGGTCAGACCCTGCACTGGGGTTCTCCGGCCTGGCGCGGAAGAACGGGTTCGTCAACGCCGAGTCGTTCATCCAGTCGGTGACCGGCTCGACGAAAGCCGAGGCGACGAAGCTGGTGCGGGTCGGGGAGATGGCGGATTCCGGCTCGACCTGGCAGCACAGGGTCGGCACCAGCGGGGTGTCGGTCGATGCGGCCAACGCGATCCGGCTCGGACTCGGCCCGGCGATGGCGCCGGACGAAGCGGTGGCGGCGGCGGCGGAGAAACTCCTCACCGATGCCCGGTCGGTCGATGCGGATGAGCTGGCCCGCCGAGCCCGCGAGGCCCGGGAGCGGCTGGATGCCGAAACGATCGCCCGGGACGAGAAACAGCGCCGCGAACAGCGCTACTTCACCGCCCGCCGACACGACGACGGGGTCGTGCGGGGCAGTTTCGCCCTCTCCGACGAAGACGGCGCCCTGGTCATGGCGATCTACCAGCAGGCGACCAGTCCCCGCAGCTTCGGTCCCCGATTCGTCGACACCGGAACGTACACCGAACCCGACACTGTCGCCGAAGATCCCCGCACCCGCGGGCAGAGAGCAGCCGACACGGTCGCCGCCCTGCTGCGCATCGCCACCGAGACAGACGAGAACTCCGTCATCGGACTGCACCGACCCGCCGTCCGCGTCCACGTCGCCGCGGAGACCATCGCGCGGCGCGGCGGCCACGGCGCCATCGAAGACGTGAACGACCACCCCATCTCCTGGCAGGCAGTCGAACGGCACCTGTGCAGCAGCGGTGTGCTCGGTATCGCCTTCGACGACAACGGCACCTCCCTCAACGTGGGGCGCGACCAACGCCTGTACACCGCCAGGCAACGAATCGCGTTAGCCGCCCGGGACGGTGGATGCCGATTCCCCGACTGCGACCGGCCGGTGTCGTGGACCGAAGCCCACCACATCAACTACTGGGCACGAGACGGCGGCGAGACCAATATCGACGACGGAATACTCCTCTGCCGACTGCACCATCTTCTCGTCCACGACAACCACTGGCAGATCAGACACGACCACGGGGACTACTTGCTCACCCCACCACCCGACATCGATCCCACCGAGACACCCCGACCCATGCCCAGCAAACAACCACTGGTCAGAGAGCTGCAGGCCGCCCGCTAACCCAGAGCCTGCAGCAGATCGGCAGCGATATCGTCCACGTGTTCGATGCCGGTAGACATGCGCACCAGACCCTCGGGGATGGTCTTCGCCTCGCCGGGCCAGCGACGGCGCCGCTCCAGCGTGGTCTCCACACCACCGAGGCTGGTGGCGTGGCGGCACAGCCGCACGCGGGCGACGAAAGCGTCCGCGGCATCCGCGTCAGGTAGCACGACCGAGATGACCGCACCGAATCCCGGGTACCGCACCTCGATCAGTCCCGGATGCCCGGTGAGAAGCCGCACCAGTTCCTGCGCGTTCGACTGGGCCCGCTCCACGCGCAGAGCCAGAGTGCGCAGCCCCCGAAGCGCGAGGAACACCTCCATCGGGCCCGGTGTCGCGCCCTGGATGGAGCGATACGACGTGAGCGCGGCGAGCCGGTCGGCATCATTGGTGAGGGCCGCACCCATCACCACGTCACTGTGTCCCGAGATGAACTTGGTCGCAGAGTGCACGACGATATCCGCGCCCAGCTCGAGCGGACGCTGCAGGATCGGCGTCGCAAACGTGTTGTCGACGACCACGATCGCGCCGACGGTCCGCGCGACCTTCACCGCAGCGGCGATGTCGACCACCTCCAGCGCGGGATTGGTCGGCGACTCGATGATCACCATGTCGGCGGTTCGAATCGCAGAGTGGAGAGCGGGAACATCAAGGGCGTCGACGAGCACCGGCTTCAGCAGCCCTTTGGCCTCGGCATTCGCGAGCTGAGTCTGCGTACCGAGGTAACAGTGTGCAAGAGCGACGACCGTTCCGCCGAGAGGGACCTGGTCGAGCACCGCCGCGATCGCCGCGAGCCCGGACGCGAAGACCCGGCATTCGCCGCCCTCGAGAACCCCGAGAGCCGACTCGAACGCAGACCAGGTCGGATTTCCGAAACGGCCGTACTCCAGAGTGCCTCCCGCCGTATAGGTGGAGGCGAAGGTGGGCGGCACGTTCAGCGGCTGGTCGGGCTCCGATGAGGGGCGCCCCGATGAAACGGCAGCGGTTTCGATGTGCATCATTCCCCGATCAGCCCGCGCAACCAGGCGCGGGCATCCACGAATGCCGGATTGTCGTAACGCTGGGTGACCGTGATGGGTCGCTTGTCGGCACGCGGGTACGACCCTAGGAAGATCACGTTCGGGCTGAACCTCTTGAGCCCGAGCAGGGCATCGGCCACACGCTCGTCTCGCACATGGCCGTCCAGGTCGATGACGAAACGATAGCGACCCAGGCTGTCGCCGATCGGCCGCGACGCGAGCAGGCTCATGTTCACCCCGCGGGTGGCGAACTGCTCCAGCATCTCGAGCAGACGGCCGGCCGTATCGTCTGGCAGTTCGGCGATGATGCTGGTCTTGTCCGCGCCCGTCGGTGCGGGCAACGCGGTCGTGCGACTCACCAGCACGAACCGGGTTTCCGCGTTCGGGTTGTCACCGATGTTCTCGGCCAGCACGTCGAGCGCGTAATGGTCGGTGATACCGGGGGGCGCGATGGCGGCATCGGCCGCGGTGCTCCCCAGCAGGGACGCCGCGGCCGCGACATTCGATGTTGCAGGCAGGTGCTCGTGGTTCGGCAGGGTCTTCTCGACCCACTGTCGGCTCTGCCCGTAGGCGACCGGGTGGGCACTGATCACGGTCACGTCCGCGAGGGACGTTCCAGGGCGAGCGACCAGCACGAAGTTCACCGGAACCAGGTATTCGCCGATGATCCTCAGACCAGGGATAGTGGCGAGCGCGTCCTGGCTGGCGCTCACCCCGCCGTCTACGGTGTTCTCGATCGCGATCATGGCGGCGACGCTGCGGCCCTCCACGACATCCGCGAGCGCCTGACCGACGTTGTTCACCGCGTGCCACGTCTTGCCGACAGCCGATGGCACCTGTGCCAGAGCTGCCTCGGTGAAGGTGCCGGCCGGCCCGAGGTAGGAATATGCGTCGGCCATGCGTCGAATCCTATCGGCCCGCGGTTGTTGCGACCGTGTACAACTGGAGTCATGAATTCCCGCGCAGGTCAGCCCGCCCAGAAGTCCGACCTGGTCGACATCGAAGCCCTCCTGAGGGCGTACTACGACCTGGTTCCGGATGTCTCGATACCGGAACAGGCCGTGGTGTTCGGCACCTCGGGGCACCGCGGGTCATCGCTCGACACGGCATTCAACGAAACCCACATCGCCGCCATCACGCAGGCGATAGTCGAATACCGCACCTCGCAGGGGGTGACCGGCCCGCTGTTCATCGGCAGCGACACGCACGCGCTCAGCGCGCCCGCCCAGACCACAGCCCTCGAAGTGCTGGTCGGCAACGGCGTCGACGTGCTCGTGGACGAGTTCGGCGACTTCGTGCCCACCCCAGCGCTCAGCCACGCGATCATCGCCCACAACGCAGCTGAGGTCTCGACAGAATCGACCCGCGCGCAGGCCGACGGCATCGTCATCACCCCGAGCCACAACCCGCCGCGCGACGGAGGCTTCAAGTACAACCCGCCGCACGGCGGACCGGCAGACAGCGACGCCACCTCATGGATCGCGAACCGTGCGAACGCGATCATCGCCGCCGGCAGTCACGAGGTGAAACGCGCCGAACCCAGTGGGGTCGGCACCTACGATTTCCGCGGCAACTATGTGGATGACCTGGTCAATATCATCGACATCGACGCGATCAAGAGGGCCGGCGTGCGCATCGGTGCCGACCCGCTCGGCGGCGCGAGCGTGCACTACTGGCAGCTCATCGGCGAGAAGTACGGGCTCGATCTGACGGTGGTGAATCCCGAGGTCGATCCGCAGTGGCCGTTCATGACTCTGGACTGGGACGAGAAGATCCGCATGGATCCGTCGTCTCCGTCGGTCATGGCATCGGTGCTCAGACACAAGAACGACTTCGACGTGGTGACGGGAAATGATGCCGACGCCGACCGGCACGGAATCGTCACCCCCGACGGCGGGCTGATGAACCCGAACCACTATCTGGCGGTCGCCATCCAGTACCTCTACAGCCACCGTCCGGAGTGGCGCGAGGATGCCGCGGTCGGCAAGACCCTCGTCTCGAGCAGCATGATCGACCTGGTCACCGAATCTCTCGGTCGTCGCCTCTGGGAGGTTCCGGTCGGCTTCAAGTGGTTCGTTCCAGGGCTCGTCGACGGGTCGGTCGCGTTCGGTGGCGAGGAGTCGGCGGGGGCGAGCTTCCTACGCACGGACGGGACCGCCTGGACGACCGATAAGGACGGCATCCTGCTCGCCCTTCTCGCCAGCGAGATCATCGCGGTCACCGGGAAGACACCGTCGCAGCTCTACACCGACCTGACCGAGAAGTACGGAGCACCCGTATACGAGCGGATCGACGCCGCCGCGACGAAGGCGCAGAAGGCCGCGTTGGCGAAGCTCGACGGCGATGCGATCACGGCCACGGAGCTGGCCGGAGAGCCGATCGCGGTGAAGCTCAGCTCAGCGCCCGGCAACGGCGCCGCCCTCGGCGGAGTGAAGGTCGCGACCGCGAACGCGTGGTTCGCCGCACGTCCGAGCGGCACGGAGGATGTCTACAAGATCTACGCCGAGTCGTTCCTCGGCGCGGACCACCTCGCACGGGTGCAGGCCGAGGCCAAGGAGATCGTCGACCGGGCGATCGGTGGCTGATGCGCTCAGCCGGTCGCCGATGCGTAGTCGGGTGCCGGCGGGAGCCCGAAGAACTCCTCCATCGTTTCGATACCGTCGTTGTGCATCTCCGTGGAGAGGGCGACCCCGACATACCGAAAATGCCACGGCTCGTAGATGTAGCCGGTGATCGCGGTCTTATCGGCCGGGTATCTCAGGATGTAGCCGTACTGCCATGAGTTGGCTGCCAGCCAGATGCCCTGCGGGGTCTGGCCGAAACAGGCGGCGATGTCGCACTTGCTCGGGTATGAGGCGACATCGACGGCGAGACCGGTCTGGTGTTCGCTGTAACCGGGGCGCGCGCTCTGCGCGTCGGCGGCCGCCTGCCCCAGACTGCCGACCAGCGAGTTGTGGGTGTTCACCTGCACGCTGTACGACCGATACGAGTTCTGGATCTGCAGTTGGCCCGCTCCGGCCGCGGCTGCGGCGGCGAACATCTTCAGGAGCGCGTCACCAGCCTCCTGAGTCATCTGGGGCGCCGAGACGTGCGGCACGGTCAACGTCACCAGCGTCGGTGTGAAGTTGGCAGGCTTCAGGGGCCGAAGCTTGTTCACGACCACCCAGATACTGGTCGGATCGTCCAGCGAATACTGCGTCTTGTTGAAGAAATTCTTCGGCTTCGCGACCGGCGTCGCGGAGGCCGTGCGGGTCGGAGTGGTCGACGCGACCGGCACGCGCTCCGGCGCGCACCCCGCGAGAACCCCGAGCACGACCACCAGGGACGCCGCCGTCGCGAGGGAACGTTTCCAGTACGACGGCATGATCAGAATAGTAACCGCCGAGAATGTCACGGAACAAAAGAGCTTCTTCACCAGCATTTTCCGTGTCATCGAAAGAGAAGGCTTGACAGTGGGAGCGCTCCCATCGTACAGTGACGCGATTGCGTGAGAGCGCTCCCACGGCCCGAAGTGGGAGCGCTCTCACACAGCATCAATCGGGCATAGAATCCCTATCCACGCACACAAAGGAGTGACCGTGAAGTTTTCACGACGCACCACCATCGGAGCGGGCATCGCCGCCGCCTCGGTGCTCGCCCTCATCATGACCGGCTGCTCGTCCTCGTCGTCCAGCG
>JAZJYU010000111.1:259-3734 GCA_040390225.1 Actinomycetota bacterium | reverse complement strand
GACGCACCCAAGCACGGGCCTGCAACGTCGGCTAAAATTTCCGCCGACGATCGCTGAGGTGGTCGAGGCGTGTGAGGACCACGCCCGCAGCTGGTACGACCCGTCGAAGGCCCCGAGCCTTGACCCATCGGCCATGCCGGCGGCCCTGCAGCAGATCTTCGCGGGCAACCGCGCTGCACTCGCTCTCTATGGCGGCGCAATGACCGACCCGACGCTCGCCGGCCGGCTCGCTGCCGTGGCGGTGCCCGCCCGCGTGCTCTGGGGCGAGGCCGACCGGATCGCGGATGCCGAATACGGTCGCGCTTTTGCCGCCGCGATCCCGGGCGCGCGCTTCGAACTGCTCCCCCACACCGGTCACGTTCCGCAAATGGAGACCCCCGAGCTGCTGCTGAATGCACTCGGCCCATTCGTCCGCGAGCACTGACGTTCGCACCGGGCACTACTACGCTCCGACTATGCAGAGCTTTCTGAGCCGGCTGATGCCCCTGGTGATCACCATTCGCGGTGGCAAGCGCCGCTACCGCTCGGCCGAGGCAACGCTCGCGCACATCACACGTCTGGCCGCGCACCCGGTGAACAGTGCACCGCCGGGGAGCCTGGCGCGCTCGGTCGACGTCACGAGGATGAAGATCGCGGGCTGGCACGTCTACGTCGTCTCCCCGCGAGGCGCGGCGACGGCGAAGCGCGGCCTCTACCTGCACGGCGGCTCCTACGTGTACGAGATCGCGCCGCAGCACTGGACCCTGGTCGCCGACCTGGTCGCTTCGGCAGGCATTGCGATCACCGTGCCGATCTTCCCTCTGGCGCCGGTCGAGACCGCGGCGACGATGGTGCCGAAGGCCGCGGACCTCGCCCAGACCCTGGTCGCCGAGGTCGGGGCAGACAATGTCATGCTGCTCGGCGACTCCGCCGGCGGCGGGATGGCGCTGGCCGTCTCAATGCTGATGCGGGACCGCGGTGTGGCCCCGCTCCAGGGCGCGATCCTGATCGCACCGTGGCTCGACATCAGCGGCAGCGATCCCGAACTCACGCGCCTCGATGCCCGGGACCCGTGGCTGGCGGTTCCCGGCTCGGTCGCGGCCGGTGACCTGTATCGCGGCGAACTCCCGAACACCGATCCGCTGGTGAGTCCGATCAATGGCAGCCTCGACGGACTCGGACCACTCACCGTCTTCAGCGGCACCCGCGACATACTGAACGCCGACGCCCACCGGCTGAACGAGAAGGCAACAGCTGCCGGTCATCCGCTCGACTTCCACGAGGTGCCGGAGATGATCCACAACTACCCGCTGCTGCCGATCCCCGAGGCACGCGCGGCGCGCGATGTGATGCGTCGGGCTATCGCCGGATGAGGCGCAACCCCGCCCAGGCGGCAGCACCTAGCGCGAACCCGAGCACAGCCCCGACCACGACGGTCAGCACCTGCCCGAAGATCACCTCCGGCTGGCCGGTGTAGATGAACGACACGTCCTTCGCGATCAGCCCGAGCAGAATCAGGCTCGTCCCGCCGCCGATGAGCAGGATGCCGCCAACGGTCGCCGCGCCGTCCCGGCGCGGGAGCAGTGCGCTGAGTGCGCCGACCGCCACGCCGGTGATCACCGCGAGTCCGGGAATCAGATACCCGGCCGCGGGTGTCGCGGCCGCAAGCCCCGCCAGCAGCCCGTAGACCACGCCTCGCAGCGAGTTGCGCCGGTGCCGGGCGCGCTCCACCACGGCCCAGGCGGCGACGGCGCCTGCGGGTGTCAACAGAGTGTTGAGCAGTATCACCGGGGTGAGTGAATCGACAGCAAGTTCCAGTCCGCTCAGCCAGGCCAGCCATCCTGCGATCAGCAGGATGACCGGCCACAACAGTGACCACGCCCGGGCAGGCGCGACCTCCGGCAGCACGAGCCGCCGGTCCAGGATGGCGACCGCCAGCACCGCGGCGCCCGCCGCAACCCCGACGGGCAGCCCGGCCCCGAGATCCAGGTAGCCGATACCGGTCGCGAAGGGGTCGTACGAGAGTGCGAACACGATGGTGACGAGTGGAGCGAAGACCAGCACGGTCGTCACCGCGGCGAACACGAGAGTGGCTACCCGACCCGCGCCGGTCTCCCGCTGGTGGAGCGTCACCACCGTGGCGAAGAGCCCGCCGAGGGCGATCACCGGTAACGCGAACGCCGCCGGTATTCCGGTGATTCCGGTGACCCAGATCGCGCCCGCGACCAGCATTCCGGCGACGAGCGCCGCCACGATCTCGAACCACCTCGCTCTGAGCCCGACCAGTCGGGCGGTGAGCATCGCAAGCGTCACCGCGACCATGAGCACGCCCAGCGCACTCAGCAGGCCGAGCAGCACCGGCACCTCCATTGCACAACAGTAAGGGGTGCCGTCCCGAAGGACGACACCCCTGGCTGCATGAGCGGGTTACGCCTTCGCGGGGGCCGCGTCCAGCTCGTACGCCTCTTCGCCGTGGACGACGGTGTCGACACCGGCGACCTCGTCCTCCGTGGTGATCCGGAAGCCCATCGTGTGCTGGATGACCCAGCCGATGGCGTAGGCGAGTACGAAGGAGTAGATCGCGACTCCGAAGCCACCGATCGCCTGTGCGCCCAGCTGCTTGAAGCTGCCGCTGTCGATGAGGCCGATGCCCGCACCGAAGATACCGATGTAGAGGGTACCGACCAGACCACCGACGAGGTGGATGCCCACCACATCGAGCGAGTCGTCGAAGCCGAGCTTGTACTTCAGCTCGATGGCGATGGCACAGACCGCTCCGACCAGCAGGCCGAGCACGATCGCCCACCCGGGCGTCAGGATGTTACAGGCCGGGGTGATCGCGACGAGACCGGCGACCGCACCGGACGCGGCACCGATCGAGGTGGGCTTGCCGTCCTTGATCTTCTCCACGATCAGCCAGCCGAGGATACCCGCGGCGGGAGCGACGAAGGTGTTGATCCACGCAAGGGCGGAGATGCCGTCGGCGTGGGTCTCAGAGCCGGCGTTGAAGCCGAACCAGCCGAACCACAGCAGCGCGGCACCGATGAGCGTCAGCGGAACGTTGTGCGGCGCCGCCAGGCCCTTCTTGAACCCGACGCGCTTGCCGAGCACGAGCGCGAGCGCGAGGCCCGCGGCACCGGCGTTGATGTGCACCGCGGTACCACCCGCGAAGTCATTCACTCCAAGAGTGAACACCGACCAACCACCGTCGGTCAGGCCCTTCGGGCCGACCGTGAAGTTGAACACCCACGAAGCGACCGGGAAGTAGACGAGGGTCGCCCAGACACCGGCGAACACCATCCACGCACCGAACTTGGCGCGGTCGGCGATGGCACCCGAGATCAGCGCGACCGTGATGACCGCGAACACCGCCTGGAAACCGGCGAACGCCAGCCCGTTGATGCTGAGGTGCATCCACTGGTTGCCGGTGCCGCCCGAGTAGTTGATCTCGTTGGTGAGGAACAGGTCGTGGAACGGGTTCAGGAGCCAGCCCTTG
>JAZJYU010000111.1:0-249 GCA_040390225.1 Actinomycetota bacterium | reverse complement strand
CGCCGAACGACATTCCGTACCCGAAGATGACCCACAGGACGCCGACGAGACCGATCGCTCCGAAGCTCATCATCATCATGCTGATGACGCTCTTCGCCTTGACCATGCCGCCGTAGAAGAAGGCGAGGCCCGGGGTCATGATCAACACCATTGCCGCAGCGACCATCAACCAAAGTGAGTCCACATTGGTGGTAATCGCATCTGTAGTAGCCGAAAGCTCGACCATGTGATTGGTTACCTCTCTCTAAC
>JAZJYU010000110.1:65708-66373 GCA_040390225.1 Actinomycetota bacterium | reverse complement strand
GCAGGGCGGCCAGCAGCAGCTGACGCGCCTCCGCGTCCATCGCGTTTCGCTTGTGCGGCCGGTTGAGCGTGATCTTGATGATGCGGTCATCGATCTGGCTCACCAGGATGGACGGCTCAACGGTTGCGGAATCCGGCACGGTTACTTCCTTAGGCATGGGGTCTGAGGCACTAAGGGCGTTCGCGTGCGCTTCGGGAGTCGTCATCGCACTTCCTTATCGCCAAGATGCAGAGAGTCGGTCCTGTGTCAGCAACCGCACTCCATCATATCGTCATACAAAAACTAGTCCAGATCGACTTCAGCCGAAGCCCAGGGGGCCGGAGCCGTCAGTCCTCCGCCTGCCAGCGAACGAAGGTGACCTGGTCGTCCACCCGGTCGAAGACCGCGGTGACGCGCATGCCGACCTTCAGCGCGTCGACATCGCCGAGCATTATGCCGTACATCTTGAACCCGTCCATCAGCTCGACGAGGCCCACCGCGTATGGCAGATCGTCAGCGAACGCAGGGTCGAGCGCCTGGTAGTAGACGGCATAGCTCCAGAGCGTGCCGCTCGGCTGCACGTCCTCCCACGAGAACTCGGTGTGCAGGCATACCGGGCACACCTCCTCCGGCGGCCACAGCGCGTTCTGGCAATTGGTGCAGCGCGAGATCACGAGTCGGTTCTC
>JAZJYU010000110.1:49508-65698 GCA_040390225.1 Actinomycetota bacterium | reverse complement strand
GCGGGTCGCCGACCAGTAGCCGGCGACCACCGGATCGGTCACATCGGGCATCGGTTTCTTCGGGTCACTCATGCCTGGCCCCTGTTCGAGAGAATTGTCGCCCCGCCCTTCCAGAAGTCGTGGGTCTGCGCGTGCAGGGCGATTTCCGCTCCATCGACCTGGCGTGGCCCGGCCTCACCGCGCAACTGCTTGACGGCCTCATAGAGATGCATCCAGTTGTGCGTATAGCTCTCGGACAACTGACCTCCGTTGGTGTTGACGGGCAGCGATCCGCCCGGCCTGGTATGTCCTTCGGCGACGAACGGACCCGCCTCGCCTTCCCCGACGAATCCGTACGCTTCGAGCATCTGGAGCACCCACACGGAGGTACCGTCCTGGAGGTAGGCGATGTCGATGTCCTTGGCGCTCACTCCTGAGTTTCCGTACACGCGATCGGCGATCTGGCCGAGCCAGGGTCGCATGAGCTTGTCTTCGTTCTGCTCGTTGCGGATCGCGGACTGCTGCGCCATGCCGAGCAGATACACCGGGTTCGGGTGCAACTCTTTCGCGCGCTCCGCGCTGGTCATGATCACCGCGACCCCGCCATCCGAGATCACCGTAAGATCCGGCCGCCGCAGCGGCGCGACGATGTAGGGCATCGCGAGGTAGTCGTCGATCGTCATGGGGTTGCGGAACACGGCGAGCGGGTTCATCTCCGCCCACTCGCGCTGCGCGACGGAGATCCAGCCGAGTTGCTCCTCGGTGGTGCCGTAGAGATGCATGTGCCGTCGTACCGCCATGGATGCCGGGCCTGCGACGTGCAGGAAGCCGGACAGGGCCGCCCAGTACGCCGATCCGCCGATCGGTCGCGAGAATCCGATCTTCTCGCTCCGGGCGGTGGTGCCATAGGTGAGGAGGATGGTGCTGGCCAGCCCGCTCTCGATCGCCATGGCCGCAAGGTGCATCGAGAACGCCGCCATGCCGTAGTCGAGCGTCGTGCTATATCGGGGGTTGATGCCGAGAAGCGGGCCCATGCTCTCATCGGTTCCGTGCGTGGTGAGTGGGGCCTTGCACGTGATGAGCCCGTCGATCATCGACTTGTCGATACCGGCGTCTTCGATCGCGAAGCGGGTGGCGCGCGTGGCGAGCACTTCGGCCGATTGACCGGGAAGCGTTCCCTGTTCGGTAGCACCGACTCCGATGATGGCGACACGGGCGCTGGACACCATGCAATAACTCCTTTGTCAGGCGGTTCGCCCATTTCGGTTTCGCTGTCGCAAGCCGACCTGGAAATGTCTGATTGACATACAATACTACGATCACCCTAGCGCAGCGCCGAATGGTGGCGCCAGCAGGAACGAGGCGATGGTGGCGGCCAGTGCCACGGGTTGATCGCTCTGGACGGAGTGGCCGGCGTGTGGGATGACAAGAGACGCCGCATCCGGGCGCAGTTCGTGAAAGCGCGCCAGGTCGTCATCCGACACGAATTCGCTGCTCCCGCCCCTCACCAGCATCGTGGGCATCTCGAGACCGGCGAGATCGCCCCAGAGCGCCTCGGCTACTGTGGCGTCGTCATCGCGCTCGATCCGCAGGTCGTCGTACCGCCACCTCCAGGACCCGTCCGGCAGCTGCACGGAGTTGTTGACGACCCCGCGCCTGGTCGCTGCGGCCGCGCGCGACGGAGACGCCTTCACGGCGGCGGACACCATGTGCTCCTGGCTGTCGAACACTTTCGGACCATCGATGAGCGCGACCGCACCTCGACTGTCAGGGTTCAGGCGGCGGGTGGCCGAGGAGGTGCGGGGGAGGATGTCGACCAGCATCAGCCGCGGAACAAGCTCCGGCCAACGCGCCGCGAGGTTGATCGCCGTCATGCCGCCGAGCGACATCCCGACGACCAGCAGCGGTTCGGGCGCAAGCTGTTGAAGCGCCACGGCCACCGCGACCGCATTCGCGGGTGCGCGGTACTCCCTGTCGTCCCGCCACGACGAGTGACCATGGCCGGGAAGATCGACCCCGAGCGCGGGGCGACCGAGAAGCGTGACCACTGAGTCCCAGGTGTGCGCGTTCTGCCCACCGCCATGGATGAAGACGATCTGTGGAGCACCGCGGCCCCACGCGATTGCGCTCACGTGCCCGCCGCCGTGGAGTTGCACCTCCCGACGCTCAGCCACGGGCACGATGGCGCGCGGCAGAGTGAACTCGTCGGCCACCTCGATCAGAGAGGCGAATTCGTCGGTCAGCTCCATACCCTGCCCTCGTTCCACCTCAGTTTCCCCCGAGCGCATTCACTACTGCCAGAGAGTCCATGTAGTCCCGCCAGTAGACGATCTTCCGGTCCCGAATCGTCACGATCGAGCAGAACCGGTTGTCGTACCGACCACCAGAAATCGTGGTGCCATGAACCTCGTACTCGAGCGTGACCACACCCTGCCCTTCGTCTTGGTAGACGCATAGGCCATCGGCGGAGCGGATCTGCATGTCGTAGCCGCCGAACCAGTCCATGTACGCCTGACGGCCCTCGATCACCGGGCCGAATCCGGTGAACACGTAGCGGAATTCGAATACCGCATCTTCCGCGACCGTGTCCCAGAAGTGCTCGCCGTCGACCGCTTCCCCGAGCCCCTCGCGCACGATGCTGTAGAAGGGCGCGGCGTTCTCACGGAACGCGGGGTGTGAACGATCCACGGGTGCGTGCTCAGCCATCACAGATCCCTTTTCCTCACTCGGTCAAGTCCTGGTGCCGGTCCCCCGGCCGCTCTCGGGGTCTCGCTCACGATCTCCAACCTACTGAGCCGGCCGGACACCGGTCAGGCATCGGCCCGTCTGGCCGTGCATGCGCGATGCACATCAGCGCCGGCTCCGTTCGGCGCGTTCGAGTCAGCTCGACGTTCGTCGAGCGGCGATCACCTGGATCTCGACGAGAATGCTGGAGTTTGCGAACTTCGACACGAGAGTGGTCCTCGCCGGCCCAGGATCCGGCCAGACCTGCAGATACTGTCGATTCCACTCGGCGAAGTCGGCCGCGTCTGCGAGAAAGCATTCGAGACGCAGCACGTTACCGGTGTCGCTATCCGCCTCCGCGAGCACCCGCCGCAGCTCCGCGAGCGCATCGGCGATCTGAGCCACCGAATCGCCTGGGTGGTCGGTGAGGGCACTGGGCGCGACGAGTCCCGAGGTGAAGACCAGGCCTGCGATGCTGGTCGAACCGGGCAGCAGCGGTGTCTGCCCTTGCGTGCGCGAAATCGTCATGCGATCCCCCCGAGTCGTATGACGGCGTCCGGCGTGAGCTCGGAGATGTCCCCGCGACCGAGCAGCTGAAGCACTGTCTGCAGCTCGCGCTTGAGCAGGTCGAAAACGCGTTCGACGCCCGGCTGCCCGTCGGCCGCGAGCCCGTACGCCGCGAGCCGGCCGATCACGACGGCTGTTGCGCCGAGAGAGATGGCTTTGACGATATCCGACCCGCGACGGATGCCGCTGTCGAGCAGAATCGGGAACTCGCCCGCCAGCTCCTGAGCGATTGCGGGCAACGACTCGATGCTCGATGGAACCCCGTCGAGTTGGCGACCACCGTGATTCGAGACGTACACGGCAGATGCGCCGGCCTCGATGGCGCGCCGCGCGTCGAGCGAGGTCAGAACCCCCTTTGCGATCCAGGGCAGTGATGTCTCGGACATCAGAGCGCCCAATTGCGCCCAGCTCCAGATCGGCTCGTCGTGGAGGTAGAGCTGGCCGAGCGCCTCGTGCATCGCGCCCTCCGATCCAGCGGGGTAGTTGCCGCCGACGACGTCTTCGGTGATCACATAGTCGTTGCGCAGGTTGTGTTCGCGCCATCCCGGCGTCGGACAGTCGAGGGTCAGGCAGAGTGCGCGATATCCGGCCGCCTCGTAGCGATGGAGCATGGTGACGAAGTTCTGCTCTGATCCCATCGGGTGGAACTGCCCGAGCACAGCAGCGCGCGGCGCTGCCGTTGAGAGATCTTCCAGCGAGAAGCTGCTCGCCTCGGGTGCGATGCTGGCGAGCCCGAATTGCTGGGCCGCTCGAACCACGGCCTTCTGCCCGTCATCATGAAACAGTCGATCGGCACCGAAAGGCGCCGTAAGAATCGGCAGTGCGAGATCGATACCGAGGAAGGTGGTCGAGAGACTGGGGAAGGCGCGCCCCGACATGACCGCCGGTGCGAAGCCGATGGTGTCGAACATGGCCACATTGCGCCTCAGGGTCACTTCGCTGCCGGAACCGCCTTCAAGAAAGTCGCGGATGATCGGGTCGAGACGACCGACACCGGCGGCTCGGATGAGGTCGAGCGTCGCCCACTCGCGATGGTTCGAAATCACGGATGGCATGCCGACCGACCCTTACTTTCACGAATGAGCAATGTTTTTACGAACAGAGGCGCGACTATCAAGGGATTAGTCGCTCAATAGCTTCAATTGTAGTGCTCAGGTAGCACACTGGCTTACTAACTGGACGTGGTTTCGTCTTGTCTCTTCATAAACGGCGAATGGCTTGTGCGAAAATTCTGCGCAGCGTGCCTTGCAAACCGTTGATGGATCTACTCTCCGACCTAAACTTGGGAGGGCAGCACCGCGTCGGGTGATGCAGAAATGAGGTCGCTCCGTGAGCACGATGCCGTTCAAGACGTTGGCCGAGCGCATTCCGCCGCACACTCCCCCGGTCGAACTGGATGACACGGACATCAAGCTGCTACTCGAGCTCGCGAAGGATGCCCGCGCCCCGCAGCGCAAGCTCGCCGAGGCCCTCGGCATGTCATCCCCAGCGGTTGCCGACCGTATGGCACGGCTGAAATCACGTGGAGTGGTGCGCGGCTATCGGGTCGACATCGACTGGGCTGCCATCGGCTACTCCACCGTTTCGCACCTCACGGTGATCGCCGCGGTCGGCCACGATCAGAACCTCGTCATGGAGGCGCTGAGCAAGGTTCGCGGAGTCGAAGACATCGCCGTCGTCACGGGCGGCATCGACATGCTGGTGCGCATCCGTGCCCGCGGTTTCGACGATCTGCGCACCATTCTCGCCGAAGAGATCTGGACGATCGAGGGTATTCAGCGAACCGAGAACGCCATCGTGCTCATCGATGTCGAACCACCGGATGTCGAAGTGCGGCGATTGGAGTCCATCCTCACGCGGACGCCGGAGAATCCGCGATAACGGGTGCGAACGCCTCGAGCGCGGCAGCCGCGCCACCGGCGATGATGTAGGAGTCATCGGCGATCGCAAGACAGTCGTAACCGAGCTCACGAAAACGTCTGCCGGCAGCCGGAGATCCCGCGTACGCGCCGATGGCGATCCCGTTGCGCTTCGCGACATCCGCTATCCCACGCAGCACGACTCCGTCGGAGAGAAGCTCCTGGACCGTCGTGCCGAGGGCGAGCGAAAGGTCGTATGGACCCACGAACAGCATGCCGACACCCGGCACCGCAGCAATGGCTTCCACTTCGCGATAGCCGCCGATGGTTTCGATCATCACCGCGCAGAGCGTCTCGTCATTGATATCGGATGCGGAGCGCGCCACCCCGCCGGTGAACGCCACGTACTGACCCCAGCTGCGAGATCCGATGGGCGGATAGAACGCGGCGTCGACGATGCGAGCGGCCTCGGCCGCGCTGGAGACCGAGGGCACTATCACGGCAGCCGCACCGGAATCAAGCGCGGATCCGATGCGGGCTGGATCACTGGCTGCCACCCGGATCGCGACCGGGGGCGCACCCGCCGGAAGGCCGGAGATGAAGTCGAATGCGTCATCCATGCCGATCCGGCTGTGTTGGAGGTCGATGCACAGCCAGTCGAAGCCCGTGTTGGCCGCGCGGGCGAAGAACCCTCGTGTGACGTCTTGACACCAGAGGCCGGCGCCGGCGACGGTCGCGCTCACCTCGTGATCCGGCTGCGCAGTCGCTTGTCGAGTGCCACAGCGCCGACGACGATCGCTCCCTGGGTGATCAACTGGAAGTAGGTGTTGACGGCCAGCGTGTAGTAGATGTTCTGCAGAACGGCGAGGATGGCGAGCCCGACGCCCGACCGGAGCACACTGCCCTCCCCTCCGGTGAGGGCGGTTCCGCCGATCACGACGACCGCGATTGCATTGAGCGCCATGGTCGCGCCGGCAGTGCCCTGACCTGTGCCGAGCTGGGACGCGCTGATGACACCCGCAAAGCCCGCCAGCACGCCGGCGACGACATAGGTCGACGCCTCGATGGTCTTGGTCCTGAGGCCCGAGAGCCGGCTCGCTTCTGGATTGCCGCCCGTTGCGAAAAGAGCCCGTCCGTAGAGCGTCTTGCGCATGACGAGCTGCGCCAGAGCGAAGATCGCCACCATGATGATCACATCGACGGGAACCGGGCCGAGCTTTCCCGAACCGATGAAGGCGAAGCTGGCGTCCGTCACGCTGAACGCCTGGCTATTCGTGTACAGCAGGGTCCCGCCCTGGATGAGCGTCATGCTTCCGAGGGTTGCCACAAACGGATTGACCCGAAGCACCGTGACGAGGAATCCGTTGAACAGGCCGCACACGGCCCCCGCGATGATGCCGGCGACGATGCCGAGCACCACGTTGCCCGCCAGGGCGAACTGTGCGGAGAGCACGCCCGCCAGGGCGAAGGTCGAACCGACCGAGAGGTCGAACCCTCCGCCGATCAGCACGATCGTCATTCCGACGGCCACGATGCCGAGCGGAGCGTTCTGCTCGAGAATGAGCAGCACGTTGTCCGGGCCGAGGAACGGCGGATAGAGGATCGTCGCGACGACGATCAGGATCACCAGGATCACGTAGATGCCCTGGTCGAAGAGAACCTTCCGTACGCGCCCGGCCGAGCCGAGCACCTGACCCTGCGTCGAAATTGTGTCGGCCACTTGTACTATCCCGTCTTAGCGAATGAGCGTTTGATGATCTCGTTGAGTGTTGGCGGCGAAGAGTGCATGTCGTAGTCCTCCACGATCTCGCCCTTGGAGACCACGTACAGACGGTCCGAGATGTCGACGACCTCCTCGAGCTCTGAACTCGTGACGATCACGGCGTGCCCCTCGCGGGCATAGCGCCGGATCGCCGCCATGACCTCGACCTTGGCAACGACGTCGATGCCGCGGGTCGGTTCGTCGAAGAGCAGTACCCGGGGCTTGCGAGCCAGCCACTTGGCGATCGCGACCTTCTGCTGGTTGCCACCGGAAAGATCCCCGACGGGATACTCGCCGATCGGACGGCTGATCCGCATTTCGGTGAGAAGCTCGTTCGCGACCTCATACTGTTTGCGCTTGTTGACGAAGATGCCCCTGATGAACCGGCGCCAGTCCGTCATCGCGATGTTGTCGGGGATCGAGCGCTGCAGGTGGAGTCCCTCGATCTTGCGTTCCTCGGGAACGCGTCCGATGCCGAGGCGCATGATCGCGTCGCGCACCGAACGCGGGGCCGCCACCACTTCGCCGTCGATCTTGAATGTGCCGGTCGCTCGGCGTTCGTCGCCTGAGATGCAGCGGAGGATGGTCGTCCTACCGGAACCGACGAGGCCGGCCAACCCGACGATCTCGCCCTTTCTGACGACGAGCGAGACCGCCGTGAGCACAGAGGGGACGGTGAGGTTCTCCACCTCGAACAGTGGTTCACCGAAGGCGGGGTGCTCGTTGCGCACGCTCACCGGCGTCGCTTCGCCGGTCATCGCGTGGATGAGGCCCTTGCGCTGCCATTTCGCAGCCGTGCGGGTCTCCACCAACCGGCCACCGCGCAGCACGCTCACAGTCGCACTGACATCGAGAACCTCGCCGAGGTTGTGGCTGACCAGCACGACGGCGACTCCTGTCGCGGCCAGCCGGCGGATGATGCGAAGAAAGTTGTCGCGTTCGCTCTGCGAAAGGGCGGCAGTCGGCTCGTCGAACATCATGATCCTGGCTTCGCTGTTCATCGCGCGCATGATCTCGAGCACCTGCTGGGTCGCAACCGAGAGGTCACGTCCGAGGGTCTTCGCGGGGATGTCGAGTTCGAACTCGTCGCAGAGTTCCGCGAAGCGGGCCAGCATCGACTTCTCGTCGAGCCACGCGCCGCTGCGACGTTCGTTGCCGAGAAAGACGTTGGCGACCGCGCTGAGCTGCGGCACGATCGTCAGCTCCTGATACACGGTTGCGATCCCCAATTCGCGGGCACGCCGTGGCTTTCCCGCGACGATCTCGTCGCCGAATGCGAGTGCGATGCCATCGCTCGGCGCTATCCGACCGCTGATCATGCCGAGGAGTGTGGACTTGCCGGCGCCATTGGCGCCGACGAGAGAATGGATCGATCCCGCCCGGATCTCGAGGTCTACGCCGTCGACGACGGTGTTGACACCGAAACGCTTCGTGATGCCGCGACAGGCGATCGCGACGGTGGAATCGCGATCGCCTGTCACAGTTGGAGCTGAATCCATCATGCGAGGATCAATACTCCGCCGTGTAATCGTTGACATTCTTCTTCGTGATGAAGGGGCCGTCGGTGATCTTGAGGGCGACGGCGGGGTTCAGCTGCCGATCGGGAATGGCCTTGCCGAGCCACGCGTCGACGGTCATCTTGACCGCTCCCGCCCCCTCGGAGTGGGGCATACCGGGTGCCGTCATGGTCACGTCACCGGACTTGATCGCCGCGACGATGGTCTTGTCGCCGTCGAAGTCGTACAGGTCGATCGAGCCGGTCTTACCCGCCTGCTTGATCGCGTTGATGACACCCTCGGTCATGCCGGAGTAGTTCGACACGATCGCCTTCAGGTTCGGGTGCGACTTGATGAGCGCCTGCGCGTTCTGGTACGCCGCGTCGGTCGCGTAGCCGAGCGCCTGGTTCGAGACGACCGTGAAGCCCTTGTGCTTCTTCAATTGCGCGTCGAGCGCGTCATCGGCGATGGTCGACTCGTAGTCGACACCGCGCGCACCGCCGGTCATGACGGCGATCTCACCGGGCTTGGTGTTGGTGAGGATGTAATCCCACCACTGGTTGTACAGACTGCGGTTCTGCACGGCGACGATTCCCGTGCCGCCTTTCGGGTAGCTGTCACCGCAGGTCGGTGACACGGCCATGACGACCTTGATTCCCGCGGCGATGCCCTGCTTGATGATGGGGCATTCCTGGTTGGCATCGAGAGGGACGACGACCCATGCGTTGTAGGTCTTCCGCTGAATGGCCTGCTGCAACTGGTTGACCTGCGTCTGCACATCGAAGTTGCCGCTGACGTTGGTCAGCCTCACGCCCAGCTTCTTCGCCTCATCGACACCGCCCTTGCCGACCGTGGCGGCGAAGGTGTTGCTGGTGCCCGGCGAGAAGAAGCCGATGTTGAGGGTGGACAGGTTTGCTGTGGATGAACTGCTCGGGTTTGCTGCTCCCGACGAGCAACCAGCCAGCAGCAGTGCAGCACTGACGACAGGAATCGCGGCGATGAGCAGGCGACGTCTGATAGACACTCGTCCTCCTAGGTAAATGGTGGGGGTGGGGAAATATGAAATTGCTGTGGTAACAAGGCTTAAAACCTTTAATATGTAAGGTACAACTCGCATATTTCCTTTGTGTTACAAGTCAGTCGGTCCACGCATCCGATATTTCGCTAAGGGTGGCGAACCAGACGCCGTCCTGCTGCTTCATGTGCTGGATCAGGCGCTCGAGCATCATGATCGCGTGAGCGCGGCCTGTGACCATGCCGTGCACGGTGAGGATGAAGCATCCATTCGGCTCGTTTTCCAGCGCGTAGTCGAAGTTGTCTCTCCAGCGCGCGAAGATGCCATCGGTCGCCATGAGACCTGCGAGCACGCCGGGCACATGGTCGATGGCCGGCCAGTCGTCCAGGTGCCACGAGACGGGGAGTTCGAGGAATTTCGCCGGAGCGCCGAACTCGTTGGGGATCTCTTTGTGCACGGTCACCGGCACCGGCCGATAGGGCTGGAAGTCGCGACCCATCAGTGAGCTGTCCCACTCGAAGCCGTAATCCTCCAGAATGCCCATGGTCGCGTCCGAGAAGTCCCAGGCGGGCGAACGGTAGCCCCGCGGTCGGTGCCCGACGACCTGCTCGTGATGCGAGAGCTGCAGCTCCATGAGCCGGCGCTCCTCGCTCTCACTGAGCGAAGGCACCGACTCGTGGTACAGCCCGTGCGCGGCGATCTCGTGCCCCTCGTCGACGATCTGCTTGATCCGCTCGGGGAAAGTGATGATGGTGTGGCTCGGTGTGCACCAGGTCGTCGGAATCTCGTACTTCTTGAACAGTGCGAGCAGCCGGGGGGTGCCGACATGCACGTCGTAGTCGCCCCGCGCGAGGATCGCTGGGCTCAGGTGGTCCATGTGACCGCTGAAAGCGGTCTGGGCATCGAAGTCCACGCCGATGTTGACGGCGAGACGCTTTCCCGGGGGGAGTGTGAGCGGCATTGTTGGTGTCCTTTCGATCGATTGGTGGGAGCCGGTGGTGTCGGTCAGTCGTTTTGCAAGAGGTCCGCGATGAAGGCCGTCATGAGCACGGAACGGTCGGCGAGAGCCGAGAGCGACGCCCACTCACCCTCTGCGTGTGCGTAGTCGCCGACGGCACCGAAGCCGTCGAGGGTCGGCACGCCGAGGGCTGCGGTGATATTGCCGTCTGACGCCCCGCCGGCCGCCTGACCGGGAATGAGCGGATGCCCGATCCGCTCGCACACCGCATCCAGCCGGGCCTTCAGGCCATGAGACATCCGGTCTTCGAGAGGAAGGCGATTCACCCCGCCTTCGTATTCGATGGTCACGCCGGCAACGCCGGAGGGGATGAGCCGGATCTCACGATCGACACGCTCCTGCTCGGCGATGGTGACGGCCCGCGAGTCGACCATCACCTCGGCAACGCTCGGCACCACGTTCATGGCTGTTCCGGCCTTCGCCATGGTGACCACGACGCTGGTCCCCGCAGCGCGGTCGTTCAGCTGCTCGACCGCCGGCACCCACTTCGAGATGGCGGTGATCACGCTCGCACCCTTCTCGGGGTCGAGCCCGGCATGCGCGGCACGCCCGGAGAAGGTCGCCGTCCAGAATGATGGGCCCTTGCGGCTAGTCTTCAATGCCCCGTCGATGCTCGACTCGAGCACGATCACGGCCCGCGCCCCGCGCGCTGTCTCTTCGATGAGCGATCTCGTCTTCGCCGATCCGACCTCTTCGTCGCCTGTCACGAGAATCGCGACGCCGTCCCGCGCCTGAAGCGAGGAGACCGATGCGAAGGACTGGATGATGCCGGCCTTCATATCGAAGATCCCGGGTCCCGTCGCCTTGTCACCGTCGACGCTGAACGGCCATCGGTCGATCGTGCCGGCCGGCCACACGGTGTCGTAGTGACAGAGCAACAACACTTCTACCCGGGCGCCGAACTGCCACAACAGGTTCGGAACCCCGTCGGTATCCACCCGTCGCGGTTCGACGCCGAGCCATTCTTCGCCGACCTGGCGGATGACGCCGAGGCAGCTCTCGAGCATTCCGTATTCCGTTGAGGGTGACTCCGCGGACACGATTCGACCGAGATCTTCCGTGATGCGATCGATCAGCGACATCTGGGCTTCCTCCTGGAATGCGGCCACGCTCTGCGGCACTCTTTGGCACCTGCGTAAACTAAGCTTATATTGGGGATATCACAAGCACATAAACTTTCTAAATCGAAAGGTTATCTGTCTTGAACCTTAATTCGTCTCTCTCGGCGCGAGAATTCCGCGGGTGATTTCAGGGGAAGACGGTACTCGCCGGCAGCGGAGACTCGGCCTGGGCACGAAACCGAGATAGAGAGGAACTGATCATCATGGCAACGCCATATGACGGACCCGTCATCGATCCGCACATCCACCTCTGGGACTTCGGTGGCGGCCACCATCCGTGGCTCGCCCCCGATGGCGGCGTCGGCTTTCTCCCGTCCCTCGACAAGCTGCAGCGCGACTACCTCCCCGACGACTACCTTCGGGATTCCGCCGGACAGAACATCGTGGCGAGCGTGCACGTCGAGGCGATCTGGGATCCCGCCGAGTCACCGGTGCAGGAGACCCGCTGGCTCGAGTCGATCGCGAAGCCGGGCGGGGTCGCCGCGCGATATGTGGCAGGCACCACCTTCGGCAGGGGGGATTCCGCCGGAATTCTCGAACAGCAGGCAGCCTTCGAGCGTGTCGTCGGCGTTCGCCAGGTGATCTCCTGGCATCCCGACCCGGTGAAGACGATGCTCCCGGAACCGGGGATCACACGCACCCCGCAGTGGCGAGACAGCGCGCAACGCGCCGCGGACCTCGGTCTGCTCGTCGATGTGCTCATGTTCCCGTGGCAGGCAGAAGAGGTTGCCGAGTTGGCAGCCGCGATTCCCGGACTCACCATCGTTATCGATCACGCGTCGAGCCCGCTCGAGCGCGACCCCGAGAATATCGAACTGTGGCGTAGCGGGCTGGCGCTGATGGCCGCACAGCCGAACATCTCGATCAAGATCTCGGCGCTCGGGGTGCCCGATGAGGCTGCACGGTGGGGCGACGGCGGATCGTTCGGCTTCCTGATGCGCGAACTCATCGCCGCGTTCGGAGTCGATCGAGCGATGTTCGCCAGCGACTTCCCTGTCGGCAGCCTGAAGAACAGCTTCGAGGGCATCTACACACGCTTCCGGCAGTTCGCGTCCCAGTTGGCCCCCGAAGAGCAGCAGGCCCTCTTCTTCGACAACGCGAACCGGCTCTACTTCGCCGGCGCGCTCAGCTGACCACCATCACCCTCGTCGCATTGGTACCACGATGTCTCGGCCGTCCCGCGTGAACGTCGTCGCATAGGGTTTCGACATCGCCGTGAGGCGGCTCTGAATGCGATCGGCGCTCTCGCCGACGGCGACCACTGGGAGGTTGGCGACGCCGAGGGTCGTCGGAACGATGCGTACGGATGTGACGCCGCCGGCATCCGCCTCGATCATGGCAATGTATGAATCCGGCGACATGCTCGCATAGAGCTCGTCCACCTCAGGGGTGTTGCCGGTGCGCGGGGTCTGATCGATGAAGAGCCCGGGACTGTAGAAGATGGGCTTGCCGTCGTAGACCTCGACGCCGTAGATGCTGTGCGGGTGCGTGCCGAGCACGGCATCCGCGCCGGCGTCGATGAGTGCGTGAGCGAGCGGCTGCATATACTCGCTCACCGCGTCGCCGATGCCCACCCCCCAGTGCGCAACGACGAGCAGTACGTCGACGGTTGCTCGCAATTCCGCGATTCGCGCGCGAGCCGCGGCGAGGGATTGTTCGGTCACCGCGGAGCGCACCACCGGTGGGAACGTCGGTTCCTCCGTCAGGTAGAGCTGATCGATCTCATACGACACCCGCACCTCGAGTGGAGCCACTCCAGGCCGCTCGACGCCGGCGCCGGAACCGGCTGCCAGAAGCGCCGACCAGGCGAGCACGCCGATCCGGATGCCGCTGGCCGTGACGACCAGGCCCTCCGTCGCCGACGTCAGATCAGCGCCGGCGCCGAAGGTCGAGACACCGTTGGCAGCCAGATGCGCGACCGTGTCGGTCAGCGCATCGAATCCGTAGTCCATGCTGTGGTTGTTGGCGAGGTGTAGCGCCGAGAAGCCGAGAGCGCGAAGGTCGGCGGCGAGCGCGGGGTCTGAGCGGAGGTTGATCATCTTGGCGATGGGCACCCCGCGCTCGCTGAGGGGGGACAGCAGACTGGCGACGGACACGTCTGCCGACGAGAGCAGATCGCGCACCTCGCACATGGCCGGGTCGATGGGTGCATCGCCCGCGAACATCGCGCTGCTCGGAACGAGATCCCCGGTGAATGCGATGGTGACCTTGCCACCGTGGTTCGTCGACTGATTCATTTCGGTCCCCTTGATCGTGCGGTCGGGTGCGGCCGCGCTATTCGGTACCGAGGGCGAGGCCGCCATCGGTTGCTTCGTACCAGTCCCGATAACGGCGGACACCCTCGGTGAGGTCTTCGGTGGTGCTTGCGAGGGAGATCCGCAGGAATGAACGCGCCGTCGTGCCGAACGCCGTGCCCGGTGCCATCGAGACGCCGTGGTCGACGAGGTCGAGTGCACTTCGGCGGGAGTCCGCCCCCTCGGCAAGAGGGGCGAGCAGGTAGAAGGCGCCACCCGGTACCGGCGCTGCAAGATCCATCGCAGCGAGGTCGGCGAGCACCGAGTCGCGCCTGCTGCGATAGTCGGCGAGATTGGCGGCGATCGAGCCGGACGGCCCTGTCAGTGCCGCCATCGCCGCGGCCTGAGATGCCACGGGCAGGCTCGAGATGAAAGCCTCCTGCAGCTTCGCCACCGTGGCTCCGAGCCATGCAGGGAAGGCGGCGTAACCGATCCGCCACCCGGTCATCGAGTAGGTCTTCGAGAGACTGAAGATCGAAACCACGGACTGCGGAGCGATCGCAGCCAGGGAGACGTGCTCATCGTCGAACACGATCTGGTCATAGACTTCGTCGGATAGCACGGTCACCCCGTGCCGTTCTGCCGCACGCACGAGCTGCTCGGCCACCGCCCGGTCGATGAGTTTGCCCGTCGGGTTCGACGGCGAGTTGACGATCAGCACCCGCGTTCTGCTGCTCATCAGCGCTTCGATCTCGAGGGCATCGGGGAGAAAGCCGTTCTCGGGTCGCAGCGGGTACCGCACCGGCCTGCCCCCGTAGAGAAGCGTCTGCATCTCGTAGTTCGGCCAGGCCGGGTCGGGAATCAGCACCTCATCTCCCGGTCCGACGAGAGCGGCCATGGCCGCCGACAACAGCTGCACGGCGCCCTGGCCGATGACGACCTGCTCCGGCTTCACCGTGAGCCCGGTTGCGAGCGCGACTCGTGCTCCAGCGACCTCGCGCAGCTCCCTGATGCCGGCGCTCGCGGTGTACCCGGTTCGGGCGGACGCGGCGGCAACGGCGGCAGTGACGATATGCGGCGGGGTGGGCGCGCTCGGCTCACCGATCTCCAGCCGGATCACCTCGCCCGGCTTTCTCTGCGTGGCCAGATCGACGATCTCTCGGATGCCGGAGTGCGGTACCGCCGCCGCGTTGGGGCTGAGAGCAGTCATGGCTTCCCGTCGATATCGGGCCTTCGTACTATGTAAGGGTTTTGTGAGGCCGCACTTTCCAAGTTATCGTATTAATGACCCCCGACAGTACCAAGATTAGGGAGAGTGCCATTACTACCTTTACTAGTTCAGATACGGTGCACGATGCAGGTCGTCGGGGTTTCGCATCGGACAACAACGCGGGCATCCATCCCGAGGTGATGGAAGCGATCAGTCTGGCGAACGGAGGGCACGTCTCGGCCTACGGCGACGACCCCTTCACGCATCGGTTCCGCGCGCTCATGCGCGAGCTTTTCGGGGCTGACGCGGAAGCCTTTCCCGTGTTCAACGGCACCGGGGCGAATGTGATCAGCCTGCATGCCATGCTGCCGCGCTGGGGCGGGGTGATCTGCGCGGAGACGGCGCACATCAATGTGGACGAGAACGGCGCCCCGGAACGGATTGCCGGCACCAAGCTTCTTCCGGTGGCCACCACGGACGGCAAGCTGACCGCCGAACTGGTCGTGCACGCCGCGAAGGGCTGGGGCGAAGTCCATCGGCCGCAACCCGCCGTCGTCTCCATCACGCAGAGCACCGAAATGGGCACGGTCTATACACGCGATGAGGTGGCGGCCATAGCCGATCAGACCCACGCACTCGGAATGCTCCTGCATATGGACGGCTCACGGCTCTCCAATGCCGCCGCATCCCTTGGACTCCCGTTTCAGGCCTTCACGACAGACGTCGGCGTCGATGTGCTATCGCTCGGCGGCACGAAGAACGGTCTGCTTGCCGCCGAGGCGGTCGTGGTGCTCGACCCAGACATCGGGGGCATTCCGTTTCTCCGCAAGATGGATCTGCAACTGCCGTCGAAGATGCGATTCGCCTCAGCGCAGCTGACCGCGCTGTTCGGCACGGACCTGTACCTGCGTTCGGCGGCCCACGCGAACCGAATGGCACTACGTCTTCGTGCGCTGCTGGAAGAACTGCCCGGGGTGAGCCTCACCCAGCCGACCCAGGCGAACGCCGTGTTCGCCGTGCTCGACGCGCACGCCATCGAGCGGCTCCGAACACGCCATCGGTTCTACGACTGGGATTCGGCGCGTGGCGAGGTGCGCTGGATGTGCGCATTCGACACGACTGAAGAGGATGTCGACGCATTCGCCACCGATGTGCGCGAGGCGGTGCGGCAGCATCGGTCTGCTGGCTGATTATCGGCGGCTGGC
>JAZJYU010000110.1:38912-49498 GCA_040390225.1 Actinomycetota bacterium | reverse complement strand
CCCGAGCACGGTCCGGCGGCCGAGAGGTTTCGTGCGGAGATCGCGCGCACCGCGACGGACGTGGAGGCGCTGCAGCAGCAGGCGCGCGCGGCGGGCGTGGATGCAACCAAGCGCGAGGCGGTGCGGCAGCATCGGTCTGCTGGCTGATTATCGGCGGCTGGCCCCGGCGCCAGGATGGGGCGTGTCACCGGACGGCGACCATCCGAGAAGCGGGCCGAGACGGCCGGCGATGTCAGTGAGGATCTGCGTGTAATCGTCGGGCCCGAACGAGAATGGCAGCGCGAACACCACCTCGTCCACCGCCTGGTAGCCCGCGTGCGCGTGAAGCGCGTCGGCGATCTGCGTCGAGGTGCCGACGAGGTCGGGGGCGAAGAGCATCCGCTGCGGTCCCTGCGGTGAGCTGGTGCGGGGCAGTCGCGCGGCGGCGTATGCCTCATACCGTGCGACCTGCTGGGTCGTGGCGCTGTCGGTGGGGATGACGACGAGTCCCTGTGACGCACGTGCCGCGTCGCCGAGTGGATGATGCCGGCGGAACTCTTCGATCTGCGCTCTCTGGATGCGGGCGAAGTCGTCATCGTTCTCCGCGCGCACCACACTGCTGCTCAGCAGATTGAGCCCCTGTTCGCCGGCCCACACGGCGGAGGCGAACCCGGCCGCCCCGTACCAGACCCGGTCGATCAGGCCAGGCGAGTGCGGTTGGATGCGCGACGAGTACAGTTCGATGCCCTCGGTCCCCTCGAAGGTGCTGACCGGCCTGCCACGCAGGTTGTCGAGCAGGCGGATGACACGGTCATACCCGAAGTCCTCCGACTCCCAGGAGTTCGGGTACAGGGCCTGCTTGATGTCGTCGAAGTGGGTCGGACGCCCGACGCTGAATCCCGGGTTGAGGCGTCCGTGGCTCAGTACATCGACCGTCGCGAGGTCCTCGGCCAGCCGGAACGGGTTCTCCAACCCCAGCGGGATCACAGCGGTGCCGAGTTCGATACGCGTCGTCCGCTGACTGGCGGCTGCGAGTACCGCGACCGGTGAGGAGATCCCGTGCTGCAGGTGCCGGTCGCGCAGCCAAACGCTGTCGAAACCGAGCCTCTCGCCGAGCTCGATGATCCGGAGCGTCGTGTCATGGCCACCGAACGGGTCCTCCTCGTCGAACGTCCCGATGGTGAGGAATCCGAGCTTGGCGAGGGGGCGATCTGCGTAGTCCATGAGGTCCAGTTTGGTAGCTGTTCAGCCCCTGTTGCTGCGATGGACCGTGGCGTCATGCAGCTGCTTCTCGGTCATCGGTGACGTGGGGATCGGATGAACGCGCTTGAGTGGGCCGGCATCCTCCGTGTGTGCCTGTTCATGCGGACGAGTTGTCGGCGAAGCGCGTCGCGACCGCCCACTTTGGAGGGTGTCGCCTCTTCTCGATCTCTGGGAGCGTCGTCGTTGCCACAGTCACTGGAGTCTTGCGCGCGAGTGCAGCAACGACTCTCGCACCGCGCTCGAGGAGATCACGTGTTCGTACCACTCACTATCGGGGACTACATCGACCGGGCGGCTACCGTCTACGGGGATCGAGTCGCCGTCGTCGATGAGCCGGGCACGGCCGGAGGCTGGGGGTCGATCACGTATCGGGAGCTTGATGCCCGCGCCCGCGGCATGGCGCTGGCCTTCGATGAGATGGGGGTCGGGCACGGCGAGCGCGTCGCGATCGTCAGCCCCAACGCATCGAAGTTCCTCACGGCGTTCTTCGGGGTCAGTGCATACGGACGTGTGCTCGTTCCCGTCAACTACCGTCTCACCGGCGAGGAAATCGCCTACATTCTCGAACACTCGGGGGCCAGCGTCGTGCTCGTCGACCCGGAGGTCGATGACATCGTGGGCCCGGTGTCTGCGAAACATCGGATCGTGCTGGACGGGAAGGCCGACGTGCGGCTCTTCGCGCCCGCTGCCCCTGACCGGCATCCCGCCCCATGGGCCGCCGACGAGAACGCGATGCTCAGCATCAACTACACGAGCGGCACGACTGCCAAGCCGAAGGGCGTGCAGCTCACCCATCGCGGCTCCTGGCTGAATGCGGCAGTATTCGGATGGAGCGCCGGGGTCAGTGAAGACGATGTTCTGCTTCACACCCTGCCGATGTTCCATTGCAACGGGTGGGGGATGCCGTTCGCCCTCACCGGCATGGGCGGCAAGCATGTCGTGATTCGCAAGATCGACGGCGAAGAGATCCTGAAGAGGGTCGAGCAGGAGGGCGTCACCGTGATGTGCGCGGCGCCGGCGGTTCTCACCTCGATCCTGAATGCGGCGGAGGCTCGCATCGCCCGTGGCGAGCCGGTGCCGGGCTACGGAACCGTGCGGGTCATCGGCGCGGGCGCTCCCCCGCCGTCGAAGACGATCGAACGGGTTCGAGCCGATCTGGGCTGGGAGTTCATCCAGATCTACGGCCTGACCGAAACGTCGCCGCTGCTGACCATGAACCGGGCGCGAGCCGAATGGCACGAACTGGACGAGCCGGCGACGGCAGCTCGCCTGTCGAAAGCGGGAACGCCGGCGCTCGGCGTTCGCCTCACGACCGCCGACGACGGGGAGATCATGGCCCGGGGCAATCACGTGTTCGACGGCTACTGGAACCAGCCTGAGGAAACCGCGGCGGCCCTCGTCGACGGCTGGTTCCACACGGGCGATGGTGGCGTCATCGACGACAGCAACTACCTCACCATCACCGATCGGAAGAAGGACGTGATCATCACCGGAGGCGAGAACGTGTCGTCCATCGAGGTGGAGGATTGCATCTACCAGCATCCGGATGTCGCAGAGGTCGCCGTCATCGGCCTGCCGGACCCGAAATGGGGTGAGACGATCCTCGCCCTGGTCGTACTCCGCCCCGGAGCGGAGACCACCGAACAGGGCATCATCGACTTCTGTCGCAGCCGGATGTCGCACTTCAAGTGCCCGACTGTCGTCGAGTTCCGCGAAAGCCTCGTGCGCACCGCGACGGGCAAGCTCCAGAAGTTCAAGCTGCGCCAGCCGTACTGGGAGGGGCGGGATCACGCGGGTGTCGGTGCCTGAGTGAGTGGCCCACTGAGCGGAATCCGGGTCATCGAGCTCGCGGGGCTCGGGCCGGCGCCATATGCGTGCATGCTGCTCGCAGAGCTGGGCGCCGAGGTGATCCGGGTCGATCGACCAGGGGGCGCCGGTCTGCCGCAGGCCCCCCGCGACGCCCTGAACAGAAGCCGGCCGAATATCGCGGTCGACCTCAAGCACCCGGCGGGAAGCGATCTCCTCCTTCGTCTGGTCGCCGATGCCGATGTTCTCGTCGAAGGGCTGAGACCCGGGGTGACCGAGAGGCTCGGAATCGGGCCGGATGAGTGCCGGGCGATCAACCCGGGACTGGTCTACGCGCGAATAACGGGATGGGGTCAAACCGGGCCTCTCTCGTCGGCGGTGGGCCACGACATCACCTACGCCGCGCTGACCGGAGCCCTGCACATCAGCGGTGCTGCGGAGAAACCCCGGCAGGCGGCAAACCTGGTCGCGGACTTCGCCGGCGGTTCCCTGTTCGCCGTCACGGGAATCCTCGCCGCTCTCATCGAGCGATCGACCAGCGGGCTCGGGCAGGTGATCGATGCCGCGATGGTTGACGGGGCAGCGTCACTGATGACGATGATCTACGGCATGCACGCGCAGGGAACCTGGCAGGACCGGCGTGAATCGAATCTGCTCGACGGCGGCGCCCCTTTCTATGACACCTACCGCTGCAGTGACGGCAAGCACGTGGCGGTCGGCGCGCTCGAGCCGCAGTTCTTCGCTGCGCTGCTCGACGGGCTCGGTCTTCGTTTCGACCAGCACGACGAAGAATCCTGGCCGCGCATGCGGGCTGCATTCGCCGAGGCGTTCGCCACTCGCACGCGGGATGAGTGGGCCAGGCAGTTCGAGGGAAGCGACGCGTGTGTCTCCCCCGTCCTGAGCCTCGAGGAAGCACCCCGGCACCCGCACATGGTCGCGCGCCGCGTCTTCGAGCCGCTGGCGGGCGGCCATCAGCCGCTGACCGCGCCCCGGTTCTCACGTACGCCCGCACGGCATCCCACCGCGGTTCGCGAACCCGGTGACGACAGTCGATCGATACTGGCCGAAGCCGGGTTGAACGGCGATGAGATCGATGAGTTGATCTCGGCGGGAGTGGTGACGACCCGAGATCCGAAAGCTACACTGACGGCAAGCAAGGAGGCTCGGGATGTCCGGCACGATCGATAAGCGAATCGACAGTGCTCTCGTGCGGGTTCGGGCCGCGACGAAGATGCCGGTCGCCTTCGCGGGAACGGTGCAGAGCGGCGCCCTTCGTCTCGGGCATGTCATCGGTCAAGAGCAGAGCCCGCTCGAGGGTGTCGAAGTGGATGCCGGCTTCGGGCTCGGCGGCCAGGTCATGGCCATGCGGCGCCCGATCGCCATCGAGGACTACTTTCCGAGCACGTCGATCCGGCATCGATACGACCACATCATCCGGCTCACCGGCCTGACCGCGATGGTCGCGTTCCCCGTGATCGTGCGGCGCGAGCAGGTCTCCGTGGTGTACGTGGCCCATCCGCACGCGACGACCTTCGGGTCGAGGATCTTCGACGCGATCGCCACAGAGGTGCGCGAGCTGGAACAGGAGCTGTCGGCCGACGTCGCCCTCGAGTCCGCGGGCGAAAGGGTTCGGGACGGACTCAACGTGCAGTCGGTCGAAGAGCTCTACGGCGAACTCCGGTCCATTGCCAACCGGATAGACAATCCGGAGGTGCGTGCGGAACTGCGGGATGCGGCAGCTCGACTGCTACCCGTGAACCAGCCGGGGGTAGCACTCACACCGAGGGAGGTCGATGTGATCGCGCTGGCCGCACGCGGATTCTCGAACTCGAGGATCGCGGACTCACTTGGAATCACGCTCTACACGGCGAAGAGCTACATGAAGAGCTCGATGAGAAAGCTCGAGGCCGAAACGCGTTACGAGGCCGTTTTCACGGCCAGACGGCTGATGATCATTCCTTAGACGCATCCGTGCTCACGGGCGCCGTCGAGCGTGCCCAGCGACCGGAGTAGCCCGCGATCGGTTGCAATGAGGTGAGCAGGTCGCGCCCCTGCGTGGTGAGCGCGTAACGCACAGATACCGGCATGGTGTGAATGATGACGCGGTCGACGAGACCGGCCTGTTCCAGCTCGCGCAGGCGAACGGCGAGCATTCGGCCGGAGAGATCTCGTATCGAAGCGGTGATATCGCTGAAACGCTCGGCGCCTCGTGCGAGCGCGAGCAGGATCGCGCTCGACCAGCGCCTGCCGACGATTTCGAGCACTTCAGCTGCTCGACGGCATTCCTCGTCGTCGATGCGCTGCCATTGTTCGAGATCGCCTGAAGTCACTTACTAATCGTAACAAGGTTACTCGCCCTTTGCGACCAGCTGCGCGGCAGAGCAGGCTCGAGAGCGGCACAGGTCGGGTCTCTTCTGAGGCAACTTCTCTATCGACACGCGCGTCGAATAGAGCCCTCTTCGGAGGGTATCGGCGAGCGAGCGCCCACCGCGATGGTGTGACTAGCCGAGCACGGCGACCGTTCACAGGCGAACGGCCGAACAACAGAAACTCAAGGAGGAGTTATGGAAAGCCCAGAACGCGTCAGGTACGACGTTCCCAGCGAGGGTGTGGCGCGAGTGACGCTCGCCCGCGGCGACGAGTGGAACCAGCAGGACATGCACATGCTCTACCAGATCGACGCCGCATATCTGCGTGCCGCGGCCGACCCGGCGATCAAGGTCGTCATCCTTGCGGCAGACGGCGACCACTTCTCGTACGGTCACGACATCGGCGCGCTGTTCTCGTCGGACGGGATAGTGCCGCGCGGGTTCCCCACCATCGTCGAAACCCCGGGTGTCGAAGGCACCATGGCCTGGGAGGAGGAGGTCTTCCTCGGACTCTGCTGGCGCTGGCGCAACTTCCCGAAACCGATCATCGCGCAGGTGCAGGGCGCCGTCATGTCGGGTGGTCTGATGCTCATCTGGCCGACCGACATCATCGTCGCCAGCGACACGGCGATTTTCGCCGACCCGGTGGTCGCGCTCGGGCTCAATGGGGTCGAACTGTTCTTCCACCCCTGGGAGCTGGGCCCGCGTCGCGCAAAGGAGATGCTCTTCACCGGTGACCCCGTGTCGGCCGCTGACGCCCATCGACTCGGCATGGTCAACCACGTCGTGCCCCTTGAAGAGCTCGAGGCGAAGACACTGGAGATCGCACAGAAGATCGCCCTCAGGCCCTCGTTCGGCCTGAAGCTCGCCAAACAGTCCGTGAACGCCGCCCTCGACGCCCAGGGGCAGGAGGCCGCGGTCAAGTCCGCGTTCGCCCTGCAACAGGTCGGCCACGCGCACAACCGCCTGATCAGCGACCAGTACATCGATCCCGCCGGCCTCGTGCTGCTGGGTTCGCCGCCGCTGGACGCCTCCGTTCCGTTCTGACCGTCCCGACCCTCCCAGGAGCACTCATGCCTCAGATCGACCCTTCACTCTCGACCGTGCTGGTCACCGGAGCGACGGGAAAACAGGGAGGGGCGGTGGCGCGGTCGCTGCTCGAACGCGGGATTCCGGTTCGGGCGCTGGTTCGGCATCCCGACTCAGACAGCTCCCGAGCCCTTCAGGGGCTCGGGGCTGTGCTGCAGGCCGGAGACCTGAATGACACCGAGTCGCTGAGCGCGGCGACCGAGGGTGTGCGAGCGGTCTTCTCGGTGCAGTTGCCAGACCCCACGGTGGAGCGGTCGGAGCGGGTGCAGGCCGGCAATCTGGTCGCCGCCGCACGGCGAGCCGGGGTGTCGCAGTTCGTTCAGAGTTCCCTGTCGGGCGTCGGCAGCTACCATCGCGCGGCGCCCGGCTGGGCCGAGCACCGGTGGGACGAGGACTACTGGGAGTCGAAGGCCGACGTCGAAGAGCTGGTGGAGGGTGCCGGCTTCGAGCACTGGACCATCCTGCAGCCCGGGTTCTTCATGGAGAACTTCGTGCGGCCGTCGATCATGTTCGTCGACTGGACCGAGAGCGAGTTGTTGACCGTCCTCCACGCCGAGACGATGGTGCCACTGACCGCCGTTCGTGACATCGGTGTCGCGGCAGCGCTCGTCATCGCTGAACCAGGCCGGTTCGACGGCATGCACATCCCGCTCGCCAGCGACTACGTGTCGATGAGCGACGTCGCGACAACCCTCTCCGAGGCCTGGGGTGAGCAGATCCCGTCCCCATCGATGTCCATCGACGACATGCTCGCCCGCCCGCTCCCGGGCGTGCCCGACAAGGTCATGGCAGATCTCGCCAACCTGCAGGAGTGGATGAACGTGGCCGGGCATCCGGCGCGCCCCGAGCACTCCGAACGGCTCGGCCTTCCGACGACGAGCCTCGCCGCGTGGGCGCGGGAGCTCCGCGCTCAGAGCTGATAAGTCATCCAGCGATCACTATGCCGATATGTCCGTGACTGGTTCGCTCCAGTACCCGCGAATGCGGACAGCTATCTCGGCTGGTCCCGCCGGGCCCCGGACCACCGGGAGAAGAGGGGAATCACAAGTCGAGTCCAGAAGAAGAGCACGAGCGGGGCGAGTCCTGCCGACCAGATCATCGAGGCGATGACATCAGTGGGAAAATGCACGCCGTCAATGACCAGCGCGACGCCGAGCGCCACCACCAGGAGCGAGCCGAGGGTGACGACCAGCCAGCGGAATCGTCGGCCTCGAGACAGCAGGATAAGGGCCACGACGAGCGCGGTGACGAACGCCACGTGGCCGCTCGGGTAAGAGGCGTCAGGCTGCACGGCGAACGGATGAGCGAGTGTGAGCGGATTCGGGCGCGGCCGGTGGACGAGCAGTTTTATGATCACCGTCGGAAGCCAGGTGATGGCGATGACCGCCCCGAAACTTATTCCGAGGCGCAGATTCCGGGTGACCAGCCACATCACCGCCGAAGCGATGACGGTGATCGCGATGGCGAAAGGAGGCTCGAACACCGTGTACAAAGCCGTCGCGACAAACCCGAGCGTGCCGGCGTGCAGCAGATTGAACCAGTGCGACACGGCTGCATCCCATGACGACACCGCTGGGGACGACACGGCGAACCGGCCGAAGACGATGACAGCGACCACGGCGACCACGGCGATCGCGATCAGCGGCGCGGGACGGCGGGACGGGATCAGGAACAACCAAGTCTCCTCGGCGGTGGATGTACTCATTCGGTGGCTTCCCCTGACGCTCACGCGCCCTCGACCCTTCCCATCGGGGCGATCCGCTGCCGGACTGACATAACCACTACGAGTACGAGTATCACCACGAGGAAGATCACGCTGGTGCCGGTCGTGCCAAGTCCCAGTCCGCCATCCTTCACCGGCTGGGAGAGCAGGTCGCCCGTCGATGCCCCGAGAGGCCGGGTCAGCACATAGGCGATCCAGAAGGAGAGCACCGCATTCATTTTCACCACGAAGTGCAGCGCAGCCACCAGTGCGATCATCGCGGCGAAGACAACGAGGGACAGAAGGTAGCCCAGGTTGAGCGCCTCGGCGAGGTAGTCACCCGCCGCCGTGCCAAGGGCGAAGGTGAAGAGCACGGCCAGCCAATAGAACACCTCGCGTCTGGTGGTGAGGATCGAGTGAATCGACAGTGTCTTTTCCACCAGGAACCAGACGACGAAGGTCGCAGCAAGCGCCACCGCGAAGATGATCACCGTCGCGAGCAGCGGAACTCCGAGATTGTCGGTGAGGTTATCGGTGACGAGCGTCCCGACAACGCTGATGAGCACCACCGAAAGCCAGTACACGGCCGGCACGTACCGGCGCAGGCGGAACTGCACGATGAGCGCGACGATGAGGGCGATCGCCATGACGATGCTGGTGAGGGTGAGCCCGAATCCCAGTTGCACGTTGAGGAAGTCGGCGAACGTCTCCCCCACGGTCGTTGCGAGCACTTTGATGATCCAGAAGATGGCAGTGACCTCGGGGACCTTATTGAGCATGGTCCGCGGGTGGCTGGAAATCGTCATGCGCAAAACCCAAGTGGGGTCGATCTAAGAGGCCTCTAAGTTGCGATCGACCTGGGGACTCGATGCCGCTTCTGGCCAGCGCGTTTCAGTGACAGTAGCGAGGGCGGGACTCGAACCCGCGACACCACGATTATGAGCCGTGTGCTCTAACCACCTGAGCTACCCCGCCGGGTGCATCCGAGTGAAGGATGCGTGAGCCCCCTGTGGGAATCGGACCCACTACCTCTTCCTTACCAAGGAAGTGCTCTACCAATGAGCTAAGGGGGCGAAAACTGGGCGCGCGGGTGCCGCGCCCGATTTTGGCACCGTTAGAGAATAGCATCCGGCCGGATCGGTATTTCGCCGGTGAGGGCTCGACCCGCTTCACTCCAGGCCCAGCACCGTACCCACGTCGGCGAAGTCGGCGAGAGTGACGCCGGGCAGGGAGAAGGCCGCGAACTGCGGGCCTTCTCCCGAGAGCGTCCGATCGTTGAAAGACACGCTGCCATAGAGGGGTCCAGGGATGCCGGCCACGGCATCCCTCGGCAGGTCCACAGTGAACGAGCTGCGGGCCGCGACCACGAGCACACATTCCTCGGCGGACTCGCGCACGAAGACCAGCACCTCCGCGCCGACATGCAGCCAGCGCATGCCGCCGTTGCTCAGAACGTCGTGCCCGGTACGCAGGTGGATGAGCGCCGAGTACAGGTCGATGGTTTCGGAAGCGGAATCGTACGAGTCCCACGGTATGGGCGTGCGCGAGTGCTCCCCGTCGGTACCGGTCAGCCCGAACTCGTCGCCGGCGAAGACGACGGGGATGCCTGGCAGTGTCACCGCGAGACCGAACGCGACAGGAACAGTTCCCGGCAGCGCCGACGTCAGAAAGCGCGGGGTGTCGTGAGTGTCGAGCGCGTTCATGTTGTGCAGCCGCACCCGCCAGGGGAAGGCCGCCGTGAAACGCAGATGTGCCTGGTAGACCTCCTCGCCGGTGTACACGGGCACCTGGCTGAGCGCCATTCCGATTCCGCCGTTGGCCTGGGATCCCGGCTGCGACAGCCAGCCCCAGATCGGCCGGGTGAAGTTGGCGTAGGTCATGGCGCCGTGCCAGGAGTCGCCGTCGAAGTCGGGCGCGGCGTCGTTGGTCGACTCCCCCAGCAGGATCGTGTCGGGGTTCGCGTCGACCATCGTGTCGCGGATGATGCGCCGCACCTGCTGGTTGAGATCCTGGTCCAGGTAGCGGCCGGTCATGTTCGACACGTCGATGCGCCAGCCGTCGAGCGAGTACGGCGGCCGCAGCCACTTCGACACGACCGAGTCCACGCCGTGAATGAAGCGGCGGCGCAGCTCGTACGAGTTCCAGTTGAATTTCGGCAGCGACGGCACCCCGAGCCACGACACGTAGTGCCGCTGCTCCGCGTCGAGCCAGTAGTAGAACTCGCTCTCCGGCGCGCCCGGATTGAGGTGGGATGCCCTGAACCACTCGTGCGCATCGCCGCTGTGGTTGGAGGTGAGGTCGCCGATCACCTTCAGCCCGCGATGGTGGGCAGCGACCACGAGCGAGACGAGCGCGTCGTCGCCACCGAGCAGGGGATC
>JAZJYU010000110.1:24946-38902 GCA_040390225.1 Actinomycetota bacterium | reverse complement strand
AACGACAGGGCGTCGTAGCGATGGTTCGACTGCGCCGGGAACACCGGGGTCAGGTAGATCATCGTCACACCGAGGCGCTCCAGGTGATCGAGGTGCTCCTGGATGCCGAGCAGGTCGCCGCCGTAGAACTGCCGCGGGGTGTCCGGCCCGACGTAGGTGACCGGGTCCGACCACGCAGCCGGCTCGGCCCACGCCGGCAATTCCCTGTCGTCGGCGGCGGAGGAGCGCGCGAAGCGGTCGGGGAAGATCTGGTACAGCACGGTCGAGGATGCCCACTCCGGCGCGGCGGGCCAGGTCACCAGCCGGAAGTCTTCCGCATCCACGGTCTCGATGGAGTGCAGCCCCGTCGCGTTCAGCCACATCGTGCGGTGGTCGTCGAGTTCGAACAGCCAGCGGTAGCGGTGAACCGGGTTCTCGATCGCGATCTCCGCCTCCCACCAGTCCCACCCGTCGAGGTTCGCGACGTGCGTCGCCACCTGAAAACGCGGCTCGTGGTCGGGATTGGAGCGGGTGTGCACGGTGAGCACCGGGCCGAATTCCTCGGGAATGCGCACGCGGACCCGCACGGCGTCGCCCAGCGCCGGCGTCTGCGATGACACATACAGCGGCGACCCGTCGTGATGAGGGATGAGGGGGTGATGTGTCGCCATCGGTTCGATGCTAGTGCCATAGGGTTTTGGAATGGCCGAACAGAGCGAGTGGTGGCGTTCGGCGGTCATCTACCAGGTCTATCCGCGATCGTTCGCCGAAGGTTCGGGTTCGACGGGTGTCGGCGATCTGCCCGGGATAACCGGGCGACTGCATGCCCTCGTCGAACTCGGCATCGACGCAGTGTGGCTCTCGCCGTTCTACCCGTCGCCGCAGAAAGACGCCGGCTACGACGTCTCGGACTATTGCGGGGTCGACCCGCTGTTCGGCACACTCGACGACTTCGACGCCCTTCTGAAAGAGGCGCACGGCTTCGGGCTGAAGGTCATCGTCGACCTGGTTCCCAACCACAGCTCCGACAAGCACGCCTGGTTCCAGGCGGCACTCGGGTCGCCCAAGGGCAGCGATGATCGCGACCACTACGTGTTCCGCGACGGCAGGGGCGCCCACGGCGAACTGCCACCGAACAACTGGTTGTCGGTCTTCGGCGGCCCCGCCTGGACGCGTGTCATGGAGCCCGATGGCACGCCCGGCCAGTGGTACCTGCACCTGTTCGACACCTCGCAGCCCGACCTCAACTGGCACAGCGCCTGGGTGCACGAGCAGTTCCGCGAGATCCTGCGATTCTGGCTCGACCGCGGCGTCGACGGGTTCCGGGTGGATGTCGCCCACGGCCTGATGAAGGCACCCGGGCTTCCCGACTACACGCCGCCGACATCCGCAGGCCCGATGAGCACGAGCATGGAGCTCGAGCAGGAGCTCTCGCCCGACGACGAACCGCCGACCCCGCCGTACTGGGCGCAGGACACCGTGCACGCCATCTACCGCGACTGGCATCGGGTGCTCGAGCAGTACCCGGGCGATCAGGTGCTCGTCGCCGAGGCCTGGGTCGAACCGCTGACGAAGCTCGCCCACTGGGTGCGTCCCGACGAGATGCAGCAGGCCTTCAACTTCGCCTACCTCGAGAACCCGTGGAACGCCGAGGCGATGCGCGAGATCATCGACGGCTCGCTCGCCGCCTTCAACGGCGTCGGGGCCCCGAGCACCTGGGTGCTCTCGAACCACGACGTGGTGCGTCACGCGACGCGGCTCGCGCTCGTAGGCGACCACCCGCAGGGCGTCGGCGTGGGGCCGACGTCGACGGGCATCCCCGATCGCGCGTTCGGACTCCGCCGTGCCCGGGCGGCGAGCGCCGTCATGCTCGCCCTGCCCGGCAGCGCGTATCTCTACCAGGGCGAAGAACTGGGCCTGCCCGAAGTGATCGACCTGCCCGACTCCGCCCGGCAGGACCCGACCTGGGCACGCACCAACCACGAGCGTTACGGGCGAGACGGATGCCGCGTGCCGCTTCCCTGGGAGGCGAACGCCCCCGCATACGGGTTCAGTGACTCGGGCAGGTCGTGGCTGCCGCAGCCGTCGTACTGGCAGGAGTACGCGCGCGACGTTCAAACGGGTGTCGAGGGGTCGACGCTGGAACTGTACCGGGCCGCGCTGCGGCTGCGGGCATCCGCCGCCCTGGGTTCCGGCAGCGTAACCTGGTTGGGGGGTTACCCTGAAGGAGTGCTCGCGTTCTGCAACGGCGGCGTCACGGTGATCGCCAATGCCGGCACGGGCGCCGTGCTGCTGCCTGAGGGCGAACTGCTGCTGTCATCCGAGCCGGGAACGGTCGACGTTCTGGAGCCGGACACCACCGTATGGCTGCACGCAGCCCGGTAGACGCTTAGTTGGCGTTCGCCTTCAGCCAGGCGAACGGGTCGATCGGCACGTTATTGACGTGGATCTCGAGATGCAGGTGGGCTCCGGTCGACTCACCCGTGCTCCCCACCTGGCCGATGATCTGCGCGACCTTCACGTGGTCGCCGATCGCCACCTTGATCGAGCCGTCGAGCATGTGTGCGTAAACGCTCTGCACCGACTGCCCCTTGATCACGTGGTCGATCACGACGTGGTTGCCGAGCCCGGCGTGCGAATTGACGACATCGCTGACGACACCGTCGGCGATCGCACCGATCGGTGCGCCCATGCCCGGGTCGAAGTCGACGCCCTCATGGAAGGTGGAGCAGAACGAGCAGCCGGCCACCTGACGGGGTCCGAAGCCGGTGGCGATCGGAACCTGCACCGGGAACGGCCACTGGATCGTGCCGTTGGGATCGTTCGTGTAGGCCCAGTTGGTGCTCAAGAATTGAATCGCGTAGCGCTCGGCGAGCGTCTCGACCGTGTACTTGTCACGCGCCGAGGTCTGCGCGACGGCGTTGGCGTTGACGGCGGCGAGCGACTGGGCAGCCTGCACCTTCGTCGTGCTCACCGCGTTCAGTTCGCCATCGGCATTCGACGTCATGAGCGCGTTAGCCGGGAGGGATGTCGCGATCAGCAGGGCGCCGGCACCGACCATCGCCAGCAGGCTGAGCACCTTCGGCAGTGCACGCCGGCGGAAGGACTTGTTCGTCGGCGTCGACGAATACCGTTCCGGAGTGCGAAGCGCGGGTACCTGGATCGAGTCATTGCGCACCAGCGGCGCCGTCGCCTGCGGTTTCGCGAGGGCGGCCATCCGCAGTTCGCGGCGGGAGGGCGTGGCAGTCGCGTAGGGAGTTGCCTCGTAGTGGGGAACCACCGGCTGCCTGACGAGCGGCCGCGGCGGCACGGGCTGCAACGCCGCCGATTCCGGCACCATCGACGGCTCGACCCGCTTGGGCTCGGACTCGCCAACCCCTTCGGTTTGGAAGCCCAGGGCGTTCAGCGTCTCGTCGTCCTGATTGTCCAGGCTCCAGTTGAAGCCCATTTAACGCGCCTCGGCCGACGTCGCCGAGAGCAGCGAACTGTTGGGCTGGTGGGTGAGGAGCACGGGTTTCCTTAGCGACCATTCGGGTTGTGCGTGGTCGTTTTAAGTACGTACGGGCGATGGTGCAATCGTTTTATAACGAATCCATAAAGGGTAAGGCATAACCCCCAATGGGGGCAACATCGTCATGCAAACGCGTCAAGGGCATCCAGGGCCGCCTCCAGGGCCCGCGACAGCTCCGGATCAGCCGCCATGACGAACTCGCGCCCCGGGGCTTTGCCCGGAACTCCGCTGACCCGCGCGCCAGCCTCGCGAGCGATGAGCGCGCCCGCGGCATAGTCCCACGGACTCAGCTCGCGCTCGAGATAGGCGTCGAGTCGGCCGCAAGCGACGGCGCACAGATCGAGCGCGGCGGAACCCATGCGGCGGATGTCGCGCACCTGCCCGAGAAGCTCCGCCACGATTCGCGCGTGAACCATGCGCGCCTCGGCCCGGTACGCGAAGCCGGTGCCCACCAGCGCCTGGTCGAGCGGCACCGCGGTGTTCACGCGGATCGGCCGCGCGTTCAGAAAGGCCCCTCCTCCATCAGTCGCCGTGAACAGCTCGCCCGTCGCCGGATTCAGCACCACTCCCGCGAGCGCAGTCCAGCGCTCGGGATCGGGTTCGCCCTTCACCACCGCGATGCTCGCGGCATACTGCGGGATGCCGTAGAAGAAGTTGACCGTGCCGTCGATCGGGTCCACCACCCAGGTGATACCACTCGTGCCGCGCTCGGCGCCGCTCTCCTCGCCGAAGAAGCCGTCATCCGGCCGCTCCTGCTTTATGCGGCGGCGGATGAGGGCCTCCGTCTCGCGGTCGGCGAAGGTCACGATGTCTTCCGTCGATGACTTGCTGGCGGCGACGCTCACGCCCTGCGCGCGACGGGTGCGGGCCAGCTCCCCGGCCTCGGTCGCGATCGACACGGCCAGGTCGAGGAGCTCGCTCATGCCTCGATGCTATGCGAGTTACGCGACCGACCAACCGCCGTCCGATGGAAGGACGGCGCCGTTCACGTTCACGCCATCGTCGCTGAGCAGAAAGGTGATGGATGCCGCGAGCGCGTCCGCCTCGACCGCATCGGAGATGACCGTCATGCCCAGCTGCACGCGCTCCGCACCGAGCGGGGACCCGAAGCTCGCTTCGATGTTCGTAATCGTCGGGCCGGGAGCGACCGCGTTGACGCGGATGCCGCTCGGTCCATACATGAATGCGCTGCTCTTCGTGATGCCGACCACGGCGTGCTTTGACGCCGTGTATGCGACTCCGGCGGCCGAACCGCGCAGGGCCGCCTCCGACGCGATGTTGACGATCGAACCGCCGCCGTTCGCCAGCATCGACGGCACGACGGCTCGCATCAGCTTCATCGTGCCGTCGACGTTGATGGAGAAGACCCGTTTCCAGACGGCATCGGTCACCTCGCCCACCGGGGTCATGTCGTCCATGATCCCGGCGACGTTGGCGAGCGCGTCGATCTTCTCGCCGGCGGCGGCCACGATCTTCGCGATCGCGCCGTCGTCGGTGATGTCGCCTGCGACGGTCACGATCTCGGCTTTCGGGTGCTCCGTGGTGAACTCGGCGAGTCGCTCCGTGGAGATGTCGACCGCGATCACCCGACCGCCCTCACGAGCGATCCGGGATGCCGTGGCCCGTCCGATGCCCGATCCCGCGCCGGTGACGATCACCGTCTTGCCGGTGAATCGCCCCTCGCTGATCCGCTCGGCCCACGGGGCGCGCTCCACGGTGGGAGCTGCGGGTGTCGCGGCCTCGACCGGGGCTGAGCCTTCGGGAACCTCGCCCGCCGCGGCGCGGCGCACCAGGTCATCCACCATCTCGTTGGTCATCATGCCGCGGCTCATCTTCACCAGTCGCTTCAGTGAGAGCATTCGCACGGGCTTGAGTGCGCTCGCGTCCTGCCCGCCCTGCGCGAGCAGGTCGCGCATGATCGCGCCACCGATCGGATCGTCGAGCCACGTGCCGACGGAGGAGTCTGCGGTGAGCGGGCCGCTGTTCTTGGCCATGGGGGTTCCCTTTCTAGACGATTACCGGACAGCACTGTCCGGTTGTACGCTACACCGATGGCGAGAGAACCGAAAGCGAATCGTGGGCCGAGCGCCGGACCCGACAATCGCCGGGCCATCATCGCCGCCGCGCGCGACGTCTTCGGCGAGTCCGGCTTCGCGGCGCCCCTCAGCTCCATCGCCAAACGGGCGGGAGTGGGACAGGGCAGCCTCTACCGGCACTTTCCCGACCGGCTCGCCCTCGCGGTCGCCGTTTTCGACGACAACATCGCCGACCTGGAGGCCATTGCCTCGGACGAGCTCACCACGCTCGACGACCTGTTCGCGGCAATCGCGGAACAGGCAATGGGGTCGAGCGCCCTCATCGACATGTTCGCAACCCACCAGGACGACCCGCGGACGGACCACCTTCAGACGCGCATCGTCGAACTGGTTCGCACAGTGCTGGCACGCGATGCCGCAGTCGGACCGCACGTGACCGTGGATGACGTGACCCTGGCGATCGCGATGCTCGCGTTCGCGCTCTCCCGCACCGACGCATCCGCGAAGGGCGCTACCGCCGAACGCGCCCGCGCCATGTTCCGGGCCGCGTTCGGCCGCTAGCGCGCTTTAATCGAGGGATGTCGAGCGGCCGCATCATGCGCATCCACAGTCCCGAGTTCCAGGCGATGGCCGCACGGGTCGTGGAGGTCATGGCGCTAACCTCACGACTGAACGTTCTACCCTTCGAGGACGAAGCGGGCAAGGCGGCGCTGTTCGAACAGATTCTCGGCAGACCGCTGCCACCGAAAGCCACGATCTACCCGCCGTTCTACACCGAGCACGGGCTGAACCTCCGGTTGGGCGAGCGGGTGTTCATCAACCAGGGCTGCACGTTCCTCGACTATGCGGGCATCCGGCTCGGCGCCGGCACCATGATCGGGCCGAAGGCCACCTTCATCACGAGCGGTCACCCCGTCGACCCGGAGGAGCGTCACCACTACCTCACCGGCGGCCCCATCGACGTCGCCGAAGGGGTATGGATCGGGGCGGGGGCGACCATCCTCCCGGGGGTCACGATCGGCAGGGATGCCGTGATCGCGGCGGGCGCGATCATCGCCGACGACGTGCCGGCGGCGAGCCTGATCGCCGGCCCGAAGGGGGCCGTGCTGCGAACCTGGTGATGGTGGCAAGTGAGGGATTCGAACCCCCGAAGTCTAAGACGGCTGATTTACAGTCAGATCCCTTTGGCCACTTGGGTAACTTGCCATGGCACGCGAAAACGCGCTCACCAAGGATACCTATTTTGCGGCGGCTCCGTACGACGCCGCATAGCGGGCCACCTCATCCACATACGCGTCCGAGGAGTTATACGCCAGCACAGCGGTGCGCCATCCCGATTCCGTGCTGAGGTTGCCACCCGCGCGGCACAGGTAGTGGGCGGCCGCCATCGTCGCGTCGTCGATGTTCTGCGGATTCTCGACCCCGTCGCCGTTCCCGTCGACGTGCCAGTTGCGCCAGGCCTCCGGTATCAGCTGCATGGGGCCGACCGCGCGATCACCGGTCGGATCGCCGTCGATCGCACCGCCATCCGAGTCCGGGATGTGCGCGGTCGACCCTCCGTCGAGCGTCACACCGTAGAAGGACGGCACGGCATCCCCGTTCGAGGTGATCTTCCCGCCGAAGATCGTGCCGTGCCGGGACTCGACCTCGCCGATCGCCGCCAGCAGGTTCCAGCCGATGCCGCACGAGGGCTGCACCTGCGGGTTCACGATAGCGACACCGGCGTAGGCCTCAAGCGCGCGCGGGGGGATACCCGTCTTCTTCGCGACCGAGGCGATCCAGCCTGCGTCGGCCTGGCCGGCAACCCCGGCGCCGGGGTTCGCGGCGACGGTCACCCGTGCTGCCGGCACCCAGCGTGGCGCCGGCCCCTGGCCGATGGCCTGCTTCAGCGGCGCGACCACCGTCGGTGCGGCCAGGAACAGGATCGCCACGATGACGCCAACGCCGACGACACAGCCGGCGACGATCAGCAGCACGCGCCCGACGATTCCCATGGTTCCCCATCATGCCCGTGCCCGCCGTTAAACTGCTGCCATGGCTGATCCAACGTTTGACATCGTGAGCAAGGTCGACAAGATGGAGGCCGACAACGCGCTTCACCAGGCCCAGAAAGAGATCGCCCAGCGCTACGACTTCAAGAACGTGGGCGCGGAGGTTGACTGGAGCGGCGAGAAGCTGCTGCTGAAGGCATCCTCAGAGGACCGGGTGAAGGCCGTGCTCGAAGTGCTCGAAGCGAAGTTCATCAAGCGCGGTATCTCGCTGCGCAGCCTCGACGCGGGTGAGCCGTACGCATCGGGCAAGGAGTACCGCATCGAGGCGTCGCTGAAGAACGGCATCTCCTCCGAGGATGCGAAGAAGATCTCGAAGATCATCCGCGATGAGGGGCCGAAGACCGTCAAGTCGCAGATCCAGGGTGACGAGCTGCGTGTGACCTCGAAGAGCCGGGATGACCTGCAGGCCACAATGGCACTGCTCAAGGGTTCCGACCTCGACGTGGACCTTCAGTTCGTCAACTTCCGATGACCTCGCTCCTATGAACTCCGACACGCTCGGCGCGGTCTATGCCGTCGTCGTGCTCATCGTCGACATCGTCATCCGCGTGCTCGCGGTCATCTTCGTACCGCAGAACCGCAAGCCGCAGACGGCGGCGGCCTGGCTGCTCGCGATCTTCCTCATCCCCTACGTCGGCATCATCCTGTTCCTGCTCATCGGCAACACCCGGCTGCCCAAGTCGCGACGCGACAAGCAGCGCGAGATCAACGAGTACATCCTCGAGACGACAGAGGGCATGGATGAGGTCGAGCGCGACCCCGACTTCCCGCCGTGGCTCGACCCGATCGTCGAGCTGAACCGTACCCTCGGCTCGATGCCACTGGTCGGCGGCAACACCACGACCTTCCACACCGAGTACCAGGAGTCCCTCGACGCGATGACGGCCTCGATGGCCGGCGCCAAGCGGTTCATCCACGTCGAGTTCTACATTCTCGCGCTCGACAAGACGACCCGCCCGTTCTTCGACGCGATGGAGGCGGCCATCAGGCGCGGGGTCATCGTGCGGGTGCTGTTCGACCACATCGCATGTCTGCGGTCGCCGCACTATCACCGCACGCTTCACGCACTTCGGCGCATGGGCGCACTCTGGCATCCGATGCTGCCGATCCAGCCGCTGCGCGGCAAGTTCCAGCGGCCCGACCTGCGCAACCACCGCAAGATCCTCGTGATCGACGGGGTCGAAGCCTTCACCGGATCGCAGAACGTGATCGACCGCAGCTACAACAAGCGCGGCAACATCTCGCGCGGCCTGAAATGGAAAGACTTCATGGCCCGCTTCGAGGGTCCCGTGGTCGCCGGCATCAACGCGCTCTTCGTCACCGACTGGTACAGCGAGACCAACGAGCTGCTGGTGCGTGAGGCACGCGATGCCACGCACCCGAAGCTGACCCATGCGCTGGATGCCCAGGTGGTGCCGAGCGGGCCCGGATTCGACCTGGAGAACAACCTGCGCCTGTTCAACGCGCTGGTCTACAGCGCGCAGCGGAAGGTCATCATCACCAGTCCCTACTTCGTGCCAGACGACTCGATGCTCTACGCGATCACGAACGCCGCGTACCGCGGGCTGGATGTGCAGCTGTTCGCCTCGGAGATCGGGGACCAGGCGGTGGTGTACCACGCGCAGCGCAGCTACTACGAGGCGCTGCTGCGGGCGGGTGTGCGGATCTTCCTTTATAAGGCGCCCTACATCCTGCACGCGAAGCACATCTCCATCGACGAGAACGTGGCCGTGATCGGCTCCAGCAACATGGACATGCGCTCGTTCAGTCTCGACTACGAGATCTCGATCATGATGCGGGGCAACGATGCCGTCGCGCGCCTTCGGGAAGTGGAGGAGAGCTACCGCCGCGACTCGAAGGAGATCACGCTGGAGCAGTGGCTGCGTCGCCCGATCCGCTCGAAGGTGCTCGACAACACCGCGAGGCTGACGGCCGCCCTGCAGTAACGCGCCCGCGACCGCCCACAGGACGCCCCTCGCGAGCCGTTTTCGGACATCCGCCGCTGATGTCCGAAAACGGCGCGTGAGCCGCTCAGCCGTCGGCGCGGGAGACCTTCACCATCTCGTCACGAGGAACCACCTTGATGCGGGCGCGGCCCGCGGGCTCGCCCAGGGCGATCTCGTGCTCGTCGAGGCTGTGCCAGCCGTCGAGGGTCGTGTACGTGATGCCGCGCGATTCCAGCAGATCGAGCACGCTCTGCTCGTCCGGCTGCGCGGGCGTCCACCACGAGGCCTCGTCGTTCATGAGGTTCTTGATGGTCTCCATCGCGTCGCTCTTGGTGTGACCGATGAGTCCGACCGGACCGCGCTTGATCCAGCCGGTCGCATACACGCCGTGCAACTGCTGGCCGGAGTCGTCGAGTACCTGGCCCTCGCGGTTCGGGATGACGCCGCGGTGCTCGTCGAACGGGATCTCGTCGAGCGGTGACCCGAAGTAGCCGACGGCCCGGTAGATGGCCTGGATCGGCAGCTCGCGGAACTCGCCCGTTCCCTTGACGCCGCCCTCGGCATCCGGAACCGTGCGCTCGTACCGAAAACCCTCGACGGTGCCGGAACCGAGCACCTCGACGGGCGAAGCATAGAAGTGCAGGTGCAGCCGGCGCGACGCTTCACCAACGGAACGCTGGCGCCACTGCTGCAGCACCTTGTCGATCACGAATACCTGCTTGTTGGCGGTGATGGCCGCTTTCGACGCCTCGTCGTAGTCGAAGTCCTCGTCGTAGAGGATCATGTCGACATCGCGCAGCTCGCCGAGTTCGCGCAGCTCAAGCGGCGAAAACTTCACCTGGGCCGGCCCGCGCCGCCCGAACACGTGCACGTCGGTGACCGGCGACGACTTCAGAACCCGGTACACGTTGTCCGGGATCTCTGTCGGAAGCAGGTCGTCGGCATGCTTTGCCAGGATGCGCGCGACATCGAGCGCGACGTTGCCGTTGCCGATCACAGCGACACTCCGCGCCGTCAAGGGCCACTCGCGCGGGAAGTCAGGGTGCCCGTCGTACCAGCTCACGAATTCGGCGGCGCCGTAGCTGCCGTCCAGTTCGATGCCTGGGATGTTCAGCGCGGCATCCCGGATCGCACCGGTGGAGAAGATGACGGCGTTGTAGTGCTTCTTCAGGTCGGCGAGGGTGACGTCGCGGCCGTAGAGCACGTTGCCGAAGAGCCGGATCCGGCCCATGTCGAGCACGTCGCGCAGCGCGTTGATGATGCCCTTGATGCGCGGGTGATCGGGCGCGACGCCGTAGCGCACGAGACCATATGGCGCGGGAAGCTGCTCGAACAGGTCGATGGAGACGTCGAAGTGCCGCTCGGCCTTCAGCAGGATGTCGGCCGCGTAGATGCCGGCCGGCCCGGCGCCCACGATGGCCAGTCTGAGTTTGGTCATGGTTTCTCCTTGGTGAGGTCTCGACAAGCTCGACCTGCAGAAAGTGTCAGTTGCTGCGCTCGACGATCGAGTCGGCGAAGCGGGTGAGGGCCTTCTTGACCGGCCCATCCGGCAGCGGCGCGAGCGCCTCGACGGCCTCGCGCGCCCAGCGGTGGGCCTCGTCGAGCGTACGGGCCGTCACCTCGTGGTCACGGAGCTCCGCGATCGCGGCATCCAGGTCGGCGGTGTCACCACCGTCTGCGACGTCGCTCTCGAGACGGTGCAGCAGGGCCGCGGCGGCGGCATCCGTCGCCGCGAGGTCACGCAGATAGAGCAGCGGCAGGGTCGCGACGCCGGAGCGCAGGTCTGTGCCGGCGGTCTTGCCCGTCTCCTCGCCGTCGGAGAGGTCGATGACATCGTCGATGAGCTGGAAGGCGATGCCGATCTTCTCGCCGAACACCTTCACGGGCGAACGGAACTCGGCGGGCGCGTTACTGAAGATCACACCCATTTCGGCGGAGGCGGCGATGAGCGACCCGGTCTTGTCGGCGAGCACCTGGATGTAGTGCTCGATCGGGTTCTCACCGTCTTTCGGACCGATCGTCTCGTGAAGCTGACCCAGGCACAGCCGCTCGAAGGTGTCGGCCTGCAGCTTGATGGCGCCCTCACCGAGACTGGCGATCAGCTTGGATGCCCGCGCGAACAGCAGGTCGCCGGTGAGAATGGCGACCGAGTTGCCCCACACGTGCTGGGCGGTCGGTACTCCGCGGCGCATGTTCGCCTCGTCCATGACATCGTCGTGGTACAGCGAGGCCAGATGAGTGATCTCCAGCGACTCTGCCGCGGTGATCACCGACGGGTTGTTGCCGTCGCCGAGCTGGGCGGTGAGCAGGGTGAGGGTGGGGCGCACCCTCTTGCCGCCGGCATCCAGCAGGTAGCGGCTGGTCACGTCGGCGAGGTTGTCCGCGAACGACATCTCGTGCAGCAGGCCTGCCTCGACCGCGTCGAGTCCCTCCTCGAGAGCGGTGGCGAACCTCCGTTCGCTGGCTGACGAGAACAGTTTTTCACCGAGCCCGAACTGCGAGCCGAGGTTGGACCGGCGAACGAGCGGAGCGCTGGGGGTCACTTCTCTATGTCCGTAGCAGGCGCAGTCGTAGCGCGGCGCCGTTTCGCCGGTAGCCGTGCCGGCTTGTGGCCGCGGTGCAGTGCCACGACGCCCGCGGTCAGATTGCGGTATGCAACACGCGTGAAACCGGCGCCGCGGATCCACTGGCTCAGCGTCACCTGGTCGGGCCAGTCCCGGATCGAGTCGGCGAGGTAGCTGTATGCCTCGGGGTTGGAACTGGTCGCGTCGACGATCGCCGGCATCAGGAATCGCATGTACGCGGTGTAGCCGGCCCGGAAGATGGCGCGCGGGGGCTTCGAGAACTCGCAGATCACCAGCCTGCCGTCCGGCTTCAGCACCCGGAACATCTCCGCGAGCGCCTTCTTCGGGTCCTCGATATTGCGCAGGCCGAACGAGATGGTTACCGCGTCGAACTGACCATCGGGGAACGGCAGCGCCATCGCGTCCGCCTCGACGAAGGTGATGTTCGGATGCTTGCGCCGCCCCACCTCGATCATGCCCGGGGAGAAATCGGCGGCAGTCACATCAGCACCGCTTCTCGCGATCGCGGCGGAACTGGTTCCTGTGCCGGCCGCGAGATCGAGGATCTTCTCGCCCGGCTTCGGTGCGATGGCCCGAACCGTCGCAACCCGCCAGATGAGCGAGTTGCCCATCGAGAGCACGCCGTTGGTGCGGTCGTAATGCTTGGCGACCCCGTCGAACATCGCGGCAACCTCATCCGGTTGCTTGTTCAGGTCTGCCCTAGCCACCCGGCCAGTCTAGTTGAGCGGCACGATGGGCGACCGGGCCGTGGATAGTCTTGACAGGTGCCATCGATCCCGCAGCTGACGGTCGTTACGACACCGATTCCCGACCCGGGTCCGCTCGTGCCGATGCTCGATCGCGCCGAACCGCTGCTCTGGAGCCGTCGCGGGTTCGGGCTCGCCGGGTTCGGCGTGGCGCTCCGGCTCGAGTTCAGCGGACCCGACCGGTTCGCGGATGCCGCGTCGGCCTGGCGCGCGGTGGCCGCGTCCGCCTCGGTCACCGACCCCCTCGACCGCACCGGAACCGGGCTGCTTGCTTTCGGCAGCTTCGCCTTCGCCGACCACTCGGCCACCACCAGCGTGCTGATCGTGCCCTCGCTCATCGTGGGGCGCGACACCGACCGGTCGTGGATCACCACTGTCGGCGATGTGCCCGCCACCCTTCCGGCGAAGACCCCGTACGGCGAGCCCTTCTCCGTGGTGCTCGACCAGGGCAGTCTCGACCGCTCCGCGTACGTCGCAGCCGTCGAGGCCGCCATCGCGCGAATCCGGCAGCACGAGCTGAGCAAGGTGGTGATCGCTCGGGACGCGACCGCTCCGCTGCCGGCCGGCGCGGACATCCGTCGCCTCATCGACTCGCTGGCCGCGCGCTACCCGGACTGCTGGACCTTCGCGATCGACGGTTTCATCGGCGCCAGCCCTGAAACGCTGGTGAGCGTCGACAAGGGCACCGTGACGGCGAGGGTGCTGGCGGGCAGCGCTGCCCGGGGAACGGATGACGCGTCAGATCAGGCGGCGGCCACCGCACTCGCCACCTCGGCGAAGGACCAGGACGAGCACCAGTTCGCCGTGCAGAACGTGCTTGCCTCGCTTCGCGCGCACAGCGCGGACGTCACCGCCAGCGAGACGCCGTTCACTCTCAAGCTGCCGAACCTGTGGCATCTCGCCAGTGACATCGACGGCGAGCTGAGCGACGGGTCGACCTCGCTCGACCTGGTTCGTGCTCTACACCCGACGGCCGCGGTCGCGGGCACTCCGACCGCGAAAGCGCTCGACCTGATCGCCGAACTGGAGCCGTTCGACCGCGGTCGCTACGCCGGACCGGTCGGCTGGGTCGCGGCCGACGGCGACGGCGAGTGGGCGGTGG
>JAZJYU010000110.1:19155-24936 GCA_040390225.1 Actinomycetota bacterium | reverse complement strand
AAGTATTGAACGCGTTGAATTCTTTGCAAAAACAAAAAACTTACAAACTAACCGACCTCTTTAATTATTGACCATGAAAAAAAATCTGATTTTTTCCGCACTTTTACTTTGTCTGCTCCAGATCACGGCATATGCCGGCGCGGGAATAGTCGTCGACTCGGTGCCGCAGCGGGAGCTGCTGGAGACGCGGATGAAGTTCCGCCCGATCGTCGAAGCCCTAGCCGGATGAGCGGGTCAGCTTCTGCTTCTCCGCCTCGACATCGAAGTCGACCGTAGGCCAGCCGAGGTTCATCCCGCGCATCGTCTCGAGCAGTATCTGCTGAACGGCGGCCCGCGCGTACCACTTGGCGTTGGCCGGTACGACATACCACGGCGCCGTCCCGGTCGCCGTCCGGGTGAGCGCGATCCGGTAGGCATCCTGGTATTGCGGCCAGAGCGCCCGCTCCACCAGGTCGCCGGGGTTGTACTTCCACTGCTTCTCGACGCTGTCGAGCCGGTCGGCGAGCCGCACCCTCTGCTCGTCGGCGCTGATCTGCAGCATCACCTTCACCACGGTGGTGCCCGCCTCGACGAGGTCCTCCTCGAAGGAGACGATCGTTCCGTAGCGCGCCTCGATCTCCGCCGCCGGGGAGAGCTGGTGCACCCGCTCGATCAGCACATCCTCGTAGTGCGATCGGTCGAAGACGCCGATGATCCCGGCAGCCGGCAGTTGCTTGCGTACCCGCCACAGGAAGTCATGCGCGAGCTCTTCCTCCGTCGGTTTCTTGAAGGCGTAGACGTGCAGGCCCTCTGGGGTGATGCCGCCCATCACGTGCTGCACGATCCCGCCTTTGCCCGCGGTATCCATGGCCTGGATCACCAGCAGCAGACTGCGGGTGCCTCCGAAGCGGCTCTCCGCCCAGAGACGTTCCTGCAGATCGCTGAGCTCCGCCCGGCCGGCTTCGAGCGCAGCCACCCCGTCGTCCTTGCCCCCGGAGAACCCGGGTGTCGAGTCCGGGTCGACGTCGGCCAGCACGAAACCTGGCCCGACCCGCAGCAACTCCGAAGGGGAGGCGTTCCACACCGATTTCGCCATGCGCCGACCTTATCGGGCAAGCGGCACCTCGACGAGCACCGGGGCTTCGGATGGCGCAAGCGCCTCATCGAGTTCGCCCGCGTTCGTCGCGCGGCGATACTCCCACCCGTACGCTCCCGCGAGCGACTCGAGGTCGACGGTCTGCGGCGTGAACTGCACCCGGTCGAACGACTCGGCGTCGGCGCTGCCGGCCACCTCCAGCGAGTCGAAGATCGTGCCGCCGCCGTCGTTGCCGACGATCACCTGGATGCGCGGTCGAGGCTCCCCGGTCGGAAAGAGCAGTGAACCCGCGTCGTGCAGCAGAGCGAGATCCCCGAGCAGCACCCGGGTCACGCCCTTCGCCCCCGCCGCCTGGCTGGCCAGAGCGATGCCGATTCCGGTCGCGATGGTGCCGTCGATGCCGGCGAGGCCCCGGTTCGCGTGCACGCCGATCTTCTTGCCCGGCACCACGGCATCCGCGTCCCGGATCAGCCGAGACGCCCCGAGCACGAGTCGATCGTGCGGCCAGGTCACCTGCCACACCCGTTCGGCCAGCGAGCGGCGAGTGATCGGGGCCCGGAAGGCGGCGAGCTGTTCCCGCGCCAGAGTGGTGGTGCCGGATGCGGCGGCCGGCTCCTCAAGCAGCGCGCGACTCGCCTGTACCCACGTTCCGAGCCACGCCCGGTCATCCAGTGCGCCCTCGACGGTCGCCGGACCCGGCACCACCGTCGCCCGATGACCCGGGTTGTAGTCTTCGGCACCGTCGCCCCGCACGACGATCACCTCCACCCCGTCGCGCTGCAGCAGTGCGGGAATCTCGCGCGTGAGGGTGGGATGCCCGAAGACGACCGCCCGCTCGACGCGTCCGCCGAATTCTTCGTCGCCCAGTAGCTGCCGGTATGCGACCACGAGGTTCGGCCCGAATCGCGACCCGCTGGAGACCTCGGCGATGAGAGGCACGCCGAGAGCCCGGGCGAACTCCTCCGCCTGATCGCCTGCGGCATCCCCGGCGATCACGATGGTGTGGGGGGCGGCCGCGATCCTCGTTCCTCGATGCGATACCGGCGGCCACTCGTGCGATTCGAGAGAGGGGAGGGTTTCAACCGGCCCGGACAGTGGCTCGCGGAACGCGAGATTCAGCTGCACCGGCCCCGGTGGGCCGGAATGCCCGGCGGCGGCGGAGAACGACTCGTGCGCCAGTTCGCCCGGCAGATCCGGGTCGAACCCGCCGCGATCGGGGGCCTGCACGTCCCGCAACCAGCTCACCGCCGTGCCGAACAGACCCACCTGTTCGGTGGTCTGATTGGAGCCGATTCCGCGCAGTTCCTCGGGCCGATCGGCGGTGAGAAGGATGAGCGGGATGCCAGAGTGGTGTGCCTCGAGAACGGCGGGATGCAGATTCGCCACGGCGGTGCCCGAGGTGGTGATCGCCAGCACCGGCGTGCGGGTCTCGGCGGCGAGTCCGAGGGCCAGGTAGCCGGCGGACCGCTCGTCCATGCGCACGCGCAGGCGAAGCATCCCCGCCTTCTCATACGCGGCGGCCGCGAGCGCCAGCGCCTGCGAGCGTGACCCCGGACACAGCACCACGTCGCGAACGCCGCGGCGCACGAACTCCCCGAGAAGCGCGACCGCGAAGTCGGTGGAGGGGGTGCTCACCTACTTCTTCGAGTCATCGTCGTCGTCGAGCTCCGCGAGCCTCGCTTCCAGATCGCGGATGCGGGCGTCGGCCGCCTTGTCCGCGCCGATGGTGCGCAGGAACTCGGGGTTGTCATCCGGTGCGCCTGAGATTCCGCGCGAGCGGTCCCTCCCGAGTGCGAGCCAGAGGATGCCGCCGAAAATCGGAATAAGGGTGACGAGGCAGTTCACGAAGGCGTAGATCACGAACACCACGGCGATGACGCCGACGATGAGTGCGATCCTGACCATGCGGTGATTCTAAGCTCAATTCCTGCACACGGAACCCCAAGCCGTCGTGCCTACACTGGATGGGTGAAACCGTCTCGGCAATGGCTGCTCTTCTCGCTCATCCGGCTGGGCATCTTCGCCGTTGCGCTGACCGTGCTCCTGCTCCTGCAGATCAACATCTGGATCTCCGCCTTCGGCGCGGCGATCATCGGATTCTGCGTGTCGTACATCTTTCTGCGCAGGCCGCGGGACGCCGTAGCGAAGACGATGGTGCGCGAGAAGGCGAAGGATTTCATGTCGCGGCCCGACCGCGACCTCGACAACGACATCGAGAACGAGGCGCTCGACCGGCTCGAGCGCGGGCAGCACGACTTCCGGCTCGATTAGGAAATTCTCATCTAAACCCCCCGTTCGGGCGACAGTCCGGTTGGCACCATCTTTCTACGCTGTGATCGGGATCATTCGGCGGTCGGGGGACAGCTCGAGTGAACCTGATCGGGTACGTCGCGTTGGTCGCCTTCGGGTGGCGACCAGCGCGACCCACCCCGCCACATCCCACCCGTCGGAAACTGCTTTCACGGCACCATGGCCACAAGAAGGGGCATCATGGATGTCATGCGCATCAGCGGGTTCGTCATCGCCACCTCGGTCTTCATCGCGGTGACGCTGCTCATCGGGGGCTCCGCAGTCGCGCTCACCGTCATCCCGGTCGACGTGAAGGGTCGGGTGCAGGACATCAAGCCGATCGGCACAGCGATCCCCGCGCCGAGTTCGGCGGCGCAGTCGCACACCCCGGCAGCGACGTCCGCACCCGTCGCGACCGCCTCGCCGGTCAGCCCGCCGGAGGCCGTGAGCGTCGGAAACGACCCGACCGTGGAATCCGGCAACGGCAACAAGGGAGTAGGACAGGGTAACGGCGGCGGGAACGGCACCTCAAACGAAGGCAGCGGCAGCGCGAACGGCAACGGCAACGGCAACAGTGGTGTCGGGCAGGGCAACGGCGGCGGAAACGGCACGACCAACGAGGGCAACGGCAAGGGGCCGACGAAATAGCCGCCCTCAGGCCATCCGGTAACCGAGCCCACGGACCGTCTCTATGCGCGCGGCGCCCAGCTTGTCTCGCAGGTAGCTGACGTAGACCTCCAGAATGTTCGAGCCGGGATCGTGCTTGAATCCCCAAACGGTACTCAGCAGGTGCTGTCGGCTAAGCGTCGTGCCCGGGTGGCGCATGAGCTCCTCCGCCAGGGCGAATTCGCGCGCGGATAGCTCGATGGTGCGGCCATCGACGTTTCCACGATGCGTTCGCAGGTCGAGCGACAGGCCCTTCCACGACAGCACCACCAGGGGCTGCCGATCCGCTTCGCGAAGCCCGCGCCGGATTCGGGCCAGAAGCTCATCGATTCGGAACGGCTTCGACACGTAGTCGGTGGCGCCCGCATCGAGGCCGACGACGGTGTCCGCCACGCCGCTCCTCGCTGTAAGAACGATCACCGGGAGGGTATCGGTCTGTTCTCGGATCGAACGGAGCACGCTGAACCCGTCGAGTCCCGGAAGGCCGACATCGAGCAGCACGAGATCGAAGGTGCCGGAGAGGGCGCTCGCGAGCGCCTGAGGACCGTCTACAGCGACGACCGCCTCGTGGCCGGCTCCCCGAAGCCCGCGGACGAGGAAGTCGGCGATCTCGGGTTCGTCTTCGGCCACCAGGATGTTCGCCACGTCAGAGGCCTTCCGTGCGCGGGATGACCAGACCGAAACGACTACCGGTGTCGCTGGAGATCAGCGTCACACGACCGCCGTGCGCGATGACGATCGCCCGCACGATGGCCAAGCCCAGCCCCGAGCCCGAGCTGCCACGGCTCTGGTCGACCCTCCCGAATCGCTCGAAGATCCGTTCGCGCGCAGCCGGCGGAATTCCTGGACCCGTATCGGATACCCAGAACTCCACCTCACCCGGGCTCACCCGCGAACCGATCAACACTGTGGAACCCTCGGGTGAATACTTGGCCGCGTTCGCCACGAGCTGCACCCACGCTTGGGTCACCCGTTCGGCATCCATGACGACCTCACCCTGGCCAGAACCCTCAAGCACCCAGGTGCGCGAGGGGATCCCTTGGGCGATCTCGAACATGTGGGTGGTGAACGATTCGACGTCGACTGTTCGCAGAACGAGCGTTGCCGATTGGGCATCCGCTAACGACTCGATCTCCTCGATCAGTCGGGTCATGCGGTCCAGCTCCCGAATCGCGACCGCCCTCGTCACCGCGACCTGGTCGCTATCCTCCGCGTCGAGAACCTCGAGATGTCCGCGCACGATGGTCACCGGCGTGCGCAGCTCGTGCCGCACGTCTTCCAGCAGCTGACGCTGGGTGGTGAGGGCGGAATCGAGCCGGTCGAGCATCGCGTTGACGTTCTCGGTGAGCCGGGAGATGTCGTCGTTTCCGACGACCGGGATTCGGGTGGTTCGGTCGGTCGGGGTGATTGCGAGCGCTGCGTCGGTGAGAGTCTGCAGCGGGCGGAGGAGCCTTCCCGCCGCGAACCAGCCCACCAGGCCGATCGCCAGCAGAGTGATCAGCGCCACCGAAGAGTAGGTCGTGAGGCCGGAGGTGAGCCTCGAGGTGGCCGCATCGAGATCGATCGCCACCAGATAGATCGCCGCCGGCGAACCGGGCACGACCGCCACCGGTGTCGCGATGTATCTCAGTTGCGTGCTGCCCGACACGTAGGTGCCGAGACGAACGGTGCCGTCGGCGACCTCGCGCGTGACTCGAGTGATGAGCGCACTCTCGGTGGTCAGCGAGAAGGGCTGCGCGACTGCCGGCACG
>JAZJYU010000110.1:17792-19145 GCA_040390225.1 Actinomycetota bacterium | reverse complement strand
CGAACTCTCTCCCTCACCCGATGCCGCACGGCTTATCGCCGCCTGCACCGCCATCGCGTTCGAGGCGTAGCTGCCGGAGCTGGCGGTGATGACTGATCGGGCGACCGCGATCGCCGTTCGCAGCCGGCTGTCGACCGATGCCACAACTTCGGCGCGCTGCGCGAGAAGGGTCACCCCACCAGAGGCGGTGAGGCCGACCGCGGCGACGAGCACGATGACGCTCACGATCCGCACGCGCACCGACCAGCGTCGACGTGAAGCTCCGTTACCCCTGGCAGATGCCATGTCAACAGTATGGCGACATCCGGCGGGTCCACCCTCGATCAGGCGCCCGCGCCCGCGCAGATCGCCGAAGGGTTAGAGCATTCTAAAGTCCCCCAAAAGGAGGACCTGTTAGCGTTGATGACGCACATCGAGCTCGATATTCATACCCGCGAACTCACCCGAGATGTGCCAGACGGTGACCCGCCGGTCTCGCTCCGCCGAACCCACGGCGGATTTATCAGCGCGCCCTGACGCGGACGCCGTCTGTCCTATTACCCGAAAGCAATGATGAAGAAGACACTGGCGAGCGTTGTAACGCTCGCACTGGCATTCTGTTTCTCCCTGGTGATCGTCGGACCAGCGTCGGCCACGACGAACACCAACGACCCGGCCTATTGGCAGACGCCGAGCACGGGCGAAGTGTGCGCGAAGATCGACGAACCGGGGGGCACCACCTGGTCGCTCGGCAGCGTCACACTGCCAGCCGGCTCGGTCTGGACGAAGGTCATCATCAAGTCCGGCAGCAGCACGGGACCGAACCCCAGCGTCGACTTCGAGAACGCGGTGTACTACACCTCGTCCACCTACAAGTACCCGTACCCGGAGGCCACCGCGAGCTTCACCCAGGTCGCGAATCTCAGCGCGACGACCTTCTCCCACCCCTCCGGTAAGAACATCAGTCACGTCATCTATTGCTACGCACCCGCACCATCGGTACCGGTCGCCGGCGCGGCTGTCGCATCCGCCCAGACCTGCAGTAACAACACCCTGCAGGACGGCCACATCACCGTCACCATCACCACCGGCGTCACCTACGAGATCAGGAACTCCGCCAACGCGGTGATCCCTTTCAACGGCACCACCGGCGCAACGGCGGGACTCCCGGCCGGCAACTACACGGTGAACGTCACCGCAAATAGCGGCTACACCCTCACCACACCCTCGACAGTGCCCGTCACCATCACGGCATACGGTGACGCGTGCGCCCTGATCCCCGTGACACCCGCGGCATCGGCGACCCCGCAGACCTGCGTGGTGTCGAGCCTGGTCGGAGGGTCGGTCATCGTGACGATCACCCCCGGCGTGCTG
>JAZJYU010000110.1:6566-17782 GCA_040390225.1 Actinomycetota bacterium | reverse complement strand
ACGATCAAGGATTCAGGCAACACCGTCGTTCCGTTCACTGCGGTGACGGGCCGTACCGGAGCGCTCGCGCCCGGTAGCTACACCGTCGAGGTGGCGGCGGCATCCGGATACGTACTGACCAGCAGCTCCACGATTCCGCTCACCGTGGCTCCCTACGCCGGGCTCTGCGGTCAGCTGATCACCCATCCGCTCGTCGCGGCCGTCGCCACGATGCAGCAGATCACCTGTCACAGCGCCGGTTCCTACACTCTGACGAGTGACCAGGGCCCGGGGTCGGTCGGCTGGACCGTCGATGGAGCATCCGCGGCCGAGGGTACCTACGCTGTGAGTGGCAGTCGCACAGTGCACGTCACCGCCAGCCCGGCGTCGGGCTTCGGCTTCGACGTCGACCAGCAGGCCACCTGGGACTTCACGTTCCTAGTCCCCACCGCCTGCGGCCAGCTGACGACCCTCGCGTTCACGGGTGCGGATGCGAGCCCGCTCCTCGATATCGCCGGGTTCCTCACCCTGCTGGGCGTCGCCCTAGTGCGCACCACCCGCCGGCGCTCGGTCAAGCAGCAGGCACAGTGAAACCCTCCGGGTGCGACGGGCTGTTCGAGTCGCCCGTCGCACTCGGAGCTTCATCGCTTCAGAACGCGATGGCGGCACCCAGCCCCAGGCCGAACAGCAGGGCGGTGAGGCTGGTGAGCTGCAGCGCGATGATGAACTCAGACGGGGTCTTGGCGGTCATCGTGATGATCACGGCCGGCAGCGCCGGCAGCAGCACGAAGTAGACGAGCGGCGCCAGCGGGTAGAAGATCACGAAGAAGACCAGGATCACGAACGGCAGCAGCACGAACAGTGTGAACAGGATGCGGCCGGTGAGGCTCCCGACCAGCACCGCGAGGGTGCGCTTGCCGGCCAGCCTGTCTTGCTCGATGTCGCGCAGGTTGTTCACCATCAGCACCGCGCAGGCGAGCAGGCCGGCAGCGACACCCGAGAGCCAGCTCTCGATATTGACCGTTCCGACCTGCGTGAACGTCGTCCCCGTCACGGCCACGAGACCGAAGAAGACGAACACGAAGAGCTCGCCGAGGCCGTAGTAGCCGTACGGACGTCTGCCGCCGGTGTAGAAATAGGCGGCGGCGATCGCAACGGCACCGACGGCGAGCAACCACCAGTACTGCGTGAGCACGACGAGCGCGATGCCGGCGAGCGCGCCGAGGGCGAAAAACACGATGGCAACGACCAGTACGGTCCTCGGCTTCGCCGCGCCCGACCCGGTGAGGCGCGACGGGCCGACCCGGTACTTGTCGGTGCCGCGCACGCCGTCCGAGTAGTCGTTCGCATAGTTGACGCCGACCTGCAGCGCCAGCGCGACGGCGAGCGCGAGCAGGGCGCGAACCCAGTGCCAGCCGGGCGCCGACAACAGGTAGGCGGATGCCGTACCCAGGGCGACCGGGGCGATCGCGAGGGGCAGCGTGCGCAGTCGCGCACCGCCGATCCAGTCCGCGGCCGTCGCCTTCTTCACGACCACCCTCGGCGGCTGCCCGCCGGGGCGACCGCTGCGGGTGCGAACGGTACGGGGGTCGATACGTCTCTGGGGAGGTCTGCTTTGCGCCACGGCTGAATCTTAGTGATGCGCGCCCTGCGCGAGCTTCGCGGCTGTGAGGCGATCCGTCTTGCCGTTCGACAGCAGGGGGATGGCGTCGACCGTGATGACCGCCGCGGGAGCCGCCGCCCGGCCGAGCGCCGCGGACACGCGCGCCCGCAGGGCCGCGAGATCCGCGGTCGCTGTCGTGACGATGACGGGCACCTCCCCCCAGCGCTCGCTGTTCGCCCGCACGGCCACGGCATCCGCGAGGCCCGGCAGCGTGCGCACCAGCCGCTCGACCTCGTCGAGCGACACCTTGATGCCGCCGGAGATGATGAGCCCGTCGAGCCTGCCGATCACGGACACGATGCCATCGACGACGCTGCCGGTGTCGCCGGTGCGGTACCAGCGTGCGCCGTCCTCCTCGAAGAAGGCTTCGGCCGTGCGCTCCGGATCGTCGAGGTACCCCTCGGCGAGCGTCGGGCCGCCGAGCTCGAGCTGCCCGTCGACGACGCGAGCGCGGGTGCTGCCGATCGTCACACCGTCGTAGACGCAGCCACCGCTCGTCTCGCTGGACCCGTAGGTTGTGGTCACGTTGAGCCCCAGTTCGACGGCGCGCTCGAGCATGACGGTCGACGTGGCCTGTCCGCCGAGCAGGATGCGGTCGAATCGGCGCAGCGGATCGAGCAGGTCGAGGTCCTCGTCCACGGCGTCGATGAGGGTCGCCAACTGGGCGGGGACCAGCGCGGTGAACCGCAGGCCGGCATCCATCCGCAGCGCGGCCGAAGCGAACTCGCTCGGCTCGAAGTGGCCCGGCGCGAGCACGACGGGCTCGGTCTGTGCCGCAAGCGATCTCGCGAGCACGTTGAGACCGGCGATGTAGTGCACTGGCAGGGCCAGCAGCCACTGCCCCGGGCCGCCCAGAGCGGATTCGGATGCCGCGGCGCCGGCGAGCACGGCACCCGCGCTGAGCGCGACCCGCTTCGGCCTCCCGGTGGACCCGCTCGTCTCGACGACGAGCGCCACCCGCTGCTCGACCTCGACGGGCAGTCCGGCCGGCGGCGTGTCCGCCGCGATGATGGCCGGCCCGTCCGCGTCGAGAGCTCGTGCGAGCGCCGCGAGCACGGCCGCCGGCACGGCCGCGTCGAGAATCTGGAGGGGTCGCACTATCGCCTCCCGCGCCGAACTGCCCGAAGTTGTTCGAAAATCACCGCTCTTGGAGCAACTTCGGGCAGTTCAGCGAAGTGGGCGGGCATCAGAACTGCCAGGGGTATGGAGCCCAGTCGGGGTCGCGCTTCTCGAGGAACGCCTCCTTGCCCTCGACGGCTTCGTCCGTGCCGTAGGCGAGCCGGGTCGCTTCGCCGGCGAACAGCTGCTGCCCGACCAGTCCGTCGTCGACCGCATTGAACGAGTACTTGAGCATGCGGATCGAGGTCGGCGACTTGGTCAGAATCTCGCGGGCCCACTCGATAGCCGTGCTCTCGAGCTCGGTGTGCGGCACAACGGCGTTCACCGCGCCCATCTCGTATGCGCGCTGCGCGGAGTATTCGCGGGCGAGAAAGAACACCTCCCGCGCGAGCTTCTGACCGACCTGCTTCGCGTAGTACGCGCTGCCGTAGCCGCCGTCGAATGAGCCGACATCGGCATCCGTCTGCTTGAACATGCCGTGCTCTCGACTGGCGATCGTCAGGTCGCAGACCGAGTGCAGGGAGTGGCCTCCGCCTGCCGCCCATCCCGGCACCACGCAGATCACCACCTTCGGCATGAAGCGGATGAGGCGCTGCACCTCGAGGATGTGCAGGCGCCCGGTGGACGCAGCCCCGTCCTCGTACTGGTACCCGTCACGCCCGCGGATGCGCTGGTCGCCGCCGCTGCAGAACGCCCAGCCGCCGTCCTTCGGGCTCGGCCCGTTGCCGGTGAGCAGCACCACGCCGATGCGGGTGTTCATTCGCGCGTCATCGAGCGCGCGCGCCAGTTCGTCGACCGTCTGCGGCCGGAACGCGTTGCGCACCTCCGGTCGATTGAAGGCGACCCGGGCGATGCGGCCGGTCGTGTCCTGGTGATATGTGACGTCCGCGAGATCGCCGAAACCCTCGACGGGCCGCCAGACTTCGGGGTCGAACAGTTCTGAGACCATGTCTCCAGCCTACGAGGAGCCGAACAGCCCTAACACGGCGATCTGCACCAGTGGGTTGGCGAGCACGCTCACGATCATCGCGACGACACCCCATGCACCGGCGCGTCTCAGGATGGCCGCGACCAGCCCGCCGAGAAACGACACCACCGTGAGGCCGATCACGCCGTACCCGAGCCAGGTCGCGATGGTCCAGTGCCGCTCGTTGCCGACGATGATCGCCGCGACCTCGAGCAGCACGCACAACCCGGCTGCCATCGCCGCAATTCGGCCCAGCCACCCCCGCCGCGAGCTGTAAGGGTCTTCGGACATGTGAACACGATAGCCGGGTGCAGACTGGGGTCATGCCGCCGACGATGCACGACATCCTGTACTCGCTACGAGTCGTGAGTCTGCCGATGCATCAGCGGTTCCGGGGAATAGACACGCGCGAGGTGGCGCTGTTCGAAGGCCCGGAGGGATGGACCGAGTTCTCGCCCTTCCTCGAATACGACGACGCCGAGTCGTCGGCGTGGCTCGCGGCGGCCATCGACTTCGGCTGGAACCCGACGCCGGCGATCTTCCGGTCCCGCATCCGGGTGAACGCGACCCTGCCGGCCGTCCCGTCCACGCAGGTGGCCGGCGTGCTCGACCGATTCCCGGGCTGCCGCACCGTGAAGGTGAAGGTCGCCGAGAAGGGGCAGGATCTGGCGGATGACGTGGCCAGGGTCGCCGCCGTGCGCGACTACCTGGGGCCCGAGGGCCGCATCCGCGTCGACGCCAACCTGGGCTGGAACGTGAACGAGGCCGAGCACGCCATCCACGCGCTCGCCCCGCTCGACCTCGAGTACGTCGAACAGCCCTGCGCGACGATCGATGAGCTGGCGGACATCCGCCGGCGGGTGAAGTACATGGGGGTACCGATCGCGGCGGATGAGAGTGTGCGGAAGACGAGCGACCCGCTCGCGGTGGCACGAGCCGGCGCGGCCGACCTGCTGGTGATCAAGGCGCAGCCGCTCGGCGGCATCCGGAGCGCGCTCGAGGTCGTCGGCGAGGCGGGGCTGCCGGTTGTGGTGTCGAGCGCGCTGGAAACCTCCGTCGGCATCGCTATGGGTGCCTTCCTCGCCGCTGCGCTCGAGGACCTCGGCTATGACTGCGGCCTCGGTACGGTGAGCCTGCTCGCCGCCGATGTCAGCACCGACCCGCTCACTCCGAACGCAGGAGCGATCGACGTGCGACGGGTGGTTCCCGATGCCGAGCTGCTCGAGCGCTACGCTGCCGACGCCGAGCGGACGGCGTGGTGGGTGTCCAGGGTCGAACGCTGTTTCTCCATTCTGGAATAGTGGCAGCATGACACTCGAACTCGGACTCGACACCTTCGGAGACGTGACGGCGGGGCCCGATGGCGAACTGCTGCCTCACGCTCAGGTGCTGCGCAACCTGGTGGAGCAGGCCGTGCTTGCCGATCGGGTCGGCCTCGACTTCATCGGCATCGGCGAGCATCACCGAGAAGATTTCGGCGCCGGAGGTCGTGCTCGCGGCGATCGCGGGCAAGACTGAACGCATCCACCTCGGTTCTGCGGTGACCGTGCTCTCGTCCGATGACCCGATCCGCGTGTTCCAGCGCTTCTCCACGCTCGACGCGCTGTCAGGCGGTCGCGCCGAGGTCATCCTCGGCCGCGGGTCGTTCACCGAATCGTTCCCGCTGTTCGGCCTCGATCTGCGCGACTACGAGAAGCTGTTCGAGGAGAAGCTCGAGCTGTTCGCTGCCGTGCGGGAGCAGAACCCGGTCACCTGGTCTGGCACGGTGCGACCGCCGGTGGAGAACAAGACCATCTACCCTCCGGTGGAGCACGGGCTGCTGACGACCTGGATCGGCGTCGGCGGCAGCCCGGAGTCGGTCGTCCGCGCGGCTCGATACGGATTCCGGCTGACGCTGGCGATCATCGGCGGAGAGTCCTCGCGGTTCGCGCCGTACATCGACCTGTTCCATCGCGCGCTGGCGCAGTTCGAGCATTCGGTACAGCCGGTCGGTGTGCACTCACCCGGATACATCGCCGAGACCGACGCCCAGGCCCGCGAAGAGCTTTGGCCGCACTACTTCACCACGATCTCAAAGATCGGGCGAGAACGCGGCTGGTCGCCACCCACCCGCGACTCCTTCGAGCACGAGGCGGATGTAGGCGCCCTGTACGTCGGCAGCGCAGAGACCGTCGCCCAGAAGATCGCCGCAACGGCGAAAGCCCTCGACATCGCGCGTTTCGACCTGAAGTATTCGAATGGACCCTTGAGCCACGAGAAGATGATGACCAGCATCGGCCTGTACGGCGAACAGGTCGCCCCGCGGGTGCGCGAGTTGCTCGGCTCCTGATCTCTCCCGCTCCCCGAATGGCCGCTTCGACGGCAGATTCGTGCGTACGAGGGAATGCGGTACGGCTCGTTCTCGTTATTAACCGCATGAGCAGGATCATCGAAGAAATCGAAGACGAACGCGGCGGAGTGCTGCGCTATCGTCGCCACCCGAACGGGCGTGGCATGGTCGCTGTGGGCGCCTCGGTGGATGAGACCGCTTTCATCGCGCCGAACGCCTACGTCGAATCGCGCGCGCAGGTCGGCCAGAAGGCCACCATCGGCGCGGGCAGCTGGATCGAGAGCGAAGCGATCGTCGGTCCGAAGGCGGTGCTCGGCAGCAACGTGCACGTCGGCACCGGTGCCTCGATCGGTGTGGCCGCCCAGGTGGGCAGCTACGCGAAGATCGGGTCGAATGCTCGGGTCGGCAACGGCGCGAAGGTGAACGGCGACGCGATCATCGCACCGAACACGGTCATCCCCGGGCGATCCGGCATGGCCAAGGCTGCCTAGCGCCCCATCGCGATCAGCGCGGCGGTGACCGCCGCGATCACGGCGAGAAACAGGTCGGTCACCACACCGAGTGCGAGTCCGTGAGTCGTGTCGGCCAGTCGCGACGCCCGGATGCGGGCGAATGCGGCAGCGACCATGAACAGCGCCAGACAGCCCGCTGCCAGTACGCCGAGCCACGGCACCCAGATGCCGATGATGAGGCCTGCGGCGCCGGCCCACTCCAGAATTCCGGTGATGCGCCAGAACCGCGGCTGCACGTGCAGCAGGTCCCGCTGACGGTTGGCGTACCCGAGACCCAGCACCTTGCCGGCCCCTGTGCCGACGAACAGGAGCGCGAGCACGGCCGGCACGATGATGTGGATCATGGGCTAATCATGACGCACGGTCGCTGAGCATGTCGAAGCGCGGCCTACAGCCCCGAGTACGCGTGCAACCCGTGGAAGTACAGGTTGACGACCGTGAAGTTGAACATGACCGCGCCGAACCCGATCAGGGCGAGCCAGGCCGATCGGGAACCCCGCCACCCGCGGGTCGCCCGCGCGTGGATGTAGCCCGCGAAGATCGTCCAGATGATGAAGGTCCACACCTCTTTGGTGTCCCAGCCCCAGTAGCGGCCCCATGCGTGCTCGGCCCAGATCGCGCCGGCCATGAGCGTGAAGGTCCAGAACACGAAGCCGACCACCACGACCCGGTATGCGAGATTCTCGAGTTTTACCGAGTCCGGGAAGGTCTGCATGAACTTGAGCGAGGGCAGGCCGCCGTGCTCGCGGCGGGTCTGGATGAGCTGCACGACCGAGAGGCCGGCCCCGACGGCGAAGAAGGCCGTGCCGAGGGTGGCGACGAAGACATGGATGACCAGCCAGTACGACTGCAGAGCCGGTGGCAGCGGCACGACATCCACATAGAAGCCGACCGTGCCGAAGCCGAGCACGATGAGCACGAAGCCGGTGATGTAGGCGCCGAGGAACTTCAGCGGCTGCCAGATCTGCACGAAGATGAAGACGCCGACGATGATCGCGGATGCCGTCAGCGAGAACTCGAACATGTTCGCCCACGGAACGCGGTGGGCCGCCACTCCGCGCAGCACGTCACCGCCGACGTGCAGCACCCAGCCGAGGATGGTGAGCGCGAACGCCACCCGCTCGAAGACGCTGCCGCGGCGCGACGGCGTCGGTTCCCTGACCGCGGCGGGGCGCTCCAGTACCGTCGTACCCGCGCTCGACAGCGTGCCGACTCCCGCGGTCCGCACCGCTTCGGCGACGACCGGCACGTTCGAGGTGGCCTCAGCCGAACGCCGGGCCAGGTCGAGCGTGTACGCGATGAACGCGAACAGGTAGACCGCCATGGCGGAGTAGACGGCGACGAGCGAGTACGACGCTAGGGCTGCTGTAGTCACGGAGTCAGCCTAAGCCCGAGTTGCTGGGAGTGCCGCGTCGCGATGTCGGCCACTGCGGACTCTAGGCCAGGGTCCTCACCACGCGCGAGTCCGGCGTATTCGAGACGGATTCCGCCGTCCTTCTGCTCGACGGCCTTGACCCAGACGCGACGCCGCGGGATGAAGAGCCCGGTCAGCAGTCCGAGCACCACGCAGATCGCGAAGAACAGCACCCAGCCGAGGGTCGGGTCACGATGGATGTCGAGCGACGCGAACCGCTGCACGCTCTTCTCGAGGTTCTGCTTGTCGTTCGCAGGCGCCATGTTGTCGAAGGTGATGCTGCCGAGGCCACCGGGGATCTGCGCAGTCTGCCCCGGCTTCAGGTGGATGGCCGCCGTTGAGACGTCCGGCCCCGCCACCTCGGTCATCTTCGACACGTCGAGCGAGTACACCGACTTCGGTGCGCCGGAGTCGATGCCGAGATTGCCGGTGTACATGACGAACGAGATCTCGGGGTTCAGCAGGTCGGGGTTCACTGAGGCGAGCGTCTTGTCTGATGCCTCGGCGACCGTCGGGTAGAAGAAGCTGCGGATTCCCACTTGCTTGGCCAGGCCATCCGGGATCTTCACGATACCGAGCGAGGTGAGGTTCGCATCTTGGGCGAGGTAGATCACCGGCTCAGAGAAGACCACGGTGCCACTCGGGTCGCGCACCGTGATGTGCGGCGCGTAACCATTCCCCAGCAGGTAGACCTGGTTGCCGCCGATCTCCAGTGGGGAGTTCACCTTGATGGTCTGTTTGGTGCCTTCGGTGCTGTCGCCCTCGTAGGTGGTGACCTTCGCCGTGTAGTCGATCGGCTCGCCGAGAGCGTTCGTGTTCTGCTCCTCGTACGTGGCGCTGAAAGAGTTGAGCACGATCCGGTACGGCACCAACTGGGCGTCCGTGAAGAACCTGCCCGGGTTGAACGAGTCGAAACTCACCCGCACGTTCGCGAAGGCCTGCCCGACGACGAGCGCGCGCTGGCCCGTGTAGCCGAAGCCGCTTCCGACACCGACGGAGATCAGGATGCAGATCAGCGCGGTGTGGAACAGCAGGTTGCCGGTCTCCCGCAGGTAGCCGCGCTCGGCCGACACCGACAGATCCGCTGTGCCGGTTTTAGCAGCGGTGTCGAACAGCTGCACGCGGTAGCCGCTTCGGCGAAGCAGCGAGCGGGCCGCCTCGATCGCTGACGCGGCTGTGATCGTGACGCCGGCGGCATCCGTCTGGCCGGCCTTCATCTCAGAGGCCGAGAAGGTTCCGAGCCGTTCGAGGTGCACCGGGGTGCGAGGCGGCCGTGACCGAAGTGCCCTCGCGTGGTGGATCGCGCGCGGGATGACGCAGCCGATCAGCGAGATGAACAGCAGCAGGTAGATGGCGGAGAACCACACAGAGGTGTAGACGTCGAACAGCTGGAACTTGTCGAGGATCGGCGCCGTGTCCGGATGCTCGGCGAAGTACTGCGTCACGCCGTTCGGATCGGAGCTGCGTTGCGAGAACAGGGAGCCCGGCACCGCAGCCAGGGCGAGCAGCAGGAGCAGGAACAGTGCCGTACGCATACTGGTGAGCTGGCGCCAGAAGAACCTCAGGTAGCCGACGACGCCGAGCCGTGGCTGAGTGACAGCACTGTTCTTCGGCGCGGGCGCCGGCGAGTCGAAGTGATCAGATGGGCGAGACAATTCCTCCCATCACCGCCCCGAGTGACGACATGATGAGCTGCCAGAGTCCGGTGACCATGATGAGTCCGATCAGGATGAGCAGCGAGCCGCCCACGATGTTGATGGCACGGATGTGCCGCTTCACCCAGGCGATGGAGCCGCCCACCCAATTGAGACCGAGGGCGACCAGCAGGAACGGGATGCCGAGGCCGAGGCAGTAGAACACCCCGATGAGTGCACCCCGCCACAGGCTGCCGCTGCCGGAGCTGAGCGTCAGGGCCGCCGCGAGCGTCGGGCTGATGCACGGCGTCCAGCCGAGGCCGAACACGATGCCGAGCAGTGGTGCGCCCCCGAGACCGGTCGCGACCCGCCACTCCGGCTTGAAGGTGCGCTGCATGAAGCTGAACTGCCCGATGAAAACGAGGCCCATGACGATCAGCACGATGCCGGCGATGCGCGTGATGAGGCCCATCCACGGGATGAGCAGCAGGCCGGCGAGCGAGAACACGATGTTGATGGCGATGAACACGACGCTGAAGCCGAGCACGAAGAGCGCGACCCCGAGCAGCAGGCGCCCGCGACCCTTGCGTTCCTGGGTCGACGCGAACCCCCCGACGTAGGCGAGGTAGCCGGGCACCAGGGGCAGCACGCAGGGTGACAGGAACGCGACGAGTCCCGCGGCGAGCGCCAGCGGCAGCACCAGCGCGAGATTGCCCGTGGTGGCGAAGACCGTTATTGAGTTCACTTCTGCTCAGCCAGCGTCTGGGTGATGAGCGAGTTCAGGATGGAGCTTGACTGCAGTTCGCCGATGATCCGTGCGGCGATGCGCCCCTTCGTGTCCAGCACGAACGTGACCGGCACCGTATTGGCGGCGATCGCGCCGTGAAACGCGATTCTGGCGGAGCCGCTGTCGACATCCATCACGGATGGGTATGTGACCTTGTGCGCCTTCTCGAACGCGATCGCCGTATCGGGCTGGTCGATCGTGTTGACTCCGATGAAGGAGACACTGTCGTCTTGATACTGATCGGAAAGCCCCTGCAGAATGGGCGCCTCCGCACGGCAGGGCGCGCAACTCGAGTACCAGAAATTCACCACGACGACCTTTCCGCGGTAGCTGCTCAGCGTGAGCGGCGGGCCGTCCTCGGTCGGGTCGGTGAACTGCAGGGGAGCAGCACGGTCGGCCGGCTTCACCAGTACAGGCTGGCCGCTGTCGTCGATGTAGTTGGAGTTCGAGGCCCCGGTGTCGAGGCCCGTCGAGCTGGAGCAGCCGGCGAGCGCGAGCATCGCCAGAGCCGCGATCGCGAGAGCCCGCTTCACACGGCCCCCGTGTCGACGGCCCTCGCCAGGATGTCCGCAGACAGGTCTTCGTAACCGACCTGCACGAACGCGTCGCCACGTCGCTCGAGCGTGGTGATGCTCGACAGCGAGCAGCGCCGTGCGCGCGGGTCGTGATGCCGTTCCCGTGAAGGTGAATTTATCCGTGCTAGGATTCAAAACATTCATGGAATAACTATTGGAATTGGTATTGCCATTGACATCCAATATATTTGCGGGGCTAAGGGTGTATGGCTTTGTGCTGCTGCCGATGAGGATTCC
>JAZJYU010000110.1:6104-6556 GCA_040390225.1 Actinomycetota bacterium | reverse complement strand
CCGCGCCCGAACGTCCGGTTCGCGATCGTCGTGGTGCCGCCCGAGGCGAACGTGTGGCGGCTCTCGATGACGCAGCTCGGCCGGGTCGCGGGCGACCCGTGGCCGCAGGTGCGGGGCCTCACCGCGCGCTGCACCATCACGATCGGCATCTGGTGGCTCACCATGACGACCTCACCGCTGTCGACCGAGGCCCAGGCGTCGTCGATGGCCGCGAACATGCGCCGGACCACGTACGCGTACGGTTCGCCCCAGCTCGGTTTGAAGGGGTTCATCACCCAGGGCCAGACCCGCGGGTGCAGCAGGATGCTCGGCCCGAACTCGTACGTGCCGCCCTCGAACTTGTTGGTCGGCTCGATCAGCCGCTCGTCCGTCTGGATCGGCAGCGCGTACTTCTCCGCCCACGGCGCGGCCGACTCCTGGGCGCGCTGCAGGGGACTGGCGAACAGCGCGCT
>JAZJYU010000110.1:0-6094 GCA_040390225.1 Actinomycetota bacterium | reverse complement strand
GGGGCTTTGAAGCCCTCGAGTCCTTGTTCACTGTCAGCCGCAGCCTGCGCCATCTGGTGCCCCAGGTCCGACAGGTGGAAGCCGGGAAGACGCCCGTACAGCACACCGGTCGGGTTGTGCACCTCGCCGTGCCTCACGAGATGGATCTGGGTCGCTGCCACGGCCCAAGTCTACGTTTCACCCCCCTGCGGAATTCCCGAGAGAGCTGAAGACTAAACTCGGGGACCGTGACCGAACGCACCGTTATCAAGAACCTCGCCGCTGCTACGGACGGGCCGGTGAGCGTCTCCGGGTGGGTGGAGGTGGTCCGCGACCAGAAGAAGGTGCAATTCGTCGTGCTCCGCGACGAGTCGGGAGCGGTGCAGCTGGTTCACCCGCGCGCGGAGGAGTCCGACCCGCTGGCCGACGAGATCTCGGCTCTGACCCAGGGCACGTTCCTCACCGCGACCGGTGAACTGAAGCACGACGAAAGGGTGAAGCTCGGTGGGGTCGAGATCAAGCTCGACGCTCTCGACATCGCTGCGGTCGCCATCGCCGAGACCCCCATCGCGCCCGATTCGGGCATCGACAAGCGCATGGACTGGCGCTTCATCGACCTGCGTCGACCAGAGCAGAACCTCATCGCCCGTGTGCAGACGACGTTCGAGCACGCGCTGCGAACGTATTGGATCGAGCACGACTTCATCGAGATCCATACGCCCAAGCTGATGGCCAGCGCGAGCGAGTCGAAAGCGGAGCTCTTCGAGGTCAAATACTTCGAGGGCAAGGCGTTCCTGGCGCAGAGCCCGCAGTTCTTCAAGCAGATGGCCCAGCCGGCCGGTTTCGGCAAGATCTTCGAGGTCGGTCCGGCGTTCCGTGCCGACCCCAGCTTCACCAGCCGCCATGCCACGGAATTCACCAGCATCGACACCGAATTCAGCTGGATCGACAGTCACGAAGACGTCATGAAGCTGCACGAGCAGCTGCTGGTCGCCGGCCTGACCGCGGTCAAAGAGAAGCACGGCGACGAGATCTCAGAGCTGTTCGACGTCGAGGTCACCGTGCCGTCCGTGCCGTTCCCGCGCATTCCGCTCGCAGAAGCGAAACGCATCATCGCTGAGCGCGGCTACGAGGTGCCCCGCACCGACGACGACATGGACCCGGAGGGGGAACGCCAGATCGCGGCGTATGTCAAAGAGACGTACGGACACGAGTTCGTGTTCCTCACGGACTACGCCTCGAGCATCCGGCCGTTCTATCACATGCGTCACGCCGACGACGAAGCCCTCACCAACAGCTATGACCTCATCTTCAACGGGGTCGAGATCTCCACCGGCGCCCAGCGCGAGCATCGCATCGACGTGCTGATCGAGAACGCGAAGAAGAAGCACCTCGACCCCGAGGAGATCGGGTTCTACCTCGACTTCTTCCGCTACGGGGTGCCCCCGCACGGCGGGTTCGGCATGGGCCTCAGCCGCGTCATCATGCTCCTGCTGCACCAGGCCAACCTGCGCGAGGTCACCTACCTGTTCCGCGGACCCACCAGGCTGCAGCCGTAGCTGTACTAGGCCAGGTCTTCGATCGTCGCGCCCGAGGCACTCTTGATCACGGATTCAGCGGCACTCTTCGCAGAGGCCTTGGCCACGTAGTTCTCACTCACTGCGAGGGTCTGGCCGTTGCTTGCGACGATCCTCCAGAAGTAGGGCTGCGTCTTGCTCTTGCCTTTGACGATTTGGATCTTCATGGCAGTGTCTTCTTTCGTTGCGTAGGGTGCAGCGTCATGATCAGCCTAGGCCGCGCGCTGGTACCGTGACCAGCATGGAGACGAACAGCAGGCAGGCGGCGGTCGAGGCGGGCGAGGCATTGCTCGTGATTCTGCGGCAGCATATCGATGAAGTCGCGAAGGCCGCCGAGTCCGAGGATGTCGACAGCCGTCTCTGGGAGGCGGTCGGATCCTACGGCGACGCTCTCGACGACCTGTACGAGGACGACGAAGACGATGACGACGTGCCAGAACCCGACGAGATCACTTTCACCGTGCGCACGCGCTACGACTACACGGTCGTCGACGAGAAGGCCTTCCTCGCCGCCGGCAGAGGCGTTGGCCAGGCGGTATTCGACCTGCTCGAGCGGGCCGGCAGGACCATCCCGGCGCTCGACGTGCCAAGCCTCGAAGCCGGCAGCGGATTGGTGACGGTCCACGTCAATGACGAGCCACTCGCCGCAGGCGATTTCGACGCCGCCGACGAGACCACCGACCTGCTTCTCGTCGACCCGAAAGAGACCCTGGCCTGGGTTCTCACCGAGCCTGTCTACGGCTCACGTGCCGAAGCGGAAGCGGCCGCGAAGAAAAGCTGACGCGACGAGACAGGTCAGACCAGAATGTCGACGGCTGCGCGCTTGGCGAGGTACGCCTTGATCACCGCGACGACCCTCAGGTGCTCGGGGTGGGTGAGATAGACGCCAAGCGCCGCTTCGTCCGCAAAATCGCCGAGAAGCACGAGGTCCCAGTTACCGTCGGCGTCGAGCACGTTCGGCGACACGGTGAGCGCGAGGATCTCGGGTATGAGAGCGGGAAGCGACATCAGCTGCCCCGCCACGAAGTCGGCGGCCTCGGCCTTCTTCGCCGGGTCCTGCTCGACCAGGCCCCATAAGACGACGTGACGGATCATGATGCGGCTTCCAGAGCAGATCGAAGGCGTGCTTCGTCGACGCGCCAGATGGTGTGCACCCTGCCGTCGATGAGCACGACGGGAACCTCTTCAGAATATTCCAGTGCGAGAGCGGGATCGTCGGCGATCGACAATTCCGTCACCGCGACGCCGTATTCGCCCGCAACGACGGACAGCGTGGCGCGCGCGTCATCGCAGAGGTGACAGTCGGGCTTGCCGATGAGCACGATGCTGGTCATGGCAGACGCGGTCATGGCAGAGCGGGAAGGTTCTACTTCTTGTTGCGACGCTGGTGACGCGTCTTGCGCAGCAGCTTGCGGTGCTTCTTCTTGGCCATGCGCTTGCGGCGCTTCTTGATGACGGAGCCCATAGTGACCTCTACTGTTCTTGACGGACCAACCGGGTCCAATCAGAACCGCGGAAAACTACAACTTGCCTATCTTACTCTCGGCTAGGCGGTGTCGGCGACGTGGGAATCGATCGCGGCCTCGACCGCCGACTCCGGAACCCGGAACGAGCGCCCGAAACGGATGGCCGGCAGATCACCCGAGTGCACCAAGCGGTAGACGGTCATCTTTGACACGCGCATCATGTCGGCCACCTCGGCGACGGTGAGAAAGCGCACATCCGACAGATCCCGCGCCATGGCCGTGCCCTCCCCGTGTGTGACCGGTGTTACTGATGTGCTGAATGGTAACTGTAGAGGCACTGGGAGCGGCAGGCAACCGCTATTTGTCGTCGTGCTTGGTGAAACGGCTCTTCAGGGGTTCGATGGCTCCCTGGATTCGTTTCTGCGCTCCGAAGGCGGCCGTGGCGGCGGCGCGTCCGACCGCGTTTCCCGCCGTGCCCGGTTCGGGCAGTGGCATGCCCGACCAGGCGGCGAAGACGGCCGAACCGGCGACATCTGCGCTGTTGTCGAAGTCCGCGCTGAGGAACGGGATGAGCCAGTCCTCGAGTTCCTCGAGGGGGCTGGTATCGATGCAGTAGTAGCGGTGCTGCCCTTCCTCACGAACCGTCACCAGGCCCTGGTCGCGCAGTACCTTCAGATGCTTGGATACGGTCGGCTGGCTGAGTCCGAGCTTCTCGACGATCTCACCGACGCTGATCTCCCCGCTATCGGAGTCGTGCGACACGTAGCGATCGAGGAGCACCTGCAGTAGGTCGCGGCGGGTCGGATCAGCGACCACGTCAAAGATGTCAGCCATAAGTGAAGGCTATCCGGCTGCGAGTTCCTTCGCCCGTGCGAGAGCTGAGGCCGTCGCGCGGTCGAACAGCGCAGAGAGGTCGGCCTTCTCGAGCTCCGCGATCGCGCGTTCGGTGGTGCCGTGCGGACTCGTCACGCGCCGGCGCAGTTCACCCGGTGCGACGCCTGATGCCACGAGCAGCTCGGACGCCCCCACGAACGTGCCATCGACCATCGTGCTGGCCTGCGCGGGCGTGAACCCCATGCCGATCGCGGTTCGCGTCAGCTGCTCGATCAGGTAGAACACATACGCAGGACCCGAGCCGGAAATGGTGCTGAGAGCGTCGATCTGCGACTCCGGGATCTCGAGCACCGTGCCTACCGTTTCGAACAGCTCGCGCACCATCCCGAGGTCGGTCGACCGGGATCCGGCGCTGATGCCGGTGACCCCACGACCGATCACCGACGGGGTGTTCGGCATCGCCCGTACCACGACGCCCGGAATGATCGCCTCCATCGTCGCGGTCGTCACTGCGGCGGCGACGCTCACCACGATCGCCGATGGCTCAAGGGCGGGTGCGATCTCGCGGAGAAGGTCGGGGACCATGCCGGGCTTCACACCGATGATGACGATTCCGGCGCCCCGCACGGCCTTCCGGTTCGCGTCGGGATCGACCTCGGTCGCCCATGATTCGGTGGCTCCGCTGCGCAGTGGCGCGGCCTTCGCCTCTGTGCGGTTCGTTACCCGGATGCCGGCCACGTCGACATCCGGACCCAACAACCCGGACAGGATGGCGCCGCCCATCGAGCCTGCGCCGAGGATCGCAATGACAGGAAGTGTGCCAGGAAGGCTGCTCATGTGCTCATCCTAGGATTGGGGCATGAGCACACAGGGAAGCACGCGCGCGATCGTTGCAGCAATGCTCGCCAACCTCGGCATCGCTCTCGCGAAGTTCGTAGCCTTCTTCTTCTCCGGCTCCAGTTCCATGCTGGGTGAGGGTGTCCACTCGCTCGCCGACACGGGCAACCAGCTGCTGCTGCTGCGCGGGGGTGCCGTGTCGCGCAAGGCGGCCGACACCGATCATCCATTCGGATACGGCCGTGAGCGTTATGTGTACGCGTTCGTCGTGTCCATCATCCTTTTCAGCGTCGGCGGGGTCTTCTCGGTATACGAGGGCATCGAGAAGATCGAGCATCCGCACGCGCTCGAGGCCCCGTGGCTGCCGATCGCGGTGCTGGTGGTGGCGATGGTGCTCGAAGGGTTGTCACTGCGGACCGGTGTGAAGGAGTCCAACCATGTGCGCGGTTCGCAGGGCTGGATCTCGTTCGTCCGGCACGCCAAGGCGCCGGAGCTGCCGATCGTGCTGCTTGAAGACGTCGCCGCCCTCACCGGCCTGGTGCTCGCCTTCCTCGGCGTCGGGCTCACCATCCTCACCGGCAACAGCGTGTTCGACGGCATCGGCACGCTCTGCATCGGGGTGCTGCTGGTGCTCGTCGCCGTCGTGCTCGGAATCGAGACGAAGAGCCTGCTGGTCGGCGAGGGCGCGTCGCCCGCCGACACGGAGAAGATTCGGGACGCCATCAACGCCGATAGCGATGTCGAGGCGCTCATCCACCTGAAGACGCTCTACCTCGGACCAGACGAGTTGCTCGTGGCCGCGAAGGTGGCGTTCGCGGCCAAGAAGCGGCTCTCGGATGTCGCTGCCGCGATCAACGGGCTCGAAGCGCGGGTGCGCGAGGCCGTTCCCATCGCGCGCACGATCTACATCGAGCCCGACATCTACTCTCCGCCGAACCCCGACAACCCGTCGACCGAGTCGATCGTGATCCGCGCCGCCGACTAGCGGCCTCGACGTTGTGCTCTCTTGTTGGTTATGTGCCCGGATATCCGGGCACATAACCAACAAAAGAGCACAACGTTAGAGTTCGGTGCGCGCGGCTTCGAAGAACTCCCGTAGCACGGCTGCACAAGCCGCTTCCTCGACACCGGCAAACACCTCGGCCCGGTGCGGCAGCCGTCGGTCGCGCAAGATGTCGTACACCGACCCTGCGGCGCCCGCCTTCTCGTCCCACGCGACGACGGCCGCTTGCTGATCGGCGACTACCAAAATAACCGCGTGCTGGTTTGGAATACCATCCCACTCGAGGGAGATGAGCTGCCAGATCTCGTTTTGGGCCAAGCGGATTTCACCGGCACCTCCAACAATCGCGGCGCGTCGGGACCAACCGCGGGCGGAATGAACGATCCCTATTACATCGC
>JAZJYU010000109.1:0-12345 GCA_040390225.1 Actinomycetota bacterium | reverse complement strand
TGGATTCTCCAGGGTGTGCCATTGACGACCGTGCAGGCTTGGCTCGGGCACAGCTCGATCGAGATCACCTCCCGGTACCTCCACCACCTCGGCGACTTCGCCGACCGTGCGGCGCTGCAACTCCTTAACGAGGGGGCGGCCCAGATGCTGAATGAACGCGCCAAGCGTCTGCCCGAGGTCCGCAGCGCGGGCGGGGACTCCGGCAGCCGCAGCGCGCCCAATCACGGCATCGGCCCCTTGTAATCGACCACTCACCACGATCCCGAGGCTTGGGATGATTTCGGGGTGATTCGCCGGAAACCTGAGAACGAGAGCGGCGCCGACTGGCGAGAAAATCGCTGGTCGGCGCCGCTTTATTTTTGTCGGGGTAGCGGGATTTGAACCCACGACCTCTTCGTCCCGAACGAAGCGCGCTACCAAACTGCGCCACACCCCGATCGGCTTTCACTCTCGCGAGCGGAAGCCTCATCAAGAATAGCTGAAATCCCGGCCGACCAGTGTCAGCAGTACCGCCTCGGGCGGGCATGCGAACCTCACTGGCGCGTAGATCGACGTTCCGAGCCCCGCCGACACCTCCAGGTAGGCGAGATGTCTCGCGTGCTCCCACGTGCTGAGCCCCCGCACCTGGTCCCTGGGAATGTCGCAGTTCGTGACCAGTGCACCGTAGCCGGGCAGGCAGACCTGCCCGCCGTGGGTGTGGCCGGCGAAAACGAGCTGTGCGCCCTGGGTGAGGAAACTGTCGAGCACACGACGGTATGGGGCGTGCGTCAGGCCGATCGTGACCGCCTCCGGTGCGGACGGGTCGTCCACCCACCCGGCGTTCTCACGCAGGTCATCCATCGCGCCTGGCAGCCGCTCCAGGTGATCCCAGCCGATGTGAGCATCGTTCACACCAAGGAATTCCAGGTTCGAGCCATTGATGGTCATCGCGCGCGCGGTGTTGTTGAGATCGAGCCAGCCGAGACCCCCGAGATACGAGTTCAGAGCCGCCGTGTCGAGGTTCGGGCGCGGGCTGCGCACCTTCGACGGCCCGGTGAAATACGTGAACGGGTTCTTCACGACCGGTGCGTGGTAGTCGTTCGAACCGTGCACGAAGACACCCGGGATGCCGCGGAACGGCTCGAGGGCGTACTCGACACCCGCGAGGCCGTCGCGGTGTCCCAGATTGTCACCGGTGTCGACGATGAGGTCTGGTTCGTACACGGCGAGCCCGCGAATCCACTCCTGCTTTCGCCGCTGCCACGGCGCCATGTGCAGGTCGGACAGGTGCAGCACCGTCAGCGCTCGCGCCCCAGGGGCGAGCACGGGCACCACCTCCCGGCGCAGCGTGAACCGGTTGCGCTCCACCAGCGCGCTCCAGCCCAGCACGCCGAGGCCGGTGACAGCCAGTGCCGCTGCGGCGGTGCCGGCGCGCCGACCGGCGCTCGACGTCAGAGTCACGCCGGGCAGGCGACGGTCGGAGCCTGCGGGGTGGGTTTGTCGCTGTACACGACGAGGGAGACCGGATCGGTCTTGGTCGCTGCGGCGCCGGCGGCGGGATCGGACGACTTCACCTTGCAGAGATCGCCGGGATTCGCATCCATCACATAGGTCACGCTGGGCGTCGAGGTGAACTTGGTCGCGATGGCCGCCTTGGCGTCGTGCAGTGTCATCCCGATCACGTTCGGCATCTGGGTCGCCAGCGTTCCGTCACTGGTGTAGATGGTGATCGTCGCGCCCTTCGGCACCTTGCCGCCCGCACCGGGATCGGTGCTGGAAACCTGGCCGACCGGCAGGCCGGATGCCTGGGTGCCGCCGAGCGTCACCGTGAAGCCGAGTGAGGTGAGCACCGAGTTCGCCTGCTCCGCCGTCTGGCCGACGACGTTCGGGACCTCAGAGGAGGTGCCCGAGAGCATCTGCGCGTCGGCATCCGGGAATGCACCGCCGCGCAGCGAGGGATCCTGGTCCGCCAGCGACATGATCGCCTTGAAGATGGCGAACCGGGAGGATGACGCGTAGTACTGCCGCGTGTTCGGGTTGATCGTCTGACGCAGGCTGGCGTGGCCCACGATGTCGCCGGTCCAGACCGTGGTGGCGAGCTTCGTCGTCGTGCCGTTCAGCCAGACGTGGTCCGCAGTGTTACCGGTTCCCGTCTTGCCCGCGTACGGGACCCCGTCGCGCGGGTTGCCGGGCGACGAGGTTCCGCTGATCATCGAGCCCTGCATGGCATTGGCGACACCCGCGGCCACCTCGGGGGAGATGGCCTGGTTGCAGGTGGGCGTTTGACCGGACAGCTTCTTTCCGGCCGGGTCGATGACGTAGTCCACGATGATGGGCAGGCAATGCAGGCCGTTGGCCGCGATGGTCGCGCCGGACGCGGCGATCGTGAGGGGCGCCTGCTCGTTCGACCCGAGGATGAAGTTCGGGGTGATCTCGAGCGATCCGCCGTACGGGTAGATCTTGCCGTCGGCGCGGTGCGCACCCATGGCGGTGGCCGTGTCGCGGATGCTGCACAGGTCGGACTGCTCTGCCATGTGCATGAAGGCGTTGTTGACCGACCCGATCAGGGCGTCCTTCACCGTCATGTTGCTGCCGGAGGAGTTGCCGTCGTTCTGAAGCTTGAAGGTGCCGCCACCGACCGAGCCGCCCGGGAGGCAGCTGGCGGCGAACGACGCGAAGTTGTAGGTCTGCGGTCCGGTGCCGTCCACCAGGTCACCGAGACCATGCCCGTTCTGCAGCCAGTTGGCGAGATCGAAGACCTTGAAGGTCGAGCCGGTGGGGAACCCGCCGGAACCACCCCACGGAAAGTCGGTGCTGAAGTTGACGGCGGATCTCGTCGGATCGACGGCCGCCCCGGGAAGGGCCGGCGCGTCATCGAAGATCTTGTTCTGCGACATCACGAGTATTCGGCCGGTGCCCGCCTCGACAGAATCCGCCGCCGAACCCAGCGGGATCCTGGTCTCGTCGTATGGCGCCTGAACCTGCATGGCCTGGTCCGCGGCAAGCTGCAGATTGAGGTTGATGCTGGTGTAGATCTTGTACCCGCCCTTGTCCCAGTTGGCGAGACGCTCGGCCGGGGTCGCGCCGAGGGCCGAGACGGCAGGGGGGATCTGCGGGAAGGTCGCGGGCGGGTTGACGGTGATCAGTTTGACCACGTAGTCGCACGCCCAGGCCGCGCCGATCGGGTTGGTGTTGCGGCATCCACTCGTGGGCGCCTGCAGCTTGACCTCTTTGGCGATCGGGGTGTTGACGGCCTCGGTGTACTGCTTCTGGGTGATGTGCTTCGCCGTGAGCATCGCCGACAGGATCTCGTCCCGGCGCAGCTTGTTGGCGGGGTAGTTCTTGGGATTGTTGAGGTTCTGCAGGTTGGGCTGCTGCACGATGGCGATGAGGCTGGCCGCCTGGGCGAGGGTCACATCTTTCGCCGACACGCTGAAGTACTGCTCCGCCGCCGACTCGACGCCGTATGTGTTGTTGCCCATGCCGACAATATTGAGATAGCCGAGCAGAATCTGCTGCTTCGAGTAGCGCTTGTCGAGGCCGATCGCGAGCTTCATCTCCTTGAGCTTGCGGTCGAGGGTCTGCTTCACGGCGTCGGAGTACGCAGTTTTCTGCTTGGCCGGGTCGGTGATGGCGAGGGCCTGCTGCACGAGGATGTTGCGCACCAGCTGCATGTCGAGGGTGGACGAGCCGGATTGGCCGTTCTGGGACTGGGTCTGGTTGAGCACGGCCGCACGGACGACCGAGGGCAGATCGACGCCGCCGTGGTCGTAGAAGCGGCGGTCTTCACCGTCGACCGCGCCATCTTTCAAGAACTGGGAGACGTCGCCCCATGCGACCTCCTGGCGGTTCTGCTTGTATACGCTCGCGATCTTGACCGGCTTGCCGTCCTGGTTCGCGTAGATCTCGTTCTGCTGGGAGAGCGCGCCGATCTGGATGAAGTCGGGCAGGTTCTCGAATACGCCGATCGAACTCTTGGCGGTAAGACTGGTCACGGCGAGTGCGGGGGTGACCATCGCGGTCACCAGCACTCCGGCGAGCGCGCTGAAGCCGATGAGGCCGAGGACCGCGCCGAGAACTCCGGCTGGTCTTCCGGCAGATCTCGAGTTTTGGGCAGACATGGCCCCGATAGTAACCGATGGTGCTGAGAATCGGGGGGTCCCCGCAGCGTGCCCCGGAAGTCAGGTGCAGGTGCCGGGATCGGAGCCGGCCGTCGCCCCGCCGTCGCTCACCGACAGGGTGACGGGAGCAGTGGTGCTGGTCGCCGACCCCGCAGCCGGGTTCGATGCGGTGACGGTGCAGACCGATGCGATTGGCCCAGCGACCCAGGTGATCGTGATGTTCGAACTGCTGAATCCGGCGCTGACGAGCGCTGCCGTCGCCGCGTGTTTCGACTGCCCGACCACGTTCGGCATGGTCGTCGCCAGGGTTCCGTCGCTGGTGTAGTAGGTGATGTCGCTCCCGAGGGCCGCGCTCGTGCCCGGGGCCGGATCGGTGGAATCGATCTCGCCCGCGGGAAGACCGGACGCGACGGTACCGCCATCCGTGACCGTGAATCCGAGTCCGTCGAGCACCGACTGCGCCTCGCTCGGCTGCTCACCGACGACCGACGGAACCGTGACGCCACTGCCGGTGAGGAGGGCCGGATCGGGCGCCGGGAAGGCGCCCCCGCGATAGTCGGGGTTGCTGTCGAGCGATTTCATCGTCACGCGGAAGATATTGAACTTCGTGTTGTACCCGTTCGTGCCGGCGACGGTCACGTTGCGCAGGCTCTGCCACCCCTGCGGGTCTTTCGCCGTCCTCAGAGCCGTCGTGCCCTGGATGTTGCCGACCCAGACGGCGAGCGCCGCCTTCGTCGTCGAGGCGATCAGCCAGTTCTGGTACGAGCCGTCGGTGGTTCCCGTCTTTCCCACGATCGGCACGCCGTCGTGCGGGTTGCCCTGGGTACCGGTTCCCGAGGTCATCACGCTGGCGAGCGCGTATGCGTCGGTCGCCGCGATCGACGGGTCGATCGATTGCGTGCAGCTCTTCGCCTGGCCCGCCAGCTGTTTGCCATTCGGGTCGGTGATCGAGTCGACGATCGTCGGCGCGCAGTACATTCCGTCTGCGCCGATGGTGGCGATCGCGCCCGCCATCGTGAGCGGCGCGATTTCGTTGATGCCGAGCACGCTCGACGGCGACACGGTGAGGGCGGCGCCATCGGCCCGGTGCACTCCCATCGCCTCGGCGTCATTGCGGATGTCGCACATGTCCAGCTGCTGCGCCATGCCCACGAAGGCGGCGTTGACCGAGTTCGCGGTCGCCTGCAGCACGGTCATCGAGCCGCCCTCGCCGGGGGAGTCGTTCTGCGGCGTATAAGTACCGGCGAATGGCGCCGAGCACTCGGACGCGTCGAACGACGACTGCTGGAAGGTGCGGACACTGCCGTTGACCACATCGTTGAGCCCATGCCCCTTCTGCAGCCAGTCGGTGAGCGTGAAGATCTTGTAGGTCGAACCGGTCTGGAACCCCGAAGAGCCTCCGTAGGCCTTGTCGGTGCTGAAGTTGACCGCAGTCGTCGTGAGCGGGTCCCCGGTCGCGGAATTGTCGAACACCTTGTTCTGCGCCATCACGAGGATGCGCCCGGTACCGGGTTGCACGGCATCCGCGGCCGCGCCAAGAGCGAAGCGGGTCTCGTTCGCCGGCGCGTCCGCACTGAGGGCCGCCTGTGCGACATCCTGCTGGTCGAGGTCGATGCTGGTGTAGATCTTGTAGCCGCCGTGCGCCCAGTTCGTGGTGCGCTCGGTGGCCGTCGAGCCGAGCGAGGTGAGGGTCGGCACAAGACGCTGCACGTAGTCGCAGGCGAACTGTGCGTCGGACGCGTACAGGCATCCGCTGGCCGGTGGCGTGATCTTCACCTCGGCCGCGATCGGCGTCGCCTTCGCCGTGTCGTACTGCTTCTTCGTGATGTCTTTCGCCGCGTACATGTCGGCGAGGATCTCATCCCGGCGCACCTTGTTCGCGCCGTAGTTCTTGGTACTGCCGAGATTCTGCAGGTTCGGCTGCTGCACGGTCGCGATCAGGCTGGCCGCCTGGGCGACGGTAAGGTCATCGGCGGTCGTCGAGAAGTACTCTTCGGAGGCCGCTTCGACGCCGTAGGTGTTGCCTCCGAAACCGGTGATGTTCAGGTACGCCGCGAGGATCTGCTTCTTGGAGTAGCGCTGGTCGAGCCCGATCGCGAGCTTCATCTCCTTCAGCTTGCGGGTGAAGGTGTCGCTGATCGCGGCGTTGTACGCCGTCTTGCGAGCCGTAGCGTCATCCAGCTGCAGCGCCTGCTGAACCAGGATGTTCTTCACCAACTGCATGTCGAGGGTGGAGGAGCCGGACACCCCGTTCTGCGACTCGGTCGTATTGAAGATCGCCGCACGCACAACAGACGGCAGGTCGACGCCGCCGTGGCTGTAGAAGCGACGGTCCTCGCCGTCGACCGCGGCATCCTTCAGGTACGGCGAGATGCCGTTCCAGTCCACCTCCTGGCGGTTCTGGTCGTACGTGGTGGCGATCGGCACCGGCTTGCCGCCTTTGACGGCGAAGATCTCGTTCTGCTGCGACCCGGCACCCACTGTGATGTAGTCCGGCAGATTGTCGAAGAGGTCGATACCGTTCTTCGCGGCCGAGTCCGCGACCGCGATCGCCGGGGTCAGCCCAGCGGCGACGAGCACGCCGGCGACGACGCTCATCGCGACCATCGCCCCGACGGTGGAAAGGATTCCGGAGCGCGCAGAACGGTCGACCATAGTATGAACCTACGTACCTAGCCTCAGACAACACTGGACGGAACCCGATGACTACGTGGGAATACCTGACCACTCCGCTGATCGTGCACAACACGGCAGCCATCCTCAACAACTGGGGATCTGAGGGCTGGGAACTCGTGCAGGTCGTCACCGGGCCCGAGGGCGGCCTGGTCGCCTACTTCAAGCGCGAGAAAGAAGACAACTGATGAACGTGGAAGCCCGGCTCGCCGAACTCGGACTCGAACTGCCAGCGGTGGTGCCTCCGGCCGGTGCCTACGTGCCGGCCGTCATCAGCGGAAACCTGGTCTTCACCGCGGGCCAGCTGCCCATGGTCGCCGGTGCGCTGCCGGCGACGGGCAAGGTCGGCGCGGCCGTGACCCCTGAGGATGCGAAAGGCTATGCGCGGCAGTGCGCGCTGAACGCGCTCGCGGCCGCGGCATCCGTCATCGCGCTCGATCGCGTCGTACGGGTGGTGAAGGTCGTCGGCTTCGTCTCGTCGGCTCCGGAGTTCACCGGCCACGCCGGTGTCGTCAACGGGGCCTCGGAGTTTCTCGGCGACGTCTTCGGCGACGCGGGAAAGCACGCCCGCAGCTCCGTCGGTGTCGCTGTTCTGCCGCTCGACGCGCCGGTCGAGGTGGAGCTGATCCTCGAGTTCGCGTAGGTTCCTACTTCAGCTGGTCGGCGATCGCCTGCATGACGGTCGAGTCGGCCAGGGTCATGGTGTCGCCGATCTGGCGGCCCTCGACCACGTCCTGCAGCAGTCGCCGCATGATCTTGCCCGAGCGGGTCTTCGGCAGTTCGTCGACGATGAAGACCTGACGGGGCCGGGCGATGGCGCCGATCTGGTCGGAGACGTGCTTGCGCAGGGTCGTCGACGCCTCGTCCTTGGTCTGGCCGGCCGACTTGTCGGAGCGGAGCACCACGAACGCGACGACGGCCTGGCCGGTCGTCTCGTCGGCAGCGCCCACCACGGCGGACTCGGCGACGATCGGATGCGAGACCAGAGACGACTCGATCTCCGCGGTCGAAAGGCGGTGGCCTGACACGTTCATCACGTCGTCCACGCGGCCGAGCAGCCAGATGTCGCCGTCCTCGTCTTTGCGGGCCCCATCACCCGCGAAGTACTTCGTGCCGAACTTCGACCAGTAGGTCTCGCGGAACCGCTCGGGGTCGCCCCAGATGCCGCGCAGCATCGACGGCCAGGGCTCCGTGATGACGAGCAGCCCGCCACCGCCCGGCGGCACCGGGGTGCCGGCCTCGTCGAGCACGTCCACCGAGATGCCCGGCAGCGGTACCTGGGCCGACCCCGGCTTGGCGATCGTGATGCCGGGCAGCGCGGAGATCATGATCGCGCCCGTCTCCGTCTGCCACCAGGTGTCGACGATGGGGGCCTTCCCGCCGCCCACCACATCCCGGTACCAGATCCACGCGTCGGGGTTGATCGGCTCGCCGACGCTGCCCAGCAGGCGGATGCTCGAGAGGTCGAACGCGTCGATCGACTCACGGCCCAGCTTCATGTACGAGCGGATGGCGGTCGGGGCCGTATAGAAGATGGAAACCTTGTACTTCTGGATCAGCTCGAACCAGCGGGCCGGGTGCGGGGCATCCGGGGTCCCTTCGTAGAGCACCGAGGTCGCGCCGTTCGAGAGCGGACCGTAGACGGCGTAGCTGTGGCCGGTGATCCAGCCGACGTCCGCCGTGCACCAGTAGACATCCGTCTCCGGATGCAGGTCGAACACATTCCGGTGCGTGAACGTGGCCTGGGTGAGATACCCGCCCGACGTGTGGATGATGCCCTTCGGCTTGCCGGTCGTGCCTGACGTGTACAGGATGAACAAGGGATGCTCGGCGTTGAACGGTTGCGCCTCATGGTCGGCGGCGGCGGCCTCGAACCTCTCATGCCACCACACGTCCCGCCCGTCGACCCACTCGACGTCGTTCTCACCGCGCTTCACGACGAGCACGTGCTGAACCGTGTGCGGCTGATCCTTCTCCAGCGCCAGCGCGCCATCGACAGCCGGCTTCAGCGGGCTCACCCGGCCCTTGCGCCAACCGCCGTCCGCGGTGATGACCAGCTTCGCGCTGGCGTCGTCGATGCGGGAGCGCAGGCTCTCCGCGCTGAATCCGCCGAAAACCACCGAGTGGATCGCGCCGATGCGGGCGACCGCGAGCATCGAGATGACCGCCTCCGGAATATTCGGCAGGTAGATGGCCACCGTGTCGCCCGTGCCGATGCCCAGGTCGATCAACATGTTGGCGGCGCGCTTCACCTCCGCGGTCAACTCGGCGTAGGTGAGAGTGCGGGTGTCGCCCGGCTCACCCTCCCAGTTGATCGCCACGCGGTCGCCGTTGCCGGCCTCCACATGCCGGTCGAGGCAGTTGTACGCAACATTCAACTCGCCATCGTGGAACCAGCGCGCCACGGGAGCGCCCGACCAGTCGAGAGTCTGCGTGAAGTCCTTGTGCCAGGCGACCAGCTCACGGGACTGCTTCGCCCAGAAGGCGACGCGGTCCTTCTTCGCATCCTCGTACAGCGACTCCGACGCGATCGCCGTCTTCGCGAACTCCTTCGACGGCGGAAAACGCCGCTCCTCGTGCATGAGATTGTCGATGGAATCTGAAGACATCGTCGTTCCTTTTCACTGCGTGGTGAGGGGCCAGAGCGATCCTATTGCCCGCGAAATGGGGGTGAGACAATTCATCCCTGAGAGTAGGCCCAATTCACCCCTCGTTCACCCTTGCGCGGGTGGGGCGCTGGAGTACACTGAGAGCCGTTGAACGCAAGTTCGGCTGGCAGTACTCCAGTGATTCCCCCCAATCCTGTACTGCCGTGGCGGCGCCGGTTCCCCCCAACAGGCGCCGCCCCTCTTCTTTTAAGGCGCCGGTTGGCGTGCCCGCAACGATGTTGCCTCTTGTCGACGTTGGGGGCTGCGAAGCGTGCACATCGTTGACAAGTCGTCTCAACGATGGCGTGTATCTGCTCCTCCACAGGCTGACGCAGGGCCACCCGAGCAGAGGGTAGTGCCGGATGCCTCCGACCGTCCTGCCACCATCCGTACGGTTACGGGATGACCGACGCCCCTTTCGTGGCAGTGCGGCCCGGCCGGGTCGCAGCCTCGACCCGCGAGGCCGACGGGTTCGGGGAACTCGCGTTCCTCGTCGCCGACCCGGCGGTCACCGATGTGTTCGCCAACGGGGCGCGCGAACTGTGGTGCGACCGGGGGGACGGGCTTGTGCGCGAGTCATCCCCGTGGGCCGACGAGGCGGGCCTGCGCGACTACGCGGTCGCCTTGATCGCCGCGGGCGGCCGGCACATCGACGAGGCCACACCGTGCGTCGACGTGCGCCTGCACGACGGCATCCGTGTGCACGTCGTGCTTCCTCCTGTCTCGCCGGCCGGCACGCTCATCTCCATCAGGCTGCCGCGATCCCGTCACCTCGACCTCGGCGCGCTGGAGGCGAGCGGGCTGTTCGGTGCCGTTCCGCGAGCACTGGTGGTCGATCTGGTCGAACGACGCAGCAACGTACTCATCACCGGTGCAGCGGGGAGCGGCAAGACGACCCTCCTCTCGGCGATGCTGGGCGCGGCGCCGGCGACCGACCGGATAATCGCGATCGAAGACGTCTCAGAGCTTCGCCCCCTGCATCCGCATTTCATTTCGCTCGAGGCGCGGCAGGCGAATCTGGAGGGCGCCGGCTCGATCGGACTGACCCGGCTGGTTCGTGAGGCACTGCGGATGCGCCCGGACCGGCTCGTGCTGGGCGAGTGCCGCGGGCCGGAGATCCGCGAGCTGCTTGCGGCGCTCAACACCGGCCACGACGGCGGGGCCGGAACGCTGCACGCCAACTCGCTCGCCGATGTGCCGGCCCGGCTGGAGGCGCTCGGTGCGCTCGCCGCACTCGGCCCGACCGCGATCGCCCGCCAGGCCGCGAGCGCGATCGGCGCGGTGCTGCACGTCGTTCGCTCACCCGGAGGGCGTCGCCTGGCGGCGGTGGGGCGGCTCGCGCTCGACGATCGGGGCCGGCTGGCGATTGAGTGACTTCGACGAACTGGCCGACACCGTCGAACGGCTGGCGGTGCTGCTCGGGGCTGGCGTCGCACCGGCGTCGGCGTGGGAGTACGTGGGGGGCAGGCTCGCCGCGCGGTCGCAGGCTGTACGCGGCCTAGACGCCGCCTGGGACGTGGCGACGGATGCGGGCGCCCCGCTCGCCGACACCCTGCACCGGTTCGCTGCGTCGCTGCGGGGCCTCGCCGAGAACGAGCGCGACGCCCGGACTGCGCTCGCGGGCCCTCTGGCCACCACCCGCCTCATCCTCGTGCTCCCGCTGATCGGCGTGCTGTTCGAGCTCGCCCTCGGCTTCGATACGGTCGGCACGCTGTTCACCACGGTTCCGGGCTGGTGCTGCCTCGCCCTCGGGCTTCTGCTCGTCGCAGCAGCCCACCTGTGGAGCCGGAGGTTGCTGCGATCCGCTCGGCCGCCGAGCGCGGTACCCGGACTCGGGTTCGATCTCGTCGCGATCGCCGTGTCGGGCGGCGCTTCGATTCCGCGAGCGCTCGCCGTCGTGGAGGCCGCGCAGTCGCGGCATCAGCTGCCGCCGGATGCCGTGGGCGACATACTTTCGCTCTCGAGCAGGGCGGGCGTACCGGCGGCGCTGCTGCTGCGGAGCGCGGCCGAGCAGGCTCGGAGGGAGGCACGGGCGCTCGGGCGACGAAAGGCGGAGACGCTCGCCGTGACCCTCATGCTGCCGCTCGGCGTGTGCGTGCTGCCGGCCTTCATGCTGCTGGTGGTCGTGCCGATGCTGATCTCGGTGCTCGGGTCGACCGTCGGGTCGCTGTGATCGCACACGTCCCAACGATGGGCGATTTCGTTGACGTTGTCGCTGCTGCGCAGTCGACAACGTCAACGAAATCCCACATCGTCGGGATCGCAGCGTCTACTTCACAGGGCCGCACCGGGTGCGCAGCGCGCCGATCACGCGAACTGCAGTACGCGGGTCAGGCCGGGGGCGAAGAGTAGAGCGCATGAAGAAACTGCGAGATGACACCGGCGCGGCCACCGCCGAATACGCGATCGCGACGCTGGCGGCAGTGGGGTTCGCCGGGCTGCTGGTGGCCATCCTTCGCAGCGACGCGGTGCGCGAGCTGCTGCTCGGGGTAGTGCAGAAAGCCTTGAATGTCGGGGGATAGGGGCAGCGTGACCGCGGAGTTCGCGGTCGTGATCCCCGCGGTCATGGTCGTGCTCGCGTGCTGCCTCGGTGGGATGCGGCTGGCTGGGGAGCAGCTGCAACTGCAGGCGACGGCTGCGGCAGCGGCACGGGCGGTGTCGCGCGGCGACGCCGCTCCGACCACCGCCGCGACACTGCTGCGCGCTGACCGGGGCGACCTGGTGTGCGTGACGGCCTCGACATCCGTGACTCTCGGCATCATCGGCGGGCTGCACCTCGAAGCGACGAGTTGTGCGGCCGGGTGAACGGGGTTCGGGCTCGATCCTCGCCGTTGCGATCATGTTTGCGATGGTGCTGGTCGCGGGGATGCTGCTGCCGCTCGCCGCCGTGCTGCAGGCGAAGCAGGCGGTCGGCGACGCCGCCG
>JAZJYU010000108.1:3902-7469 GCA_040390225.1 Actinomycetota bacterium | reverse complement strand
ACTGCGATCGTGAGGGGTGCGTCGGTTGCGGTGATGATGTCGTCGATGGTGACTCCGGGTGCGGTTTCGATGAGGGTGAGGCCGTTGTCGGTGATGTCGATGACGGCGAGGTCGGTGATGATCCGGTCGACGCAGCGGACCCCGGTCAGGGGCAGGGTGCATTCCTTGACGATTTTCGCGGTGCCGTCTTTGGCGACGTGTTCCATGAGCACGATCACCCGGTCGGCGCCGTTGACAAGATCCATGGCGCCGCCCATGCCCTTGATCAGTTTGCCGGGAACGGCCCAGTTGGCGATGTCTCCGGTGACGGATACTTGCATCGCGCCCAGGACCGCGGTCGCGATCCGGCCGCCACGGATCATGCCGAAGGATGCCGCCGAGTCGAAGTAGGAGGCGCCGGGGAGCACGGTGACGGTTTCCTTGCCCGCGTTGATCAGCTTCGGGTCGGCCTCACCCTCCCACGGGTACGGACCGACCCCGAGAATGCCGTTCTCGGAATGCAACACCACGGTGATGTTCTCGGGGATGAAGTTGGGGATCAGGGTCGGCAACCCGATACCGAGGTTGACGTAGCTGCCATCGTGCAGTTCCCGTGCGGCGCGCGCCGCCATCTCATCACGTGTCAGAGCCATCAGGACCGCTTCCTCTCGGTGGTCTTCTCGATCGGCAACTCGGACGCCTGCTCCGGGGTGAGTTGCACGATCCGGTCGACGTAGATCCCGGGCAGGTGCACCTGATCAGGATCGATCTGACCCGGCTCCACGATCTCGTCCACCTCCGCGATGGTGATCCGGCCCGACATCCCCGCGAGCGGGTTGAAGTTACGGGCCGATTTCTCGAACACCAGGTTGCCGTGCCGGTCACCTTTCGCCGCCCGCACCAGACCGAAGTCGGCACGGATCGCCGTTTCGAACACGTACTCCCGCTCCTCGCCGAGCGAGGACAGCAAGCGGGTCTCCTTCGCCGGCGACGTCACGACCACCGAACCGTCGGAACCGTAACGCCACGGCATCCCACCCTCAGACACCGCCGTGCCGAATCCGGTCGCCGTGAAGAACCCGGGAATCCCCACCCCGCCGGCACGCAACCGCTCCGCAAGAGTGCCCTGCGGGGTCAACTCCACCTCAACCTCGCCCGACAGGTACTGGCGGGCGAATTCCTTGTTCTCGCCGATATAACTCGCGATGATCCGGTCGATCCGGCCCGCCGCGAGAATCTCACCCAACCCCCACCCATCGACACCACAATTATTCGACACCACCTCGAGGTGATCCGTGCCCTGGGCGAGCAGCGCACGAATGAGCGTGACCGGCACTCCCACCAAGCCGAAACCGCCCACGGCGAGCGTCGAACCGCTCGGAATATCCGCCACCGCATCCGCAGCAGACACACACGACTTATCCATGATTCGTTGTCATCCTGTTCTGCGGCACAGAGCGGCCGCGCGAACGGGCCCGCCGGTCGACAACCGACGGGCCCGTTCGGGTGTGCTACTTGAGTGCGATCGGGTTGATCGGCGAGCCGACAGCGCCGACGACGCGCAGCGGGGGAGCCACGAACTGGAACTCGTAGACACCGTCCTCCGCGCAGTCCTTGGACAGTTCCTCGAGCTCGAACAGCTCACCCATGTGGAGCCCCATATCGCGCTGCGCGATCAGGTGCAGCGGTAGGAAGGTCGCCTCAGAGTCGCGGTAGTGGAAGCCCTCGACCGCGTGGTTGTCTGCGGCGACCGCGGCGACCTCATGGTCGTGCAGCCACTCGGCGATGTGCCAGCTGACCCCGGTACCGAGATCGGTTCCGACCCCTGTCTCGTAGAAGCGGTGCCACCATCCGGTGCGCACGATCACCACGTCGCCCCGCTGAATCTCCACGCCCTGGGCCTTCGCCACCTCGTCGAGTTCCTCGGGTTCGATGAGAAGCCCTCCGTCGATGTAGTCGACGCCGCGGTGGTGTGCCACATCGAGCAGTACGCCACGAGAGACGATTCCGCCGTTCTTGCCGACCGTCCAGATGCTGTTCTTGGTCGCACCCTGGCTGGTCACCGCGTTCGAGGGGTACCCGTTGTAGAGCTTCTCGTCGTAGTACACGTGCGACAGTGCGTCCCACTGCGTGCATGCCTGCAACGGCATGACGATGTAGTCCTCGTTGAACCTGAACAGGTCGCCGTCGGCTCGCCACTCTGCGATGCTCTGTGCGCGACTGTGTTTGTAACCCTTAACGCGGTCCGAATACTGTTCTCCGTCCCCACCGTCGACCGCCAGGAACACGAGAGGGTTGATGCGAAGCGGAGACGTGCCCTGCTGCGGTCCGTCGGGTCCGAAATCGGCGCCCAGAGAGATCGCCTTTCCCTTCTTGACGAGCTTCGCGGCGTCCCGGATCTTGTCGGCGTCGATGAAGTTGAGCGTGCCCATCTCATCGTCGTCACCCCAGCGGCCCCAATTGCGCACCTTGTCGGCGACCCGCCTGAAGTCTTCCAGAGTGTCCAGTTTGGTTTCCATTCCTTTTCCTTTCATCGAGCTGCTCAGTTCCCCACCGGGGAAGTCTTGTTCCTTCGCGATGCGAGGCGTGCTGCTCCGACGGCGATCAGAAGCACGCCACCATAGAAGACCTGGGAGATCGAGCTCGAGGCACCGAGTAGCTGCAGCCCGGTGACGCCGACGACGATGAGGTAGAGACCGAGAATAGTGCCGATCACATTGAACCGCCCGAGCTGGATGGCCGTCGCGCCGAGAAAAGCCGCTGCGTAGGGCTGAAGCAGATACTGCGCCCCGATCCCCGGGTCGGCTGCACCGATCGTTCCGAGCAGCAGCACGCCGGCAAAGCTGCTCAGCAGGGCGCTGCCCAGGAACGCGATCACCCTAATCCGGTTGACGGGAAGCCCCACCAGTCGCGCCGCCTGCTGGTTTCCGCGTACGAACAGCATGCTGCGGCCGAACGGCGTCATCTCGTACACATAGAAGAGGACGGCCGCGATTATCCAGCCGTAGTACGCACTCGCGGGGAGCGCGAGCCCACTCCACCTGGCCAGCTGCACGATCGAGTCGGGGATGTTGTAGACGACCGTCGTGTTGGTCATGATGAGGGTCAGCCCAGTCACGATGGTCATCGTGGCCAGGGTTGCGATGAAGGCGTCGATGCCGATCACGATCACCGCAATGCAGTTGACCACGCCGACCATCACGCCCGACAGGAGCCCGATCGCTATCGCGAGGCCGGCCGGAAGGTGGAGGTTCACCGCCATCACGGCGGTGACCGTCGAGGAGAGTGCGGCAATGGCGCCGATCGACAGGTCGAAGTCACCGACGCGCAGCGGCATCGTGACGGCGAGCGCGAGGATGAGGAGCACCGCCTGCGACTGCACCATCGATGCCCAGTTGCCTGCCGTCAGAAACGACGATGGCAGGGCGACCGAAAAGATGATGATCAGCAGCACGAGCACGCCGGGCACCGCGAAACGGGCGACGTTGGCACTCGACGGCCGCCTCGGCACCGCGTTGAGGGCTTTCTGGTTGAGGTCGGTCAATTTCGGTTCCTCTTTCTGGATCTTCATGCTCTAGCCGGCGGCGA
>JAZJYU010000108.1:0-3892 GCA_040390225.1 Actinomycetota bacterium | reverse complement strand
TCTTCGTCGAGCGATTCGGTCGCCAGCTCGGACACGACTCGACCATCGGTGGAGAGGATGAGTACGCGGGAGCATGTGTTGACCAGCTCCTCGTGGTCGGAGGAGAACACGACCACAGCGACACCGGAGGCGGCCGCGTCCTGCACGATGCGGAGGATGTCGACCTTCGCCCCCGAGTCGACACCCTGGGTGGGCTCATGCAATAGGAGCACCTTCGTCTTGGTCGGGTCCAGCCGACTCGCCAGGAGGACCTTCTGTTGGTTTCCGCCACTGAAGGCGGACATCGGAAGATCGAACCGTCCCGGCAGCACCCCGAATTGCTTGATCGCTCGATCCGTCGCAACTCGCTCGCCCCTGAGGTCCATCCGGCCCTTGCGCCAGAACGTCCCGAGGCGCGGCACTGTGAAGTTGCGTACGGTGGTCTCGTCCATCCAGAGTCCGTGGGCGGCGCGGTTGGCGGGAACCAGACTGATTCCGCTCGCCGCGGTGCGACGTGGGTCGAGTTCCACCGACGTCCCGTCGACGGAGATCGAGCCCGCGTGCGCGCGATGGGACCCGGCTAGCAGGTAGGGGATCCGGTCGAAGCCGGTGCCGAGGATGCCCGTGACGCCGACGACCTCGCCGGCCGCGACATCCAGTGAAAAGTCTCTGATCTGCTCATCACTGATCCCCGAAACCGACAGTCGGGGAGGGGCCGACGGATCGGCCGGCGGCCGTTCGCTCATCGGCGGGTAGTAGGAGTCGAGCGTGCGGCCGAGCATTGCGGAGACGATGGTCGGTTCATCGACCTCCTTCGAGACGAAGGTATCGATCACACGCCCGTTGCGAAGCACCGTGATGCGGTCGCAGGTTTCGCGGGTTTCCCGCAGATTGTGGCTGATGAAGATCACCGAGTGACCCTCATCGGCGAGGCGTCTCAGGATGCCCCGCACCACGTCGATCTCCCGCTGGGAGAAGTAGGCGGTCGCTTCGTCAACGATGAGCACACCGTTGCCGCCCCGGCGACGAATCTCGCTCACCGCGCGGGCGATCGCGACGGCCGCCTTTTCTGCGGGCGCGAGGTTTCCGACGAGTTCGCCCGGATTACTGTCGACGCCCAGGCTGCGGAGGTTCTCGGAGGCGAGCCTGCGCTGAGTGCGCCAGGAGATTGCCCCCATGCCGCGTCGGTCGTAACCCGTGCTGATACCGAAGTTCTCGACAACGGTCATGTCGTCGAGGAGGCAGAGATCCTGGTGGATGGCTGCGACGTTGCTGGTCTCGTCGGCGGCGAAGGTGATCTCGCCCTCATCCGGTGTGTAGAAGCCGGTGAGGATTCGCATCAGCGTCGACTTGCCCGAGCCGTTGTGGCCGACCAGGCCGTGGATCTCACCCGGCAATACATTGAAGGTGACTCCGTCGAGTGCGGCGATGGGGCCGAAATATTTGCTGACGCCGTTCACGAGCACGGTATGTCCATCCGTCGAACGTTGACTAGAGGATGCGGGGCGCCGGTCGGATGACCGCCGACGCCCCACGCCCCGCTGCTACTTGATGTTCCAGTTCTTGAGGAACAGGTTTTCGTAGCCGTCGAACTTCGGCACCTGAGCGGACTCGGTCTGCTTGATGGTGCTGTCGTCGACGATCTGCTGCGGGATACCGCTGGCAGGGACATCCATGCCGAGCATGGCCCGCTGGAGGCGGTCGACCTCGACCCAGCCCATGTAGGGCAGGGGCGGGAAGATGATGTCCATCTTCTGGCTCTCGCCCTTGCGGATGAGATCCATGTTGGCCGGGGCACCGTTACCGGACACCATGGGCAACTTGCTGTTGAGGCTGGCGAGCACCGGCTGCGTGTAGAACGCGATGCCGTCATCCTGCGCATTGACGTAGTTCAGGCTGGTGTTGCGCTGGGTCGCCGTTCTGACAACTGTCGACACACTGTTGGCGAAGTCGGCGAAGTTGACCTCTTCCGTGTCGACCTTGCAGGTCGGGCAGAGCGCCGTCATCTCGTCGTTGAAGCCCTTGGTCTTGTTCTTCAGGGCGACATACAGCGACGAGGTGAGCTGAAGGACGTTCGCCTTGCACTTGGCCTTATCGAGGATGTAGTCGGCCTGGAGCTTGCCGGCCTGGGTGAAGTCGACGGTGATGTGGCTCGAGATGCCGTGCTGCAGCGCGTCGCTCGGGTCGCCGTTCATCGCGTCGACCGTCGGGATTCCCGCCGCCTGAGCGGTAGCGAGCGTGGCCTTCACGAGCGACGGGTCGATGCCCTGGAGGATGATTCCGTCTGCCTTCTGCGCGACGGCCTGGGTGATGCCGTCGTTGTACTTCGCCGGTGAGTTCGCGCCGTCGAAGATCTTGACCTTGAGACCGGACGCGTCTGCGGCCGCCTGCACGCCCTGTGCGAATCCGATCATGGTTTCGAGCTGCATCGTGGCCGAGATGTACCAGATCGTCTTGCCCTTGTTCTTTGCTGCGTCGACCTTTGCCGCGGGGACGCTCGGCTCGATCGCCGTGCTCCCCTCAGCGACGGCCTTGCTCGCCGCCGCGATGCATGCCGAGGCACTCACTGGTCCGGACGAGCTGCCGGCTGACCCGGTCGAAGACGGTGCCGCACATGACGTCACCAAGAGTGCTACGGCTCCCGCGAGTGCGAGAGCGATGCCAAGCCGTTTCATTCGAGGCTCCTTTGCCTATACGTGAAGAACAACTTTCAACCAAACGGTTGGTCGTAAGCTATAGGCGGGATTGGGGTTTGTCAACACCGCCCCTCGGCCTCGGACCGGTTCAGATCATCGTCGCTCCGCCGTCCACCGCGATTGTCTGGCCGGTGATGTGGGCGGAGTCCGGAGAGGCCAGAAACGCCACAGCGTTGGCCTGGTCTCGGGTCGAGGCGAACTTGCCTCGGGGGATCGTGTCCAGCGCGAACGCGGTGTTGGCCTCACCCTGATCACGCATCTGCTGCGTGTCGGTGGCGCCCGGCGCGATGCAGTTCACCGTGATCTCCTGCTTCGCCACCTCGAGTGCGACCGCCTTGGCAAACCCGATGACGCCCGCCTTCGCTGCGGAATACAGGGCGCGCTCCCGGCGAGCAATCCGCCCTGCCAACGAGGAGACGAGAACGATCCGCCCGTAACCCGCGTCGAGCATCGGCGTGAGTGCGGCATGCGTGAGGTACACCGCTGACATCAGATTGAGGTCGACGATTCGACGCCAGTATTCGGAACCCTCGTCAACGAATGCGTGCGCCTGGGTCCAGCCCACCGCGCCGACGGCGATATCGACACGACCCCACTTCGTCGTCGCGGAGGCCACCGTCGCAGTGACCTCGTTCTCCGAGGTCATGTCCCCCTGCCGGAACAGCACATCCAGCCCGGCCGCGCCCAGGCGTTCGGCCAGCGCCGTTCCGTTCGACTCGTTGAGATCGGTGAACAGCACCCGCGCACCTCGCTCGGCCAGCACCTCGACAATTGCTGCGCCGATCTCGCCGGCGCCACCGGTGACGACGGCGACCTGGCCCTCCAGCGGGCGTCCATCCTGGATTTGTGTGGACATCATGACTCCATTCAGCGCGACAGTGCGCCCGATATTCAACCGACTGATTGGTTGTAAGCTAGCGCCTCATCCGATGGAGGGAAAGACGATGGCGTCAGACGCAAGGGACATCAACGGCAGGGTCGCGATCGTCACCGGCGGTGGCCGAGGTGTTGGAGCGGCAACCAGCGCGCTGCTCGCGGCACGCGGCGCCCGCGTTGTGGTGCTCGACATCTCGGGGGAGGCCGCCAACGAGACCGCCGTGGCGATCCGTGCCGCCGGAGGCGAGGCGATCGCCGTTGTCACGGACATCTCCTCCGAGCAGCAGGTCGCGGATGCGTATCGCGCGACAGTCGAGGCGTTCGGCGGCATCGGCATCAAC
>JAZJYU010000107.1:20625-22791 GCA_040390225.1 Actinomycetota bacterium | reverse complement strand
CGGCACGGTCGAGACGGCGGAGGTGCTCGCCGGCGACCCTGCCCCCGATGGTTCCGGTCCCGTCGAGCTCGCTCGCGGAATGGAGATCGGGCACGTGTTCCAGCTCGGCCGCAAGTACGCAGAGGCGCTCGGGCTGAAGGTGCTCGACGAGAACGGCAAGCTGGTGACCGTCACCATGGGGTCGTACGGCATCGGGGTGACCCGCATCCTCGCGGTGATCGCAGAGAGCAACAACGACGCGCGCGGGCTGGTCTGGCCTCCGAACGTGTCGCCCTTCGACATCCACGTGGTCGCTGCGACCAAAGAGGCCGAGGTCTACGAGGCGGCCGAGAAGCTGGTCGCCGAGCTCGAGGCGGAGCGCTACGACGTGCTGTTCGACGACAGGGTGAAGGTGAGCCCCGGCGTCAAATTCGGCGACGCCGAGCTGATCGGGGTGCCCACGATCGTCATCGTCGGCAAATCGGTGGCAGACGGCACCGTGGAACTGTGGGATCGCCGCACGAACGAGCGCACCCCCGTCCCGCTCGACGACCTAAGAACCCGCCTCCGCGAACTGTAAGAATTGGCGCTTTCCCTTCGGGAAACGGCGCCAATTCTTACAGTTCGCGCGCCCTGTGGATGGCTCACGACGTGACGGTCAACCCCCGGCGAGAGTATGGGTATGTCGCGAAAGACCGCACTCCCGGGCCATCTCGTCGGGTCGGCGATTCGTACCAGCGAGAGCACGGACGACGGCGTGCGACGCGGCCGGCTTCGCGGTTCCGACGTGCAGCACCCGTTTCACGGGATGTCGGCGATCGAACTCGACCTCGACAGCGTGGTCGGGCTTTGCCGTGCCTACGAGCCGGTGCTTCGGGAGGGTCAGTACTTCAGCCACTCCACCGCTGCGGCCCTATACGGGGTTCGCCTCCCGTCAACCCTCGGCACGGTCCCGATTCACGTGACCGCGCTGCATCCCGATGAGCAACCCCGACGTCAGGGCGTGCGGGGACACGTGGTGACAGGTGGCACGCTCCAGATGATCCACGGGCTTCCCTCGATCGCGCCCGCAGATATGTGGTTCCAACTCGCACGGGAGGTCGGGTTTCACGACCTGATCGCCGCTGCCGACTATCTGATCTCGGGGGTGCGCCAGCCAGGAGGGCCGCGCACGCCTCCGCTGTGCTCTCGAGGAGACCTTCAGGATGCGGTACAGCGGTTCCGAGGGCGTCGCGGTGCCCGCGCGGCAACGCTGGCGATTCCCCGAGCTCGGACCGGAGTCGACTCACGGATGGAGACACGAATGCGGCTTCTTCTGGAAGACAACGGTCTGCGCGGTCTGATGGTTGGGCATCCCGTCGTCGTGGACGGGGGAGCAGACACGCTTCATCCCGACCTCGCTCTCCCACAGCTGCGGTTGTGCTTCGAGTACGAGGGTGAGGAACATCGAACGGATCCGCGCCGGTTCCGCGACGACATTCACCGCCGGGAGCGACTCGAGGCAGCCGGCTGGCGAGTCGTCAGAGTGACGGCCGACGACATCTTCGCCCGTCCCGAGGAGTTCCTGGCGAGGGTGCGTCAAATCATCGCGCAGAGGCATCGCGAACTGTAAGAATTGGCGCACTTCGCGCTCGCGAAAGCGCCAATTCTTACAGCTCGCGAGACGGCATTGCGGACGGGGTGCCACGTGACCCTGCTACCGTAGAGCGCATACTTCCCGCCCTGCCGGGCGGATCTAAATGAATACCGGAGGCCCACTGTGGATATCGATCTGAGTGTGCTGCGCCTCATGGAGCGCGAGCGCGAGATCCCGTTCGACGAACTCGTCACGATCATCGAGCAGGCCATCCTCACCGCCTACCTCAAGCACACCGGAATCGCCGACGCGAAGGACGGCAACCCGGCCGCGCGGGTCGAACTCGACCGGAAGACCGGCGCCGTGCACATCTTCGTGCCGGAGCTGAACGACGACGGCGAGGTGATCGGCGAGGCCGAGGATGTGCCGGAAGACTTCGGCCGCATCGGCGCGTTCGCCGCGAAGCAGGTCATCAACCAGCGGCTGCGTGATATCGGCGACGACAAGGTGCTCGGCGAGTTCAAGGGGCGCGAGGGGGATATCGTCGCCGGCGTCATCCAGCAGGGTCCGAACCCGCGGATGATCCACGTCGACCTGGGCACGGTGGAGGC
>JAZJYU010000107.1:14661-20615 GCA_040390225.1 Actinomycetota bacterium | reverse complement strand
TCCTGCCTCCCGAGGAGCAGGTGCCCGGTGAGGATTATGCACACGGCTCCCGCATCCGCGTCTACGTGACCGCCGTGACCAAAGGGCTCAAGGGTCCGCAGATCACGGTGTCCCGCACGCATCCGTCGCTGGTGCGCAAGCTGTTCGCGCTCGAGGTGCCGGAGATCGCGAGCGGTGCCGTCGAGATCGTGTCGCTCGCGCGTGAGGCCGGGCACCGCACGAAGATCGCGGTAAAGGCGAATGAGCCCGGTGTGAACGCGAAGGGCGCCTGCATCGGCGAACTCGGGCAGCGTGTGCGTGCTGTCACGTCAGAGCTCAATAACGAGAAGATCGACATCGTCGACTACAACGAGGACCTCGCGAAGTTCGTCGCGAACGCCCTCTCGCCGGCGAAGGTGACCTCGTCCTACATCATCGACGCCGCCACCAAGGCGGTTCGTGCCCTCGTTCCCGACTACCAGTTGTCGCTGGCTATCGGAAAAGAGGGCCAGAACGCGCGCCTGGCCGCGAAACTCACCGGAGCCCGGATCGACATCCAGCCGGATTCGATTCTCGAGGACGACTAGCTACAGCCCGGCGACGATCGCGGTGGCGAGCGCCTGGCCCTGGTCGATCGTCACCTGGTGGGTGAGCGTGACGAAGACACCGGTCTGGCCCTTGACGACCAGGATCGCGCTGGGAGCGACATACCCGCGATCACCGGATGCCGGCGCGGCGGATCCGGGAACCCCCGCAGGCGAATAGCTCGCGGCCGGGTAGTACGTGTCCGCCTGCAGCGAGACCTGAACGATGATGCCGGTGTAGTCGCACTCCGTGCTGCCGGGCCCGCCGAAGCCGCTCTTTTCGGACCCGGTACCCGCTGCGACGCCCAGCGTCGACTGGAGGACGGCCGCGGTGACCAGTTCGCAGGCTTTCGGGCCGGTGGATGCCGCCGGGCTGCTCGCCGTGGACGGGCTGGTTCCGCCGTCGGAGGCTTCGCTCGGGGCTGACGTGGGCGTCGCCGCGGAGCACCCGGCGAGGGCGATCACGGCTGCGACGACCAGGGCGGGCGCGAGAAGGATATGCGGGCGGCGGATCATCAGCGGTTCTCCTTGGGAACGAACGGGCGGTGTGACCAGTCCAGCGCCCGCCACCCCACTGGCTCAATGAGGGATTTCCCCCAACCCGTATGGACCGGTATTACGGCCGCGGAGCCTCGCGAGCGCCGCCGTACGGTTCGTCACGCCCAGTCGCAGGTACGCCGCCTGGAGGTGGTTCTCCAGCGTCTTGGGCGAGATGCCCAGTTCCGTCGCAGCGCTCCTCACCGTTGCGCCGCCGGCCACGGCGAGAAGCGCCTCACTCTGGCGGGCCGTCAGACCGAACTCGTCGGGCGCTGTGGTAGCGCTGTCCGCTCCTGCGCGCAGTCGCCGTGCGGCGCTGCGCACATGACGCCCGAATTCGTCGAGCATGGCCCGTTCCCGGTCGGTGAAATCCGAATCCCATCGGGCGAGTGTGAGCGATTCCGCCCTCTTGCCCCGCAGGCCGCTGCTGCCGGGTGTCGCGAAGCTCAGCGGCACAACCAGCTGGTACTCGACCCCGATGGTTCGATACAGCTCCGAATACACGGCCGTGTCGTGCAGCTGGCGGGGGCTGTAGAAGTCGCTGAGCCTGATGACAGAGTTGGTGGGACCGACCGCGGCCGCCGGCACCAGGGGCACCGCCGCGAGTTCGCCGGGCACCCGGTCGAAGTACGGCGACAGGTCGGTGGGCCAGTGCTCGCCGCTCATTTTGCCCGAAGCGAAGTCGAGCACGACCCATCCGCTGTGGTCGCAAGGCACCAGTTCCCAGGCCAGGCGTGCGACCACGCGGGGGAGTCCGGCCATCGTCGGAACAAGCCCCACCTCGTAGACCGCGTCGAGCATCCGACGCGCGTCCTGCACGGTCAACTGGTGCATGGATGAAGACTAGGGGCGATAGGCCTCAGTGCGGAATGACCCCGAGGCAGAACGATCCGGACTCCCGCTGACTGATCCGCGCGAGCGCAGCGACCCGATTCGACACCTGAAGCCGTTGGTATGCGGCCTGCAGGTGATTCTCGGCCGTCTTCTCGCTGACCCCGAGCCGAGCTGCGGCCACGCGCACACTCGACCCGCCCGCCAGCTCGATGAGCACCTCTCCCTGCCGGGCAGTGAGCCCGCGGGCCAGCGCGTCCTGGAGGGTGGGCGCAAACCCGCTGTGTCGCAGTCGCCTCGCCGCGGTGCGAACATGCCGGCTGAACTCCCCGAGCATCGCCCGATCGCGCGGCGAGAAGTCGCGATCGCTGCGAATCAACGACAGCGACTCCACCCGGCGCAGGGAGGCGCCCGAGTTCGCCGGATCGGCGAAGCTGATCGCCGTGACGAGCTGGTACTCGGCGCGGTTGGGGTGATAGACGTCGGCGTATATCCGGCGCGAGTGCCACTGGCGCCGGGACCAGATGTCACTGATGCTGATAACGTCGCGGTTGATCCGTCGCGAGATCACCTCGATGAGCGGCACTTCGCGCAGGTCCGCCGGCAGCAGTCCCATGAGCCGGCTGCGATCGTCTGGCCAGTGCACGCCGCTCAGCCTGGCGTTGCCGAGATCGATGACCACCCAGCCGCTCACGTCGCACGGTATGAGTTCGTGGAGCAGCCGCGCGGTCTCCAGCGGGAGATCATCGATCCGCGAGACGAGCCCGAGCTCGTGCACGGCGTCCAGGGTCCTTCGGAGATCTCGTTGAGCCAGTGCCTCCATGAATGAACACTAGAGGCGAACGTCGCTCGAATACAGTAGGGGTGCGGCAAGGGAGTAACATGGAACCCGTAAGAACCTGTCTCGGCTGCCGTGAACGTGACGTCGCATCCTCGCTCCTGAGGGTCGTCGCGCGGGATGGCGAAGTGGTTGCGGATCCGTCGGCAACGCTTTCCGGTCGAGGCGCGTGGGTGCATCCGACCCTCCACTGCGTCGACACGGCGATAGCTCGAAAAGCTTTCGGCCGCGCGCTTCGCACGGAGATTGCGACCGCGAGTGGTTTACGCACAACAGTCGACGTGTCAACCGAGACGTCCTAAAGAACAGGCTGATTGACCAATGGACAACTAATGAGCGGCTCGAAATGAGACCCGTCAACAACTAAGGCCTGCCCCTCTCGGGTGTCGGCCCGAGAAGGAGAACGACTGTGGCTACCAAACCACGCGTGCATGAGATCGCAGCAGAACTCGGCATCGACAGCAAGAAAGCCCTTGAGAAACTCAAGGAGATGGGCGAGTTCGTCAAAGGACCGTCCTCCAGCATCGAACCCCCCGTCGCGCGCAAGCTGAAGGCCGCGCTCGAGGCGGAGGGGATCACCGCCCCGGCGAAGCCCGCGGCCGCTCCGGCAGCCAAGGTCCCGGCCCGCGCGCCAGCGCCCTCCGCTCCCGCACCTGCCGCGCCTGCGGCACCGGTCGCAGAGGCGCCGGCGCCCGTCGCGGAAGCGCCAGAAGCGAGCACACCGGCCACCGAAGCCAATGACATCCCGCGCCCGGGCGCCGCACGCCCTGGCAACAACCCGTTCGCGAGCACCCAGGGAATGCAGCGCCCCGGCGCGCCGCGTCCCGGCAACAACCCATACGCGAGCACGCAGGGCATGAACACGCGTCCCGCGGCCAGCCCGAGCGGCATTCCGCGTCCGGCGGCCCCGCGCCCCGGCGCGCCGCGTCCGGGCGGACCCGGTCAGGGCCAACGGCCCGGCGGCTTCGGCCAGCGTCCGGCGGGTGCCGGCGCGGGCTTCCAGCGGCCCGGCGGCCCCGGTCGCCCTGCCGGCGCGGGCGGATTCCGTCCGGGTGGAGCGCCTGCCGGGGCTCCCGGCTCGAACTTCGGGCCCAACCGTCCCGCCGGCGGCGGCGGTCGTGGCCGCGGACCAGGCGGCGGCACGGCCGGTGCGTTCGGCCGCGGTGGCGGCAAGAGCAAGGCCCGCAAGTCGAAGCGTACGAAGCGCGCCGAATTCGAGCTGCGCGAAGCCCCGTCGCTGGGTGGCGTCAGCGTACCGCGCGGCGACGGCTCGACCGTGGTGCGGATGCGTCGCGGCGCCTCGATCACGGACTTCGCCGACAAGATCGACACCAGCCCAGGCAACCTCGTGACCGTGCTCTTCCACCTCGGACAGATGGCCACCGCCACCGAGTCGCTGGATGAGGCGACCTTCGAGATCCTCGGGGCCGAGCTCGGCTTCAAGATCGAGATGGTGTCACCGGAGGACGAGGACCGCGAACTGCTCGCCGGCTTCGACCTCGACCTCGACCAGGAGCTCGAAGACGAAACGGATGAGGACCTCGAGATCCGTCCGCCGGTCGTCACCGTCATGGGGCACGTCGACCACGGAAAGACGCGCCTTCTCGATGCGATCCGCAACGCCAACGTGGTTGCGGGCGAAGCCGGTGGCATCACACAGCACATCGGTGCGTACCAGGTGATCACCGAGCACGACGGTATCGAGCGCGCCATCACCTTCATCGACACCCCGGGCCACGAGGCGTTCACCGCAATGCGTGCCCGCGGCGCGCAGGTGACCGACATCGCGATCCTCGTGGTGGCGGCCGACGACGGCATCATGCCGCAGACGATCGAGGCGCTCAACCACGCCCAGGCCGCGGGCGTGCCCATCGTCGTCGCCGTGAACAAGATCGACAAGGACGGGGCCAACCCGGCCAAGGTTCGCCAGCAGCTCACTGAGTTCGGACTGGTCGCCGAAGAGTACGGCGGAGACACGATGTTCATCGACGTGTCCGCGCTCAACAAGATCGGCATCCCGGAGCTTCTCGACGCGGTGCTTCTCACCGCGGACGCGGGACTCGACATGCGCGCGAACCCGAACAAGGACGCGCGCGGTGTCGCGATCGAGGCCAAGCTCGACAAGGGACGCGGCGCCGTGGCGACCGTGCTCATCCAGTCGGGAACGCTCGAGGTCGGCGATGCGATCGTCGCCGGAACGGCCTACGGCCGCGTTCGAGCGATGTTCGACGAGAACGGCACGGCAGTCGAATTCGCAACGCCCGCTCGCCCGGTCTCGGTGCTCGGACTCACCTCTGTTCCCCGCGCCGGTGACACCTTCCTCGTCACCGATGATGACCGCACGGCCCGCCAGATCGCCGAGAAGCGCGAAGCGGCGGAGCGCAACGCCCTGCTCGCCCGCAGCCGCAAGCGGATCAGCCTCGAGGACTTCACCAAGGCCCTCGAAGACGGCAAGGTCGAGTCGCTCAACCTCATCATCAAGGGTGACGTCTCGGGTGCCGTCGAGGCGCTCGAAGAGTCGCTGCTCAAGATCGAGGTCGACGACAGCGTGCAGTTGCGCATCATCCATCGCGGCGTCGGCGCCGTCACCGAGAGCGACGTCAACCTGGCCACGGTCGACAACGCGATCATCCTCGGATTCAACGTGCGCCCCGACACCAAGGCGCGCGAGCGCGCCAGCCGTGAGGGTGTTGATGTGCGGTTCTACTCGGTGATCTACGCCGCACTCGAAGACGTCGAGAACGCCCTCAAGGGCATGCTCAAGCCGGAATTCGAAGAGGTGCAGTCCGGTGTCGCGGAAATCCGCGAGATCTTCCGCTCGTCGAAGTTCGGCAACATCGCCGGCGTCATCGTGCGATCCGGAACGATCACCCGCAACGCGAAGGCGCGGGTCATCCGCGACGGCGTCGTGGTGGGCGACAGCCTGGCCATCGAATCGCTGCGCCGATTCAAGGATGACGTGACAGAGGTGCGCACAGACTTCGAGGCCGGTATCGGACTCGGAAAGTTCAACGACATCCAGATCGGCGACGAAATCGAGACGATCGAGCTCAAGGAGAAGCCGCGCGTTTAGCGTGGGGACGCCGACGGGAGTGTGAGACCAGGACGGAAGCGGAGCTTCGCAAGCTTCCTTACCTGGCCTCACACTCCCGCCGGCTCCGCCGAGCGGGTCGAGACCTCGCCCA
>JAZJYU010000107.1:4895-14651 GCA_040390225.1 Actinomycetota bacterium | reverse complement strand
GGAGCTAACAATGGTCGACGCAGCTCGGGCCGCCAAGATGGCGGACCGCATCCAGGTGATCGTTGCCAAGACGCTCGAACGCGGGCTCAAAGACCCCCGGCTCGGGTTCGTCACCATCACAGACGTTCGTGTCACCGGTGACCTGCAGCACGCCAGCATCTTCTACACGGTCTACGGCAGCGATGAGGAGCGCGTCGATACCGCCGCAGCCCTCAAGTCAGCGACCGGCATGATCCGCAGCGAGGTGGGCAGGAACCTCACCGTGCGGCTCACCCCGTCGATCGAGTTCATCCCGGATGCCGTGCCCGAGAACGCGCAGCACATCGAGGCATTGCTCGCGGAGGCTGCCGCCCGCGACAGCGAGATCGACGGGCTAAAGAGCACCGCCAGTTACGCGGGTGACGAGGACCCGTACGTGAAACCCCGGGTACTGGACGAGGACGAGGACTAGCATCTGGTCGTGCTGTATGTGACGATCTACCTGCCGACCGACACGACGACTCAGGACGCCCTGATGGCGACCTATCCGCGCCATCGCGCCTACCTGGACGAGTTCGCCAAGGGCGGCCAGATAGTGCATATCGGCACCTTCGCGGACGGCCTCGAACCGCGGTCGATGGCGGTCTTCCGTACTGCTGAGGCTGCCGAGGAGTTCATGGCGAACGACCCACTCGTGCTCGAGGGGCTTGCGTTCCCTGAGGGTCCCCGGGAGTGGAACTCGATCGACTTCATTTGAGCAGCCGGCTGAGCACACGGTCGGCGAGCGGTTTGCCGCCGGTCTGGCAGGTGGGGCAGTACTGAAAGGTCGAGTCCGCGTAGATCACCTGGCGCACGGTGTCTCCGCACACCGGGCACGGTTCGCCGGTGCGGCCGTGCACCTGAAGATTCGACTTCTTCTCGGCCTTCAGCTCCGCTGCCGACAGCCCGTCGGCGCGTGCGATGGCCGCGCGCAGTTCCTGCTGCATCGCCGCGTACAACCGGGAGACGGCATCCGGTGCCATCGTCGCCGGCGTGAACGGCGACATCTTCGCCGTGTGAAGAATCTCGTCCGAGTACGCGTTGCCGATGCCGGCGATGATCGACTGGTTGCGCAGAACGCCCTTGATCTGGGCGCGCCCGGCCGCGGCGAGGATTCCGGCGAAGACCTCTTCGGTGAAGCCCGGCTCGAGCGGGTCGGGGCCGAGCCGCGCGATCCCGGGCACCTCGAGCGGATCCCGAACGACATAGATGGCCAGGTTCTTCTTGGTGCCGGCCTCGGTCACGTCGAAGCCGGACCCGTCATCCAGGATGAGGCGCGCGGCCATGGGTCCCTTGCCGGTTCCCTTCAGCGGCTTCGGAGCTTCCTCGCGCCATCGGATCCAGCCGGCCCGGGCCAGGTGCATCACGAGGTGCAGGTCGCCGCAGGCGATGTCGAGGAATTTCCCGTGCCTGGTCACGCCAGCGATGGTGGTGCCTGCGAGGGCGCCGATCGGCGGGTCGAAGGTCTTGAGCGCGGCGAACGACACGATATCGACGCGATCGATGACGTGGCCGCCCAGGCGCGAGGCGAGATCGGTCACCAGGGCATGCACTTCCGGAAGTTCGGGCACGCGACCAGTCTCCGCCGATCGGGGGACAACCTCCACTACCCTGATCTCACCATGTTCATCGGATTTCGCCCCGTGCAGCCCGGAGACGACGCCGAGATCCTCCGGTTGCTCGACACGCGGGCCGACTACTTTGCCGCGCGCGGCACACGGCCGCACCTCGCCCACGCGCTCCTGACCGCCATCCCGGAGGGCACGACGGCAGGGCAGAAACGGCTGCTCGCGATCGAGTCGGACGGCGTGATGGTGGGGCTGGTCGACGCCGTCGTCGACTATCCCGACCTCGGGGTGGTCTCGCTCGCGCTGTTCCTGCTCGAACCCGGCAGCGACCTGCACGGGTTCGGCGTACCGGTGGCGTCGCTGCTCGTCGAGCACGGCATCGCCGAGGGGATGTTCGCCGCACGGGTCGAGTGCCCGGTCGGCTGGGCCCCGGGCGAGAACCTGCTGCGGGCGATGGGTTACCGTCCCGGGGAGAGCACACTCGGGGTGCGCACCTGGTCTGGCGATCTGACGCCACCGCCCTTCATCGAGGTCTAGCTCGGCAGCTCGTACCCGTCGTTCGGATCTCCTGCGACGAGGCCGTCGGCGAGAAGGCCCTCAAGCGCCCTGGTGCGCTGCACATCATCCGCCCAGACCGCGTCGATCTCGTCCTGCCCGAGCGGCACCTCCGATGCCCGCAGCTCGGCGAGGATGAGTCCGCGCACCTGACGGTCGGAGCCTTCGAAACTCTTCTGGCCGGGACGGCGCGGCCCCTCGTAGTCCGGGTAGCCGGCGGCTCGCCAGGCGCAGGTGGTCGCGATGGGGCAGCCGTCGCAGCGCGGGGATCGCGCGGTGCACACGATCGCACCGAGTTCCATGATGGCCGCGTTGGCGAGCCGCGCATCCGCGAGCGTTTCGGGCAGTTGCGCCTCCATCGCGGCGAGATCGCGCTTCGTCGACGGAACCCCGGCCTCCGCCTGGCCGTCGACCGCCCGTGCGAGTACGCGCCGCACATTTGTGTCGACCACCGGATGCCGGTGGCCGTACGCGAAGACGGCGACAGCGCGCGCGGTGTATTCCCCGACCCCGGGGAGCGCGAGCAGCTGCTCGACCTCCTCCGGCACCACTCCTTGGTGCCGTTCGGTGATCGCCACGGCCGCCGCGTGCAGGTTGAGCGCCCGGCGAGGGTAGCCGAGCCGGTGCCATGCCCGCACCGCTTCGCCGGACGGCACCGCGGCGAGATCGGCGGGCGTCGGCCAGCGCTGCAGCCACTCCTCGAGCCGTGGGATGACGCGGGCCACAGGGGTCTGCTGCAGCATGACTTCGCTCACCAGCGTTCCCCATGCGGTGAAGCCGGGGCGTCGCCACGGCAGATCGCGCCCGCTGATGCGGAACCACGCGCTGACGGGTTCGGCGATGGTCACAGCCCCCAGCGTAGGCTCGACTCATGGCCACCTGGCAACCGCTCAAGAACGACGTGATCGACGCGCTCGCCGCCGAGATCCTGCAGAACTACTCGTCCGGCCGCATCGCGGTCGATGGTGAGCCCGGTTCCGGCCAGCACCGGTTCGCCGAGAACCTTGCGGCGGCGCTGCGCGACGGCGGCCACAGCGTCACGGTCGCCGACGCGAACGACGACTTCGGTACCGACCTGCTGCTGGTGGCGGGGGAGCGCCTCCAGGTGCCCGATCTGGCCGGCAAGTGGCGCTACGCCATCTGGGTCGAGGCCGACGACGAGGCGGACTCCGACTACATCCGCACGATGAAGCCGCGAGCGAAGGCGAACGCGATCATCGACAACCGAGACCCGGAGCATCCGCGCCGCCGGTTCGCCGACAGTTGCTGAGGCTAGCGGGCTCGCGCGACGACCTCTGAGACGGGCAGGAACTGCCCGCTCGTCTCCACCTCGTGCACCATCGCGACGAGTGCGGCATTGACCGGCGTGGGAACACCGGTGCCGGCGGCCGCCTCGACGACGGCACCGTTGAGGTAGTCGATCTCGGTGGGCTGGCCGCGCAGGATGCTCTGCTGCGTCGAGCCCGGGTTCGGTACGGAGCCCATCCGGCGCCGCATCGCGAGCGGCAGAAGCTGGCCGATCCACAGTGGGACCGCACCGATCAGCCGAAGCATGCCGTTGCCGAGTCCGTTCATGGGCGCGAACCGGATGCCGCGGGCCCGCGCGACCCGCACGTTCTCCCGGATGCTCGCCGTCATGGCCCGGCGCAGTCCGCCGTCCGAGATGACCGCCTGCACGCTGAGCCCGGTGATCGCGGGGATCGCGTTGACCTGGTTGACGATGAGCTTCGTCCACTGGGCACCGGCGAAGTCGGGCACGAACCGCGTGTCGAGCACTGTGCCGAGCACCTGGGCGACGAAGCGGGCGGGAATGTCGCTCTGATCGACCCCGACGCCGACGTAGAGCGGTCCTCCGGTGGTCACCGTGACAACCCCGGGCTCGAGGAACGAGGCCGCGAACACCGCGAGCCCCCCGACGATGTCCGACTTCGGTGCGGCGGCGACGGCGGCGCTGATACCCGAGAGGCCGTTCTGCACCACGACGACCGGGATGCCGCCCAGCCACTCGAGGTTGTCCTGGATTGCTGCCGGCGCATCCACCGCCTTGGTGGCGACGATCGCGATCTCGGGCCTGCGGCTGAGTCGTTCCCCGGCGGCGACACGGGCGACGTGCTCGCCCCACTGTCCGCTCAGCCGGATGCCGCCGGCCTTGATCGCCGCGAGTCCGGCCCCACGGGCGGTGATCTCCACATCGTTGCCGGCGCGGTCGAGCAGGGCGGCCAGAGCCCCACCGATCGCACCGGCGCCGATCACTGCGATTCGCATGAGACGAATCTTATGGGGCGACCCCTACTGCACGGCTTTCCGAGCCGAACGACCCGCGGGGAGCAGCAGTGCGATCACGGCCGACTCGGCGAGCACCGACGCGCCGACGATGACCGCGGGAATGGCGGCGTGCACGTATCCGGTCGGTGTGAGCTGTCCGCCCGCCCCGGTGAAGACCGCCGTCAGCACGGCGATGCCGAGCGCCGTACCGACCTCACGCAGCGTTGAGTTGGTTCCGCTGGCCTTGGCGTGGTCGGCCGGGGACATCGTCGCCAGCACGGCCGTCGACATCGGTGCGAATACCAGACTCATCCCCACGCCCGCGATGATGAACGGCGCAAGCATGACGGTGTACTCGACGGTCGCCGTCATGGTGAAAGAGAGCCAGAACATCGCGATGGCGGAGAGCGCGAGTCCTACGACCACGAGCACCCGGGTGCCCACTCGCGGTGCGATCAGCCCGGCGAGTGGCGCGACGATCATCGGCGCCATGGTCCACGGCGTGGTCTGCACGGCCGCCTCCAGCGGGCTGGCGCCCTGCACGATCTGCAGGAACTGGATGAGGATGAAGACCGAGCCGAAGATTCCGAAGCTGAACGCGGCGCCGACGATGTTCGCGACGGTGAAGCTGCGATCGCGGAACAGGCGCAGCGGCAGCAACGGTGAAGGGGTGCGCGACTCCCAGATCACGAACGCGACGAGCAGCACGACACCGACGATCAGCGAGCCGATCACCTGCACGCTGTGCCAGCCGGCCGGGTTGCCGCGGACGATCCCGAACACGACGCCGAGCACGCCGAGCCCCACGAGCACGACTCCCACGATGTCCGCCCGCAGGCGTGCGCCGAAGCTGTTCGGCAGGGCGATGAGCGCGAGGGGGATGGCGATGACGGCCACCGGCACATTGATCCAGAAGATACCCTGCCAGTTCCAGCCCTGAACGACGGCACCGCCGACGAGAGGACCGGCGGCCACTCCCAGCCCGGAGATGCCGCCCCAGATGCCGATGGCGAGCGGGCGCAGGCGCAATGGCACCGAGCCGGCCAGCAGGGTCAGGGACAGCGGCATCAGCGCCGCCCCCCCGACGCCCTGTACGGCACGCGCGACGATGAGCTCGGCGGGGCTTGTGGCGAGCGCGGCTCCCGCGGAGGCGAGGGCGAAGATCGTGATGCCGATGACGAAGACCGTGCGCCGGCCGAACCGGTCGCCGAGCGCGACGGCCAGCAGGATGAAGGTGGCGAAGCTCAGCGTGTACGCGTTGATGAACCACTGAAGCTCTTCTACCGAGGCGTTCAGCGCCCGGTGGATGACCGGCAAGGCGTTGGTCATGACGAGGTTGTCGAGCGTCGCCATGAACATGGGCAGGGAGGCCGCGATGATCGCCAGCCAGACGGGGATACGGCGGCGTGGTGCGGAGTGGGCCTCAACCTGCGCGGTGTCGAGAGTTGTCATTGCTGCTCCTGAAACTTGTAATCGATTGATTACTTACAGACATTAGTTATCAGCTGATACCATGTCAAGCATGATGTCAGGTGCTTCTGAAAAGCGCGGCGAGACGCGGATGAAGGGCGACGATCGCCGCGAGCTGATCCTCGAGGCGGCCACGGCGGTCTTCGGCGACTACGGCTACGTCGGCACCACGACCGCCGTCGTCGCGAAGGCGGCAGGCGTCAGCCAGCCGTATGTCGTGCGGATGTTCGGCACCAAGCAGCAGCTCTTCATCGAGGTGCTTCGCCGCGCGCTCGGGATACTCATGGCCGCCTTTCGCGCTGCGCTGGCGACAGACAACGGCGAGACGGCCGGAAGGCGCATCGGCATCGCATATGTCGACCTCGCATCACAGCGAGGACTCCTGCTGTCTCTGATGCACGGCTTCGTGCTCGGCAAGGACCCGGTGATCGGGGCTGTCGCGCGCGAGGGCTTCTTGTGCGTCTACGAATTCCTGCGAACGGAGGCCGGGTTCGACGCCGAGGAGGCCCAGCAGTTCCTCTCCGGCGGAATGCTGATCAACACCCTGGTCGGCCTGCGCATGACAGACGACTACGACGCTGACGCGCGGGTGCGCGAACTCATGCAGGCCGCGCTGCCGGAAAAGCTCGACATCCTGCTCGCCCTGCGAGAATCGTCGGTGTGACTCAAACGGTTGTGAACCGCAGCGGCATCCTCCTGGTCGATAAGCCGGCCGGCATCACCAGCCATGACGCCGTCTCGCGCACCCGCCGTGCCGCGGGCACGCGAAAGGTGGGGCACGCCGGCACACTCGACCCGATGGCGACCGGACTGCTCGTGCTCGGCATCAACGCGTCGACCCGGCTGCTCACCTTCGTGGTCGGGCTCGACAAGGAGTACTTCGCGACCATCCGGCTCGGCTCGTCGACGACCACGGATGACGCCGAAGGCGATCCGCTGGAGGTGGCGTCCGCAAAATCGGTCGCGGGCATCACCGAGGCCGAGGTCACCGCAGGTCTCGCGAACCTCACCGGGGTGGTGCGGCAGGTGCCGAGCAGCGTGAGCGCGATCAAGGTGGGCGGCAAGCGCGCGTACGCACTCGTGCGCGAGGGAGAGACCGTCGAACTGGCGGCCAGAACGGTCACGATCTCGTCGATCGAGGTTCTGGCGTCACGCCGGGGAAACGGCTTTTTGGATGTCGACGTGCGGGTCGAGTGCTCATCGGGCACGTACATCCGCGCTATCGCCCGGGACCTGGGCGCCGCCCTTGGCGTCGGAGGTCACCTCAGGGCCCTGCGGCGCACCAGGATCGGCCCGTTCGACGTGCTGGACGCGGTCACCGAGCTCACGCCGGAACGGGTGGACTCCGCTCTGCTCACGCCTTCCGTGGCGGCGATGCGCCTGTTCCCGCACTGGCGCCTCACCGCGGAGGAGGCGATCGACCTTGCCAACGGAAAACGGGTGGCACACGCCGGCGCCGACATGGGACCGATCGCCGCCATCGCCCCTGACGGTAGCCTTGTCGGACTGGTGCAACGCGTCTCAGGGGTCGCGAAGAGCATCGTCAACTTCCCGAAGGACACGGAATGATCGTCTGGTTCGCCATCGTACAGATCGCGATCGCCGTTCTCGGTGGCCTGCTGTGCCTGGTGCTCGGCCTTGCCGGGCGGAAACCCAACGATTACAGCCTCGGCTCAGCCGCCCTCGTCGAGGTGCTGCTGCTGGCGCAGTTGGTGATCGCGCTCATCGCACCCGCGGTCGGCAATCGTGCCATCGGCAGTGTGCCGGAGTTCTACATCTATCAGGTGGCAGCGCTCATCATGGTTCCGCTCGCGGTGTTCTGGGCTCTCGTGCAGCGCGACCGCTGGAGCACGGTGGTGGTCGGCGTCGCGAACCTCGCCATCGCGGTGATGCTGTTCCGCATGTACCAGATCTGGGTGCTCGGCATCGCCTGATCCGGTGTTGTCTAGACTGGGCATGATGGCTACCCAGAACCGCACCACCGGCGTCGGCCGGGTACTCGTCGTCGTCTACGGCATCCTCGCGGTGGCCGCGACGGGCCGTTCGGTGTTCCAGATAATCGATCGTTTCGGCCTTGCCCCTGTCGCCTTCATCCTGTCCGCCGTGTCCGCCATCGTGTACATCGTTGCCACCGTCGCGCTGGTTGCCCCCGGTATCGTCTGGTACCGCGTGGCACTCGCGACGATCAGCTTCGAACTGCTCGGCGTGCTCGTCGTCGGCACGATCACCGTCGTCGCACCAGACCTCATCGGTGTCCACAGCAACGATGCCTTCGGTACCACCGCCACGGTGTGGTCGAGTTACGGTCTCGGCTACCTGCTCGTGCCACTCGTGCTGCCCGTGCTCGGACTGGTCTACCTCCGCAGCCGCGGCAGGGCAGCCGCTCAGGTCGCCTGAGATGCGCTGGTTCCAGGATCTCGGAAGCGTGCCGAAGGACTTCGGCCCGTCAGCGGTGACGATCGGTAAGTTCGACGGGGTGCACCTCGGTCACCGACGCGTCATCGACACACTCAAGAGCGCGGCAGACCAGCTCGGCCTGGCATCCGTCGTCGTCACGTTCGACCGGCATCCGCTCGCCCTGCTGAGCCCGGAGAAGAGTCCTCCGTCGATCTCGAGCAACGAGCAGAAACGGGAGCTGCTCGCTGCGACCGGTATCGACGCGACGCTCGTGCTGCCATTCACGAAGGAGTTCAGCGAAGAGGAGCCGGAGCAGTTCGTCGACTCCGTGCTGGTGCAGGCCTTGCGGGCGCGACTGGTCTTCGCCGGCCCCAACTTCCGGTTCGGGCACCGCAGCCGGGGGGATGTCGCACTCCTCACCGAACTCGGCGCGCGTCACGGTTTCGAGGTGAGACCGATCGAGAGGGCGCTCGCAGACGGGGAGCGCCCGATCTCGTCGACCCTGGTGCGGGAGCGGATGGATCGAGGCGATGTGACCGGGGCGACGGCATTGCTCGGCCGTCAGCCGTCGGTACGGGCGACGGTCGTGCACGGCTTCGAACGTGGTCGCACCCTGGGCTATCCGACGGCCAACCTTTCGCACGAGGTCGAGGGCTTCGTCCCGGCGGACGGTGTCTATGCCGCCCGTCTCACCCTCGATGGGCGCACGATGCCAGCGGCGGTCTCCGTGGGCAACAACCCCACCTTCGACGGGGTCCCGGAGAAGCAGATCGAGGCCCATGTTCTGGACGAGACGATCGATCTGTACGGCAAGAAGGTCGTCCTTCACTTCGTCGAGTACATCCGCCCGATGAAGAAGTTTCCGGATGCGGATGCCCTGGTCGCGCAGATGCGGGCGGACGAGCTGCGCATCCGCTCCATTCTCGGCGCACCGCGCCCGTGACGGTGACTGCTCCCCGTGCGCCCCTGTGGCAGGGTCGCACGCTGGCCCTCGTCGGGATCGTACTGGTCGCGGTCAACCTGCGCACCGCGGTCGCTGCTATCTCGCCGATCGCGAGGCAGGTCACAGTCGACATCCCTCTGGACAGCGTCGCCCTGGGACTTCTCGGAAGCGTTCCACCGGTTGTGTTCGCTCTCTCCGCTATTGTCACGCCGCTCCTTTCGAGGCGGATCGGACTCGAGCGCCTCATGCTCATCGCGATCGTCGCCCTGGTCGTCGGTCCCGTCGTGCGTGCCGCGGCGCCCGGGTTCCTCGTGCTCCTGGTCGGAACCATCGTGGCCATCGCGGGTGCAGGAATCGGCAATGTTCTGCTTCCGCCCCTCGTCAAGCGCTACTTTCCCGATCGAGTCGGCCTGCTCACTTCGCTCTACGCGCTCCTCCTCTCCGTCAGCGCCGCGGTGCCGGCGATCATCGCGACGCCTGTCGCCGACTCGGCCGGCTGGCGCGTCTCGCTCGGCTTGTGGTCGCCCATGCCGCCGCGAT
>JAZJYU010000107.1:0-4885 GCA_040390225.1 Actinomycetota bacterium | reverse complement strand
TTCCTGAACCCGATGCTGAACTGGTCGGACGCATCTGGCACTCGAAGGTGGCCTGGGCGGTGGCTATCGCCTTCACGGTGTCGACCTTCAGCGTCTACGCGCTCTTCGCCTGGCTGCCGGAGTTGCTGGTGCAGACCGCGGGGGTCACTCCCACCCAGGCCGGCGCGCTGCTCGCTCTCAACAGCGTCGTGGGGGCTCCAAGCGCCATTCTGATGCCGCTCCTCACCATCCGCATCCGGCGGGTGGCAATTCTCATCTGGGTCGGGGTCGCGTTCCTCGTCATCGCGTACCTCGGGCTGCTTCTGTCACCGGGTGCCGGCACGATCATCTGGGTGCTGCTTGCCGGTGCCGGGCCGCTGATCTTCCCGGTCTGTCTCACTCTGATCAACCTGCGCTCGCGTACGCAGCGCGGCTCCATCGCACTCAGCGGCTTCGCCCAGTCCGTCGGCTACTTCCTGGGCGCCCTCGGACCCCTGCTGCTCGGTGTTCTGCACTCGGCCACCGGGGGGTGGGTCGCCCCGCTCATACTGCTGATCGTCGTCTCCCTGCCGGCGGCGTTCGTGGCGCCGATCCTGTCACGCCCTGCCTATGTCGAGGACGAGATCGAGGCCAGTCACCGGCGAAGGCTCGCGGCCAAGACATAGCCGGCGCTGACCTGCTCGAGAACGGCCTAGCCGACCACCTCTGCGCGATGAATGAGCGCCGCGGCGCCGATGAGCGGCCCATCGCTCGACAGTCCCGACGGCACGATCTTCACCTTCGTTACGAAACCGAACTGGCTGCGCGTCGCCACCGCGGCGCGCATGTGCTCGAACAGGTCGGGCGTCACGTGCGAGAACCCGCCGCCGATGGCGACGAGTTCGAGGTCGACCAGGGAGGTGGCGGATGCGATGGCCTGCCCGATCGCGCGGCCCGACCGCTCGATGGCCGCGATGGCCACCTCGTCGCCGTCGCGATAGCTCGCGCCGAGCTCCTCGCCGGTCGTGCCCTGCCAGCCCTGCAGTCGGGCCCACTCGACGGTATGCGGTCCGGAGGCCACCGCTTCGACGCAGCCGATGCCGCCGCAGGCGCATGGATCGGTGAAACCGGCGACCTCGACGTGTCCGATGTGTCCGGCGTTGCCGGTCGGCCCGGAAACCGTGTTTCCATGCAGGATGAGCCCGCCCCCGATGCCGGTCGACACGATCATGCCCATGACATTGGCGTAGCCCTGCGCGGCCCCCACCCAGTGCTCGGCGAGGGCGATGCAGATCCCGTCCATGCGGAGCACGACCGGCACATCGTTCGGCACCCCCGCGATGACCTGATCGCGCAAGGGGTACTCCCGCCAGGCGGGGAGGTTCAGTGGCGAGACCGTTCCGTGGGCCTCGTCGATCGGGCCGGCCGAGCCGATGCCGACGCCGAGCAGCGTGGCGCCACTCGGCAGGGCGGCGAGCGCGAGCGCCAGTACCTCGTCGACGGCGAGGGCCAGCTGTTCCGAGGTCGACCCCTTGCCGGTCGGCGCACGGAACCGGCTGGGTGCGAACACGGCTCCCGCCGGATCGATCAGGGCCGCCTCCACTTTCGTGCCGCCGAGGTCGATAGCGAGGGCGTAGGTGCCGGTCATGAATGACAGCCTATGGGAATCGCGGTCTGCTCATATGAGCAGCAGTCGCAACATTCGTTGATTCGACCGCGGTGTAGACGTACGCTGAAGACATGCCCGCCATCGACCATCTCATGCTCGTGCGTGCGGCGGAGCTCTACTACGAAGACAACAAGACCCAGGACGAGATCGGTGCGCTGCTGCGCGTGACGCGCTGGAAGGTGGGCAGGCTCCTGGCGCAGGCGCGCGAGCAGGGCATCGTCCGCATCGAGATCGTTCATCCGCGCGCACGACGCACCTCGCTCGAACACCAGTTGATCGAGCGATTCGGTCTCGCGGACGCGGTCGTCGTGCCCCGCATCGCAGAAGGCTCCATCGACGACACGCAGGCGGTTCCCATAGCGGCAGCCGACTATCTGGCCGCGCTACGCCCCATCCCGCGCACCCTCGGCGTCAGTTGGGGCAGGACCATCGACGCGGTCGCCCAGGCTCTCCCCGAGGGATGGGCGAGCGGAGTCAACGTCGTCCAGGTCAATGGCGGACTCAGTCTCAACCGGCATGGCAGCGACGCGGCGGCCACCGCGATGACGATCGCCAGGAAGGCGGGCGGAACGGCGACCACTCTGCCGATCCCGGCCATCCTGGAGCGACGCGAGACCCGCGCGGTGATCGAGGCCGACCGCACTGTCGCCGCAGCACTCCAGCGCGCCGATTCGGCCTCCGCATACCTTTACAGCGCCGGGGTGGCCGACGCCGATTCGGTTCTGGTCGAGAGCGGCTACCTGACGAAGGATGACGTGGCCCAGCTGGTACGCAAGGGGGCGGTGGGCGATGTGCTCGGCCGGTACATCGACGCGTTCGGCACTATTGTGGACGTCGGCCTCGACGCCCGCACCGTCGGACTCGGACTGGATCGCCTGCGAGCGGCCCGCACCGCGATCGCGGTGATCTCCGGCGAGGCGAAGCACCGGGTCGCGCACGCGGTCGTGTCGAACGGGCTGTGCACCATTCTCGTCACCGATGAACACACGGCGCTATCGGTGCTGAAGCAGCAACACCAGCAACTCGAGGAGTCGGCATGACCATCGAACAGTCCGTGGCGCTCGCCCCGGCGTCCCGTGCCATCGAGCTGATCGGCGGTGACCTCACCGAGAAGAGCCTCCGGCTGCACCTGGAGGGTCTGCCCGGTGTCGACGCGGTCGGCTTGGAGGCGCGGGCAGCGGGCCTCGGCACGCGCTCCATCAAGACGACGTCGAAGGCCTGGGCGCTCGACACGATCATCCGCCTCATCGACCTGACCACCCTCGAGGGTGCCGATACCCCCGGAAAGGTGCAGTCGCTGGTCGCGAAGGCGATGACGCCCGACCCGTCAGACCTCACGACCCCCCGGGTCGCCGCGGTGTGCGTCTACGGCGACATGGTGCCGTACGCGGTCGCAGCACTGGGAACGAACTCTGGCATCAACGTGGCCGCCGTTGCGACGGCTTTTCCGAGCGGTCGCGCATCACTGCCGGTGAAGCTCGCCGATACCAGGGACGCCGTCGCCGCCGGCGCGGACGAGATCGACATGGTGATCGACCGCGGCGCGTTCCTCTCCGGCCGGTACGGCCTTGTCTTCGACCAGATCGTCGCCGTCAAGGAGGCATGCCGCCGCGACGATGGCACCTACGCGCATCTCAAAGTGATTCTTGAGACCGGCGAGCTGAACACCTACGACAACGTGCGCCGGGCATCGTGGCTGGCCATTCTGGCCGGCGGCGACTTCATCAAGACCTCCACCGGAAAAGTCGCACCCGCAGCGACCCTTCCGGTCACCCTGCTCATGCTGCAGGTGGTGCGGGACTGGCATCGCCTCACCGGCGAAAGAATCGGCGTGAAACCGGCCGGGGGCATCCGTTCGTCCAAAGACGCGATCAAGTACCTGGTCACGGTCGCAGAGACCGCCGGCGAAGACTGGCTCGACCCGCACCTGTTCCGCTTCGGCGCCTCGAGCCTGCTCAACGATGTTCTGCTGCAGCGCCAGAAGATCACGACCGGCCACTACAGCGGCCCCGACTACGTAACGGTGGACTAATGCCTGGTTCCGACAAGCGCTTTCTCGACTATGCGCCGGCGCCTGAGTCGCCGTCGATCCTGCACCTGAAGAAGAGCTACGGCCTGTTCATCGATGGCGACTTCGTGGAGGGTTCTGGAACATCGTTTGCGACGATCTCGCCCGCCGATGAGCACAAGATAGCCGATGTCGCGAGTGCGGATGCCGGGGACGTCGACCGCGCGGTGGCGGCTGCCCGCAGGGCATACGACGGCACCTGGTCGAAACTGAGCGGCGCCGACCGCGGTAAGTACCTGTACCGCATCGCTCGGCTCGTGCAGGAGCGAGCGCGTGAGCTCGCGGTCGCCGAGAGCCTCGACAACGGCAAGCCGATCAAAGAGAGCCGGGATGTCGACGTGCCACTCGTCGCCGCCTGGTTCTTCTACTACGCCGGCTGGGCCGACAAGCTCGACTATGCCGGGCTGGGGCCGACCCCGCGTGCGCTCGGCGTGGCCGCGCAGGTGATCCCGTGGAACTTCCCGCTGCTCATGCTGGCCTGGAAGATCGCGCCGGCACTCGCCGCCGGCAACACCGTGGTGATCAAGCCGGCGGAGACCACTCCACTGTCCGCGCTGATCTTCGCCGAGATCCTGCAACAGGCGGACCTGCCGAAGGGCGTCGTCAACATCATCACCGGCGCCGGCGAGACCGGCGCGCTGCTCGTCAACCACCCAGACGTGAACAAGGTGGCGTTCACCGGGTCCACCGCAGTCGGGCGCGCGATCGCGAAGTCGACGGCCGGCACCGGCAAGAAGCTGACCCTGGAGCTCGGCGGCAAGGCCGCGAACATCGTCTTCGACGACGCCCCGCTCGACCAGGCCATCGAGGGCATCGTCAACGGCATCTTCTTCAACCAGGGTCACGTCTGCTGCGCGGGTTCCCGCCTGCTGGTGCAGGAGAACATCGAGTCAGAGGTCGTCGACCGGCTGAAGGAGAGGCTCGCCACCCTGCGCATGGGGGATCCGCTCGACAAGAACACCGACATCGGGGCGATCAATTCCCGCGAGCAGCTGGACCGCATCCGTGCGCTCAGCGACATCGGCGAGCAGGAGGGCGCGACCCGCTGGACCGCGCCGTGCGAGATCCCGGCGAAGGGTTTCTGGTTCGCGCCGACCATCTTCACCGGTGTCGAGACCAGTCACCGCATCGCCAGGGAGGAGATCTTCGGGCCGGTGCTCAGCGTGCTCACCTTCCGCACCGTCGAGGAG
>JAZJYU010000106.1:0-9585 GCA_040390225.1 Actinomycetota bacterium | reverse complement strand
CGGTTCAGGGACAGTGCCTGGTGGGTAGTTTAACTGGGGCGGTTGCCTCCTAAAAAGTAACGGAGGCGCCCAAAGGTTCCCTCAATCTGGTTGGCAATCAGATGTCGAGTGTAAGTGCACAAGGGAGCTTGACTGTGAGACTGACAAGTCGAGCAGGGACGAAAGTCGGGACTAGTGATCCGGCAGTGGCTTGTGGAAGCGCTGTCGCTCAACGGATAAAAGGTACCTCGGGGATAACAGGCTGATCTTGCCCAAGAGTCCATATCGACGGCATGGTTTGGCACCTCGATGTCGGCTCGTCGCATCCTGGGGCTGGAGTAGGTCCCAAGGGTTGGGCTGTTCGCCCATTAAAGCGGTACGCGAGCTGGGTTTAGAACGTCGTGAGACAGTTCGGTCCCTATCCTCTGCGCGCGCAGGAAATTTGAGAAGATCTATCCCTAGTACGAGAGGACCGGGATGGACGAACCTCTGGTGTGTCAGTTGTTCCGCCAGGAGCACCGCTGATTAGCTACGTTCGGAATGGATAACCGCTGAAAGCATCTAAGCGGGAAGCCAGCTTCAAGATGAGATTTCCATGTCTTCGGACGAGAGGCTCCCGGCTAGACTACCGGGTTGATAGGCAGGATGTGGAAGTGCGGACTAAAGACGCATGGAGCTGACCTGTACTAATAAGCCGATAACTTGATAACACTTCTCTCTTCGCTTCGGCGAGGAGGGAGATGCTTGCGTCCACTGAGTGGTTCCCGATGTACGGTCGGGAATCAGCACACTGTACCTGCTACTGAGCAGGGCAGTAGGCTAATTCGAAACCTGTATCAATAGTGTTTCGGCGGCCATAGCGAGAGGGAAACGCCCGGTCACATTCCGAACCCGGAAGCTAAGACTCTCAGCGCCGATGGTACTGCAAGGGGGACCTTGTGGGAGAGTAGGACACCGCCGGACTTCTTTGTAAAATGGCCACCCGTGCTGCACTGTGTTGAAAGACGCAGTAGCAGCATCGGGTGGCTATTTTGCGTTAACCATATTTACATAGCGACCATCACAGGAGACCTCCGTGTCCGATCCCTCGGAACGCCCGAAACGACCAGGCCAAAGGCCGGCAGCGGGACGGCCCGCGAACGGCAGGCCGGCTCGCGGCGGGCCGGCGCGAGGAGCGCAGAAGCCGCCGCGGGCGGCGAGCTACCCTGGCCGGACGCCGCGCGAGGAGCCGGTGGATCCAGACCCGCTGCGCCTGCGCTCGGTACGGAACAGGCACGACGACCCGGTCATCCCGGAAGACGCTCAGCCGAAGGAGCTCGATCGCGTCGCGCGATCGCAGTTGAAGACGCTCACCAAAGAAAATGCTGATGAGGTGGCACGTCACCTGGTGATGGTCGCACGGCTGATCGAGTCCAACCCGAAGCTCGCCCACGAGCACGCGGTGTCGGCAGCGCGTCGCGCCGGCCGTATCGGGGTCGTGCGGGAGACCCTCGCGATCACCGCGTACTCCATCGGGGACTTCGCCCTCGCGCTGCGCGAGCTGCGCACCTACCGCCGCATCTCGGGCAAGGACGACCAGCTGCCGCTGATGGTCGACAGCGAGCGTGGACTCGAACGGCCGGACCGTGCGCTCGCGCTCGGCCGGTCCGTGCCGCGCGCATCCCTGCCGGTCGAGGTGCAGGTGCTGCTGGCGATCGCCATGTCGGGGGCCAGGCTGGACCTCGGGCAACCGGAGGCGGCGCTGACGGAGCTCGAGATCCCGCAACTCGATCCGAACACCGCATTCTCGTGGAGCCCGGCGCTGTTCGACGCCTACGCGACCGTACTCGAGGAGCTGGGGCGCGAAGACGAGGCCGAACTGTGGTGGCAGCGCTCCGACGTCGCGAGCGATGCGCTCGAGAACGGGCCGGCATCCGACGACGAGGACACGGTCGAGGTGGTCGAGGAGGAACTCGCCGACGATGAAGCCGATGAGGCACGAGCGAGTGAGTAGAGCTACGCCGCTGGACGATGTCGATCTGCTGCTCGCAGACCTCGATGGCGTCATCTACAGGGGTCATGACGCGATTCCGCACGCGATCGACAGCATGAATGCTGCGGCCCGGGATCGCACGGTCGGATACCTGACGAACAATGCGTCGCGCACCGCGGCGTCGGTCGCTGAGCATCTCAGCTCCCTCGGACTCACGGTCGCCGCGGGCGACGTGGTGACGTCACCGCAGGCCGCGGTGCGACTGCTCGCGGGGCTGGTTCCGGCCGGCTCGACCGTTCTGGTGACGGGCGGTGACGGGCTGAGGTCCGTCGTGGAGGAGGCCGGCTTCGTCGTGACCGAGTCTGCTGACGACGGTCCCGCCGCCGTCATTCAGGGCTTCTTCCCCGAGATCGGCTGGAAGCACCTGGCCGAGGCGTCCTTCGCACTGAACGCCGACCCGGCACGACCGTGGGTCGCGACGAACACCGACTGGACGATTCCCGTGGCGCGGGGCATCGCGCCTGGGAACGGCACACTGGTTGCTGCCGTGCACAACGCGGTCGGACGCATGCCGGTGGTCGCCGGCAAGCCCGAGGTCGCGATCTTCGAAGAGGCCGTGCGGCGGTTCGGGGGACAGCATCCGCTGTTCATCGGCGACCGGCTCGACACCGACATCCTTGGCGCCAACCGGGCGAAAATGCCCTCGGCGCTGGTGCTGACCGGCATCGACGGGCCGAAACAGGTGCTCGCGGCTGACGCGAGGTCGCGCCCGGCCTTCATTCTCGGCGACCTGCGCGAGCTGCACCAGGAGTACCCTGTTGCGACGTCGAGGCGGGGAACGACCACGGTGCGCGAGGCGGTCGTGCGGGTCGACGGAACGCGGGTCAGCGTGGTGAAGGCGGGCTCCCGGCCCATCGACCTGGTTCGCGCAGGAGCCGCCGCGGTCTGGGGGGCGGAGGTGGGCATCCACTCGCTCACGGTCGACCCCGCGCTGTATGGGGGTAGCTTTTAAGGCATGGCCGACGACGAGACCACTGACACGGATGCACTGCTGTCGCGCATCCGTGTCATCGAAGATCAGCCGCTCGACGCCCGTGCCGACGCGTTCACCCAGCTGCACGACGAGCTGCGAGCGACACTCGAGGGTGGCGACTCTGCCTGAGCTCAGGCTGGATGCCGCGCTGTCCGAGCGCGGAATGGCACGGTCGCGCACGCACGCGGCGCGCCTCATCGCCGACGGGAACGTGACCGTGGACGGAATGACGGTGATAAAGGCCTCAGCCCGGGTCTCCGACAGCCAGGTGCTGGCCGTGCGCTCGATCGACCACTACGTGTCGCGCGCGGCCCACAAGCTTCTTGCGGCGCTCGATACCTTCGGCGTGCCGGTGCGAGACCGTGAGGCGCTCGATGTCGGAGCATCGACCGGCGGCTTCACCCAGGTGCTTCTGGAGCGCGGCGCGACCCGAGTGACGGCGCTCGACGTCGGCCATGGTCAGCTCGATCGCATTCTGGCCATCGACCCCCGGGTGACGGTGATCGAGGGCTTCAACGCTCGCGACCTCACGCCCGAGTCGCTCGACGGCGCCGCTCATCGTGAGGTGCGACCGCAGGTCGTCGTCGCCGATCTGTCGTTCATCTCGCTCACGACCGTGCTGCCGGCAATGGTGGCAACCGCGGGTCTCGGGGCCGACTACGTGCTTCTGGTGAAACCACAGTTCGAGGTCGGCCGCACCGGCGTGAAGGAAGGGATCGTGCGGGATGCCGGGCTGCGCTCCGAGGCGGTGTCGACCGTGCTGTGGGCCGCGTGGGATCTCGGCCTGAAGACGGCGGGACTGATGCCGTCGCCGATCCTCGGCACCGCGGGCAACCACGAATTCCTCGCCCACGTGAGTTCGGTGCAGGGCGGCCCGCCAACAGAGTGGACCGACCGGGTGCTCGGCTGACCATCCGCCCTCCACAGCGCCCGTGCCCCAGACGCGGCATGAGTGGTCCGCCGAGCGTCGGTCGAATCAGGGAGAATGGAGGAGCGGACACTCTCCGCGACCAGGCCGTGCGATCGAGCGAGGAGTGCCCGTGACATCCCGTCATATGCTCGTGGTTTCGCATACCGGTCGAGAGGATTCGCTCGCCGCCGCGGTCGATGTCTGCCAGCAATTGGTCGCCGAGGGCGTGACCCCCGTGCTCAAGTCCGACGAGCACGCGGACATCGTGGCGAAGGCTCCCGAGTTGGAGTCGGTCGTGGCGCTGGCCGACGTGGTGCCGATCGATGGTCTCGAACTGGTGATCGTGCTGGGCGGCGACGGCACCATCCTGCGCGCCGCCGAGATGGTGCGTGGCGCGGCGGCTCCGCTGCTCGGCGTCAATCTCGGGCACGTCGGGTTCCTCGCCGAAAGCGAGCGTGACAACCTGGCCGAGACCGTGCGCCGGGCGCTGGCCCGCGATTACGAGGTCGAGGAGCGGCTCGCCCTCTCGGTACGAGTGAAGATCGAGGGTGAGGTCGTCTACGAAACCTGGGCGCTCAACGAGGCCACCGTCGAGAAGGCGAGTCGCGAGAGGATGCTCGAGGTCGTGATCGAAGTGGACGGCCGGCCGGTGTCATCGTTCGGCTGCGACGGGGTCGTGATGTCGACACCGACCGGGTCGACCGCGTACTCCTTCTCCGCCGGTGGACCCGTGCTGTGGCCCGATCTCGACGCCATGCTGCTCGTGCCGCTCAGCCCGCACGCCCTGTTCGGCCGCCCGCTGGTGGTCGGGCCGGACTCGGTGTTCGCGGTGGAGGTGCTCGCCCGCACCCAGGGCACCGGCGTGCTCTGGTGCGACGGCCGGCGTACCCACGATCTCGCCCCGGGTGCGCGCGTCGTGGTGCGCAAGTCCAAGGTGCCGGTGCGCCTTGCCCGCCTGCACCAGGGACCGTTCACCGACCGGCTGGTCAACAAGTTCAACCTGCCGACCAACGGCTGGCGGGGTCCGGAAGGCGAAGGGTCGACCGCGTGATCGAGGTACACGAGTGATCGAGGAGATCTCGATTTCGAATCTGGGGGTGATCGGCGAGGCGAGACTACCGCTCGGCCCCGGGTTCACCGCGCTCACGGGTGAGACGGGGGCCGGCAAGACCATGGTCGTCACGGCGCTCGGACTACTGCTCGGCGAGCGATCCGACAGTTCGGTGCTGAGACACGGGGCCGGCGCGGCTGTCGTCGAGGGGCACTGGCAGATCGATCCGCAGGGCGCGGTTGCCGATCGCGTTCGCGACGCGGGCGGCGACATGGATGACGGGGAGCTCATCCTCGGTCGCTCCATCTCCCGCGAGGGGCGCAGTCGCGCCATCGTCGGCGGGCGCACCACGCCGGTCGGTGTACTCAACGAGATCGGCCAGCAGCTCGTGGTCGTGCACGGGCAGTCCGATCAGGTCCGGCTGAGGTCCGCGACCGCGCAGCGTGAGGCGCTCGACCGATTCGCCGGCCCGGACATCTCGTTCGTGCTCGGCGACTACCAGGACACCTACCGGCGCTGGCAGGGCAACCAGGGTGAGCTCGACGTTCTTGTCGCCGAACGCGACCGGCGGTCGCGCGAGGCGGAAGACCTGCGCATCGCGATGGCCGAGATCGAGGCGGCGTCACCCCGGCGCGGCGAAGACGCCGAGCTCGCTGAGCGTGCCGAACGACTCACCAACCTCGAAGATCTGCGGCTCGCGGCCGCCCAGGCTCACGAGCTCATCTCCTCCGACAACGCGGAGGAGGCCAGGGACGCCCTTGCCCTGCTCGAGACGGCACGTCGGCAGCTCGAGCGCGTCTCGGAGCACGACCAGGCCCTGGTCGGCATCGGCGAAGCCATCGCGAACGCCAGCTTCATCGTCTCGGACCTCGCCGTGCAGCTGTCCTCCTATCTGAGCGGGCTGGATGCCGACGGCGGCCGCGAGCTCGAAGCTGTGCAGGAACGCCGAGCCGAGCTGGCCGTCATCGCCCGAAAGTACGGGCCGTCGCTCGGGGAGGCGATCGACTACCTCGACTCTGGCAGCGCTCGTCTCCTGGAACTCGACAACGACTCCGACCGCATCGACTCGTTGCGCACGGAGGTCGAGGCGGATCGCGCGCGAGTGATCGACCTCGCCGGCCGGCTGAGCGAGGTGCGTCGCGCATACGCCATCCGGCTGTCGGAGCGCGTCACGAACGAGCTGAAGGCACTCGCGATGCAGGATGCGCGAATCGTCGTCGAGGTCACAGACCGCCAGGAGTACTCGCTCAGCGGCAAAGACACGGTGTCGATCATGCTCGCCCCCCACTCCGGCGCCGAGCCGCGGCCGCTCGGGCGCGGGGCATCCGGCGGCGAGCTGTCTCGCGTGATGCTCGCCATCGAAGTGGTGATCGCCGGCAGCGACCCGGTGCCCACCTTCATCTTCGACGAGGTCGACGCGGGTGTGGGCGGGGCATCCGCCATCGAGATCGGGCGTCGACTCGCCCGGCTGTCTCGAACGGCGCAGGTGATCGTGGTCACCCACCTCGCCCAGGTCGCCGCGTTCGCAACGAACCATCTTCGTGTCGTGAAAGACAGCGACGGCAACGTCACGGCGTCGAGTGTGCAGCAACTGCACGGCGACCAGCGCATCCAGGAGATGGCGCGGCTGCTCTCCGGCCTCAGCGACTCCGAGAGCGGGCTCGCGCACGCACGCGAACTGATCGACACAGTGCGCGGCCTCGACAACTAACGGGTCGCTGACGCGATAGGCTAGAACCCCGTGGTGATAAAACAGAACGCGGGCGTAACAAAGCATATTTTCGTCACCGGCGGCGTCGTTTCGAGTCTTGGTAAGGGACTCACGGCAGCATCGCTCGGCAACCTTCTCACGGCTCGCGGTCTCAAGGTCGTGATGCAGAAGCTCGACCCGTACCTGAACGTCGACCCGGGAACGATGAACCCGTTCCAGCACGGCGAGGTGTTCGTCACAGACGACGGCGCCGAAACCGATCTGGACATCGGACACTACGAGCGCTTTCTCGACATCAATCTCAACCAGGCGGCCAACGTCACCACCGGCCAGATCTACTCGACGGTGATCGCCAAGGAGCGCCGGGGCGAATACCTCGGCGACACCGTGCAGGTGATCCCGCACATCACCGACGAGATCAAGCACAGGATGCGGCTGCAAGCCGCCGGGGACGCCGACGGGAACCACCCCGACGTGATCATCACCGAGGTCGGTGGCACCGTCGGTGACATCGAATCGCAGCCCTTTCTCGAAGCCGCCCGCCAGGTTCGGCACGAGATCGGCCGCTCGAACTGCTTCTTCGTGCACGTCTCGCTCGTGCCGTACCTGGGCGCTTCCGGCGAGCAGAAGACGAAGCCCACCCAGCACTCGGTGGCGGCACTGCGCTCCATCGGCATCCAGCCGGACGCGATCGTGCTGCGCTCCGACCGGCCGGTGCCCGAGTCGATGACCCGCAAGATCGCGCTGATGTGCGACGTCGACGTTGAGGCGGTGGTGAACGCCGTCGACGTGCCGAGCATCTACGACATCCCGACCATGCTGCACGACCAGGGACTCGACGCGTACATCATCGAGCATTTCGGCGTCGACGCCGGTGAGGTGAAGTGGGACGGCTGGGCCGACCTGCTGAAGGCCGTGCACGAGCCGCGCTTCGAGGTGGAGATCGGGCTGGTCGGCAAGTACATCGACCTGCCCGACGCCTACCTGTCGGTGACGGAGGCCTTGCGCGCGGGCGGCTTCGCACAGCAGACGAAGGTGAAGATCCGGTGGATTCCGTCAGACGAGTGCGAGACGCCGGAGGGCGCTGCGCGGCTGCTCTCCGACGTCGACGGTATCTGTGTGCCCGGCGGTTTCGGGGTGCGCGGCATCGAGGGCAAGCTCGGGGCGCTGCGGTTCGCCCGGGAGAACGGTATCCCGGCGCTCGGCCTGTGCCTCGGGTTGCAGTGCATGGTGATCGAGTACGCGCGGAACGTGGCCGGACTGAAAGGCGCGTCGTCCTCGGAGTTCGACCCCGAGACCGAGTTCCCGGTGATCGCGACCATGGCAGAGCAGGTCGACATTCTCGCGGACGGCGACATGGGTCACACCATGCGGCTGGGCCTCTACCCGGCCGATCTCGCGGAAGGCTCGATCGCGGCGGAGGTGTATGGAGCGACCACGGCATCCGAACGCCACCGCCACCGGTACGAGGTGAACAACTCCTATCGTGGGCAGATCGCGGATGCCGGCCTCTGGTTCTCCGGCACGTCGCCGGACGGACACCTGGTCGAGTATGTCGAGTTGCCCCGCGACGTGCACCCGTACTACATCGGCACGCAGGCGCACCCGGAGCTGCGGTCGCGGCCCAATCGCGCGCATCCGCTGTTCCGCGGCCTCATCGCCGCGGCGCTCGGCCGGCAGGAGGCCAGCCGGCTGTTCGAAGTGCCGGAGCCGTGAGCGACTCAGCCGTGAGCGACGTGCTCAAAGACGAGCCCTTTCCGGTAACCCTCGTCTCGAGCGAGACGGTGTTCGAGGGCGCGGTCTGGAACATCCGCCGCGATATGGTGGAGTACGGGGGCGGTCGCATCACCCGCGAGTACATGGACCACAGCGGTGCCGTGGCGATCCTCGCCCTCGACGATCAGGGCCGCGTGCTCTTGATCAAGCAGTATCGGCAGCCGCTGGGCCTGCGTGACTGGGAGATCCCGGCCGGACTCCTCGACATCCATGGCGAGGATCCGCTGATCGCGGCGCAGCGTGAACTGGCCGAAGAGGTCGACCTGGTCGCCGCCCGCTGGGACCTGCTGAGCGACTTCAACTCCTCGCCGGGTGGCAGCAACGAGGTCATCCGCATCTATCTGGCTCGCGAACTGACGGCGACGGCGACGGCGTTCGACCGCACTGAAGAAGAACTCGACATCGAGAAGCGCTGGGCTGACCTCGACGACGTGGTCAGCGCGACGCTCGAGCGCACCATCGGCAACTCGATCCTGACGATTGCGGCGCTCTCGGCGCAGGCGAGCCGGGCGAGGGGATGGTCGTCGCTCGGTGACCCGCACACTCCATGGCCCAAGGCTCGTGACTGAGCTCGGTGTGTCTGAACTGCGTGTCGCACTTGACCGCTACCTGAGGCACGTCTCCATCGAGCGTGGTCTGTCGCAGAACACCGTGGCGGCCTATCGCCGCGATCTCGGGCAGTACCTGGTGCTCCTGCAAGCCCGTGGCATCACCGCCCCTGGTGAGGTCAGCTCCGCCGACGTGACGGCATTCTCTGCCGAACTGCGTACCGGACACCAGCTGACCGCGTCGTCGACAGCACGGATGCTGTCGTCGGTGCGCGGGTTCCATCGCTTCCTGCTCGATGAGGGCCTCGTCGCCGTCGATGTCGCCGTCGACACGAAACCGCCGAAGCTCGCCAGCCGAATAGTCACCCCGCAACTTCAATGCTGATCCCATCGCCGAATCTCCTTCGGCAATATGGAATCACGGCCTCCAAACGCCTCAAAATCACGAAAGAGTCAGCAACCCGGAGATTTCGCCATGCGAGCAGCTTATATCGAACAGACAGGTGCCCCGTCGGTCATCCAGATCGGAGAACTTCCCACGCCGACCCCCGCCGAGGGTGAAGTGCTGGTGAAAATGCTTGGTGAGGACGTCGTAAACAACATCC
>JAZJYU010000105.1:0-2917 GCA_040390225.1 Actinomycetota bacterium | reverse complement strand
CTCGTAGCTCTTGTCGACGATGGCGCCCATGGCCCGGAGGGCGTCGAGGTGGAAGTCGATCGGCCGGTCGCCGATGCGGCAGCCGCCGAGGTCGGGGATACGCGCCTCGCCGAGTCGGTGCAGCAGTGGTCCGCAGAACAGGATCGGGATGCGGCTGGAGCCGGCGTGCGCATCGATCTCGGCGAAGTGGGCCTTCTCAACGTTGCTGGTGTCGAAGTGCAGCTCGCCGGCTTTCGGAGAGGTGACGACCACGCCGTAGACCTCGAGCAGTCCCTTGACGACCTCGACATCGCTGATGTCGGGAACGTCGCGCAGCACGCTCGGGGTTTCGCCGAGCAGTGCGGCGACCATCGCCTTCGTGGCGAGGTTCTTCGCCCCGCGCACGATGATGCGGCCCTTCAGCGGATTGCCACCCGTGATGGTGATCTTGTCGGACTTGAGTCCCACGCGTTCACCGGCCTTCTGTGCGTCGAGCTTCTCTGCTGCTGATCGTTGGGCTTCCGTCGTCAGTGAGTTCATCTATTCACCTGCCGCATGCAACTCGGGGATGGTCTTCGGTCGCCAGCTCTCGCGTGCGGCTTCGAACCGGGTGATCTGCGCCTCGTCGCGCAGGGTGAGTCCGATGTCGTCCAGCCCCTCGAGGAGCCGCCACCGAGTGTAGTCATCGATCTCGAAGGAAGCACTGTGGTCGCCGATGGTCACCGTCTTCGCACCAAGGTCGACCGTCGCGGTGATTCCGGGCTGCGCGTCGATCGCCGCCCACGCCGCTTCCAGCGTCTCTTCGCTGATGGTTCCCGTGAGCAGCCCCTGTTTGCCGGAGTTGCCGCGGAAGATGTCGCCGAATCGGGGGCTCAGCACCACGTCGAAGCCGTAGTCCTTCAGCGCCCACACGGCGTGCTCTCGACTGGACCCGGTGCCGAAGTCGGGACCCGCGAACAGGATGCGGGCACCAGCGAACGCCGGATCGTTCAGCACGAAGTCGGGATCGTTGCGCCAGGCGTGGAACAGCGCGTCTTCATACCCGGTCTTCGTGACCCGCTTGAGGAAGACGGCCGGGATGATCTGGTCGGTGTCGACATTCGCCCGCTCAAGCGGGACGGCCACGCCGGTGACCACAGAGATCTTCTCCATCAGGCAGCGCCTCCATTCAGTGCCGGCTCCTGATCGGAGCGTACGCCCGAATTCTCCAGATCCCACGGGCTGGAGAGCGTTCCGCGAATCGCGGTGGCCGCGGCCACCAGCGGTGAGACCAGATGGGTGCGCCCGCCTTTGCCCTGCCGGCCCTCGAAATTGCGGTTTGAGGTACTCGCGCACCGCTCCCCGGGCGCGAGCTGGTCGGGGTTCATGCCGAGACACATCGAGCAGCCGGCGAATCGCCACTCGGCACCGAACTCCTCCACGATCTTGTCGATCCCCTCCGCTTCGGCCTCGATGCGCACCCGCGCAGAGCCGGGTACGACCATGACGCGCACGCCATCCGCCTTCTTCCTGCCCTTGATGATGGAGGCGAAGGCACGCAGATCCTCGATGCGGCTGTTGGTGCACGACCCCATGAAGACGGCGTCGACGTGGATGTCCTTCAGCGGGGTTCCGGCCTTCAGATTCATGTACTCGAGGGCGCGTTCGGCGGTGGCGCGAGCGTTCGGGTCGTCGTACGACGCCGGGTCGGGCACGCTGTCGCTCAGCGACGCACCCTGCCCCGGGTTGGTTCCCCAGGTCACGAAGGGCTCCAGCGTGTTCGCGTCGAGGAACACCTCGGCGTCGAAGACCGCGTCGTCATCGGTCGCGAGGGTGTTCCAATACTCGACCGCGGTATCCCACTCGGCGCCCCTGGGTGCGTGTGCGCGCCCCCTCAGGTAGTCGTAGGTCACCTGGTCGGGCGCGACCATGCCCGCCCGGGCGCCCGCTTCGATCGACATGTTGCAGATCGTCATCCGCCCCTCCATGGAGAGGGACCGGATGGCGCTGCCGCGGTACTCGATCACGTAGCCCTGCCCACCGCCGGTGCCGATCTGCGCGATGACGGCCAGGATGATGTCCTTCGCGGTGACTCCTGGACGCAGCTCGCCCTCAACGGTGACGGCCATCGACTTGAACGGCGTCAGCGGCAGCGTCTGCGTTGCGAGCACATGCTCGACCTCGCTCGTGCCGATGCCGAAGGCCATCGCGCCGAACGCCCCGTGGGTCGAGGTGTGGCTGTCGCCGCAGACGACGGTGATGCCCGGCATGGTCAGCCCCAGCTGCGGGCCGACGACGTGCACGATGCCCTGCTCGATGTCGCCGAGCGGGTGAAGACGCACGCCGAACTCGGCACAGTTGCGGCGGAGGGTCTCGATCTGGGTGCGGCTGGTGAGGTCGGCGATCGGCCGGTCGATCGCGAGCGTCGGGGTGTTGTGGTCCTCGGTGGCGATCGTGAGGTCGGGCCGGCGAACCGGGCGGCCGGCCTGGCGCAGACCGTCGAATGCCTGCGGACTGGTGACCTCGTGCACGAGGTGCAGGTCGATGTAGACGAGGTCGGGGTTGCCGTCTTCACCCTTGACGACGAGGTGGTCGTGCCAGACCTTCTGGGCGAGGGTACGCGGGGGGTGCTTGGTGCTCATGGGTGGTCTCCTGAAATCAAAGTGGTCAGCCGTGTGCGAACTCCGCGACGAGGGAGGCCTGGAAACTAGGACTCGTCGCGGCAGCGAAGGAGAAGCAGACCGAGAAACACCACCTCAGGCTAACACCGAATGAACCGTCACCACCGAGCCGACGGTCATGGCTCGACGATCACTCGATGCTGTCCGAGGTGGATCACCGTGCCGGGCGTGACGACGGTACGCCGGCCCGCCACGATGCGCTCCGGCTCACCTTCCGGTTGCTGCACGGCAACACCCTGCTGCGAGTCGAGGTCGATGACGACCAGGTCATCGCCGCT
>JAZJYU010000104.1:740-11880 GCA_040390225.1 Actinomycetota bacterium | reverse complement strand
CGCGGCCGCGACGACCTGGCCGGACTTCCCCACCGCGTGGGGCCCGATGCTCGATGAGGTGTGGAGCTACCTGCGCGGCGATGCGCCGGAGGGGCTCTACGCGAACGGGCACAACGTCATGCTCTACAAGGATGACGTGCCGAACGTCGAGGTCGGTGTGCAGGTGACCGGGCCGTTCGCCGCGGTCGGCCGCGTCATCCCGTCGGCGCTTCCGGGCGGCCGCGTCGTCACGGCGACGCACACCGGGCCGATCGCGACGCTGGGCAGCACCCACGACGCGGTACGCGACTGGGCCACGGCCAACGGACACCGACTCATCGGTTCACGCTGGGAGGTCTACGGCGACCCCGGCCCCTCGGGCCACTTCGACGTGGAGTTGTACTGGGCGATCGCCTGATTCGGGGTTTGCGCTCGTCTCCCCAACCTCATCAACGGGTGAGTGATTGCCCACCTGGGAGGCCCACCGGTTTCGAGCGTGACAGGAGGCCCAACGATTGCCCCATGGGAATCCGCTATATCGCAATTTCGATCGAACCGTGGCACCCAATCGCGTAAGCCGGATTGCGGCTGGAGATCCCAAGCCTGACTGCCGATCAGGTGCGAAGCCGGTTCCGCGACGGGAAAGAGTGGATCGATGAACAGTCGGAAAATGACATTCGGTACGTTCTCGCACATCTCGCGCGCGCTGTGCGATTCATGAAGAAGGTCGCCGAAGGGAATCGCGGCATCGTCTACTACATCGGCTAGGAACGCTACAATTATGTACATGATGACAATCTCGGTCGCAGAGGCGCGAGCCCGATTCTCGAAGATCGTGGATTCGGCATCGTCAACCCATGAACGATTCGAAGTGACCAGAAACGGCAGCAGAGCCGCCGTGCTGCTCGGCGCCGATGATTTCGATGCGCTGATAGAGACAGTGGAGATACTCGGGGATGCGGCCCTTGTGGCTCGGATCAGTGCAGGGCTCGGCGAACTTGAGCGTGGCGAGACTGAGACAGCAGACATGGTACTTGAGGCGATGACCAGGGCCGGGCGGATGTCTCGGTGACCTATGAGGTTCGCTTCACCCGCTCGGCGAAGCGATCGCTCACACACGAACTTCCCGAAAAGGTCGCCACGGCCGTGTGGAACTTCATCATTGGCGATCTACGCGAGAAGCCTCAGCGGGTCGGCAAACAACTCAAGGCGCCCCTTTTTCCGCTTTACTCAGCACGCCGCGGGGAATACCGAATCATCTATCGAATTGTCGACGAACTCGTCGTGGTCGAGATAGTGACGATCGCGCACCGCAGGGATTCGTATCGGTCGGGCGAGACGCCGACCTAGCTGTCGGCGGTCAGGATGCCGCTGTCGCTCGACTGGCAGAGATCGCGGCGAGAATCGTCGCCACGCCGAACGCCCACGCCCGGTCGACGTCACCGCCGAGGTTGAAACCGCCGTTCAGCTCCATGCTCACGAACCCAGATGCCCACGCCGTCAGCGTTCGCGCTGCCTCGAGCGCGTGGTCGGGACCGGCCAGGGCCCGAGTGAGACTGAGGATCGCCGCGCTCGCCGCAGCCCCGTACTCGGGCCTCGGTACTGGAATGCCCGCCCCCGGCGTCATGACGAGCTGGAACGCGGCCGGTCGCTCGTGTCCGAACGCACGGAAGCTGTTCGCGAGTTCGAGCGCGGTGGATGCCGAGTCCAGTCGGTCGGCAAGGTCGGTCAGGGTCGCCTCCGCGACCAGCTGTATCAACTGGTCCCGGTTCTGAACCCGCTTGTACAGGGATGGCGCACGAACGCCGACGCGCTCGGCCACCGCCTGCATGGTCAGGGCCGCCAGCCCTTCGCTCTCGAGAAGGTCTCGCGCGGCGATCACGATCGCGTCGAGGGAGGTTCGGTCAGGAGTCGGCATGGCACCCAGTATAGCTATTGACTGTAGCCATCATGGCTATGTACAATAGCCATCATGGAACTCACCCCCGCACTTCACCGCATCGGCAACGACATCGTCGCCGCCTACCTCGTCGTCACCCCCGAGGGGGTGACCGTCATCGACGCCGGGCTCGCCGGCCACTGGCGCGATCTGCTCACCGAGCTCAGATCCCTGGACCGCACCCCCGCCGACATCAAGGGCGTGATCCTCACGCACGGCGACTCCGACCACGTCGGATTCGCCGAACGGCTGCGGCGCGAGTACGGCGTACCGGTCTACGTGCACGCCGCCGACGCCGGTCGAGCGAAGGGTGGCCCGAAACCGGCGAACGCGAAGCAGACGATGAAGGTGGGCGCTGTTCTCGGCTTCGGTGCGTACACCCTCCGCAAGGGCGGTCGGCGCACGACCTGGCTCACAGACGTCCTCGAGATTCACGACGGCGAGACGCTCGACCTTCCCGGCGAACCGCAGATCATCGGCCTGCCCGGACACTCGGAAGGCAGCGTCGCGGTGTGGGTGCCGCTCGTGAATGCTGTTTTCGTCGGCGACGGACTCACCACCCGCGACGTGCTGACCGGAAGGACGGGGCCACAGCCCGCGCCGTTCACCGACGAGCCCGACCGGGCGATCGCCTCACTGCGGGCGATCGTCGCCACGGGCGCGAAGTGGGTGCTGCCGGGTCACGGAGCTCCGTGGAGCGGGGGCGTCGAGGCGGCGGTCGCCGCGGTGGAGACCGCGGCGACCGGGCGATCGTAGAAACACACGGGCGCGGCGGGAGGTGGCGGTCAGTTGTTGAAGCGGAACTCCACGACGTCGCCGTCCTGCATGACGTAGTCCTTGCCCTCGATGCGGGCCTTGCCCTTCGCGCGGGCCTCCGCGATCGACCCGGCGGAGATGAGGTCGTCGAAGCCGATGACCTCGGCTTTGATGAAGCCTTTCTCGAAATCCGAGTGGATGACGCCGGCGGCCTGGGGCGCTTTGGCGCCCTTCGGGATCGTCCAGGCCCGCGACTCCTTCGGCCCGGCGGTCAGGTAGGTCTGTAGCCCGAGGGTGTCGAATCCGATGCGGGCGAGCTGGTCGAGGCCGCTCTCATCCTGGCCGGTACTGGCGAGGAGCTCCGCGGCATCCTCGGCCGACAGGTCGATCAGTTCCGACTCGAGTTTGGCGTCGAGGAAGACGGCCTTGGCCGGCGCAACCAGAGCGGCGAGCGAAGCCAGCTGCGCGGCATCCTGAAGCACCGCCTCATCGACATTGAAGACGTAGATGAAGGGCTTCGAGGTGAGCAGGCCGAGCTCGCGGATGAGCGAGAAGTCGTGCGACGAGGAAGACAGCGGCTTTCCGTCGTTGAGCACCGTGCGCGCGGCGAGTGCGGTCTCAAGCACCGCCGGCTCGGTGCGCCGCGTCTTCACCTCTTTCTCGTAGCGCTCGATCGCCTTCTCGAGGGTCTGCAGGTCGGCGAGGATCAGCTCCGTGTTGATGGTCTCGAGGTCACTCGCCGGGTTGACCGCGCCGTCGACGTGCACGACATCGGGGTCGGCGAACCCGCGCACCACCTCGGCGATCGCATCCGCCTCGCGGATGTTGGCGAGGAACTTGTTGCCGAGCCCCTCGCCGACGGATGCGCCCTTAACGATTCCCGCGATATCGACGAACGAGACCGGGGCGGGCAGGATCTTCTCGCTGCCGAACAACTCAGCCAATGCGTCCAACCTCGCGTCGGGCAGGTTGACGATGCCGATGTTCGGCTCGATCGTGGCGAAGGGATAGTTCGCGGCGAGCACCTGGTTCTTGGTGAGCGCGTTGAACAGGGTGGACTTGCCGACGTTGGGCAGTCCGACGATCGCGATAGTGAGGGCCACGACAGACAATCGTAGCCGTGGCCCTCAGCCGGTCATTTCGCGGCGGCAACCTGGCGCGCGACGGGGAAGGTGCGCGAATGCCACAGTACGACGAGGGGCGTCACGATCACCTCGAGCACGAACGTCAGCCAGTAGAACGGGGCAGGCAGGCCGACGGCAACCAGGGAGATCAGGCGGGCGAGCCCGGCGATCGCGGCGATCACAAGGATCGTGCGAGTGACCATGGCCCGTTCGAGCGGCTTGCGAGCGGTCCACCACAGGATGAGTCCCGCCGCGAGCCAGAACACGTTGACGTACCGGAACTGGCTGTCCACGCTCGCCACGGCCGGCTTGCCGCCGATTTCGGCCCCCGGGCCGCCGATGATCGCGAGCAGGGCTGTCGCAACGGCGAACAGGCCGAAGACGTAGATGACGATGGTGAGAATTGTCTTGTTCATGATTGTCCTTACATCGGGAGGGCTTCGTACACCAGCACCGAGCTGGCAACGGTGCAGGTGGCGGCCATCCGCTCGGCCTCCTCGAGGCTGTCGGCGGAGACGATCGAGTAGCCGAGCAATCCGTCGGTGATCGGACTGCTCCCGCTCGAGGTCACCTCCCGGGCGGCGCCGAACGGATTGCCGCTGTCGATGAGGTGATCGGCGATCGTGCCGAACCACGCCATCCAGGCGGCACCCGCCTCGTTGGCGGGGACGAGCAACCCGTGGAAGAGAAGAACGAACTTATTCACTGGCTATCTCCTTGATCGATGCCTGCCACGTAGTTCTCGAGGGTTTCGCCCGCATTGCCCCAATAGCTGTGGAACTGGCCGAGCCAGCCTTGCGCTGCAACGAGGCCCGAGCGAGTCAACGCGAGAAAGGTGACCCGTCCGCTCTTGCGCCGCTCCACCAGTCCGGCCTCTTCCAGAGCGACCACGTGGCGATGAAAGGCCGGCAGCGACGAACCCTGCTGGGACGCGAGCTGAGCGATGGATGCCGGGCGTACCGACAGCGTGAGCACCACCTGACGACGCCGCCGGTTCGCGAGCGCGGCGTAGACGAGGTCGAGACGATCATCGTCGCCCTCGTCGATGGTTAACATAGTCGTTAACCATAGTGATCTCGGGTCAGTCGCTCAATCGAGCCCGAAAGCACCTCGTGCGGTACGGCAGTTCGAAGCTCTCCCGCCCGGCGAGCGTCGGCTCGGTGGCGACCAGTTCGCGCACGCCGTCGAACACCCGCTGCCGCTCCTGCTCCGTCGCCGCGATGATGTAGCTGCGCGACGCGACCAGGTCGACGAGCTCGTCGGCGTTGGTCTGCGCCGTCCACGCGACCTCGAAATACTCGGTCTCGCCGAAGGGCGGCCCGATCACGATCTCGCCCCGCTGGTACAACTCCGCCTCGCTGCTGCCCATCACCTCGCCGAGCCGGCGCACCCAGTCCACCCGGTCGTCGCGCAGGTTCCAGACCAGGCCGAGGGTTCCGCCCGGGCGCAGCACGCGGGCGATCTCGGGCACGGCCTTCGGCGGGTCGACCCAGTGCCAGGCCTGCGCGACCGTCACGGCGTCCACGCTCCCGTCGGGGAGCGGCATCCGTTCGGCGCTGCCCCCGACCGTGCGAACGCGGGGCAGTGCGGCGGCGAGAGTAGTCAGCATCACCGGGTCGGGTTCGACGGCGATCACGTCGAGCCCCAGCTCGACCAGTGAGCGCGTGAACTTTCCGGTGCCGGCGCCGAGGTCGACGACGGTACGGGCGGATGCCGGCACCAGCCACGCGGCCGCCTCCGGTGGGTACGTCGGCCTCGACCTCTCGTAGACGTCCGCCGCCTGTCCGAACACGTCCGGCTTGCCAATCCTCTGCACCATCTCACAATTGTGCGCCGAGTCGCCGAGCTTTAGTCGGGAGTCGGTGAGACGATGCAATCCATGAGCCTCGACTTCACCGCGATCGACTTCGAAACCGCCAACTCGTCGAGCGCGTCGGCCTGCTCGGTCGGACTCGTGAAGGTGCGCGACGGCGAGGTCGTCGACCAGGCCAACTGGTTCATCCGGCCGCCGCTCGGCTACGACCAGTTCAGCGAGTGGAACACCCGCATCCACGGGATCATGGCTCCGGATGTCGCAGACGCGATGCTCTGGGACGAACAGCTCCCCGACCTGGTCGCGTTCGCCGCCGGCGACCACCTGGTCGCGCACAACGCGTCGTTCGACATGGGTGTCATCGCCGCCGCCTGCCGCGCCAGCTTCATCGGGGTGCCGAGCTTCCGCTACCTGTGCAGCCTCCAGGTGGCGCGCCGCACCTACGACCTCGACTCCTACCGCCTGCCTGTCGCCGCGATGGCTGCCGGCTTCGAGGACTTCGCGCACCACAACGCGCTCGCGGACTCGCAGGCCTGCGCCGCGATCGTCGTGCACGCGGCGCGGCGGCACGACGCGGGCTCGATCGAGGAATTGGCCCGCGCGGCGGGTGTATCGATCGGGTCGATCGGTCTGCGAGTGGAGCAGCCGAGCGCGGTCGGCTTCTGACGATCGCGAGCCGGGAGCTTCGGGGCAGGGCGACATGAGCTTCGCCACCCTCGCCCTGGTCGTCGCGATCGGAATGCTCGGGCCGCTCCTCGCTGCGAAGCGCGCGTGGAACGTACCGGTCGTCGTCGGCGAACTGGCGGGGGGACTGGTGGTCGGGTCCTCCGGCTTCCACCTGGTGGATGCGACGGAGCCCACGTTCTCCCTTCTGGCCAGCATCGGGTTCGGCCTCACCATGTTCGTGGTGGGCTCGCGGGTGCCGGTGCGGGATGCCGCCATGCGCGGCACCCTCATCCGGAGCGCGATCGGCGCGGTGCTCGTCGGCGCGGTGGCTGCCGCACTCGGGGTGCTGCTGGCGGGCCTGTTCCACACCGGGCACGCTGCGCTCTACGGCGTCGTCATCGCATCCTCCTCCGCGGCGCTCGTGCTTCCGGTGCTCGGTTCCCTAGGCTTGGCCGGGTCGAGGGTGCTCCAGCTCACCGTGCAGGTCGCCGTAGCAGATGCGGCCTGCATCATCGCCCTCCCGCTCGCCATCGACCCCGCGCACGCCGGCCGAGCCGCCATCGGGGTCGTCGCCGTCGCCGTCGGAGCGGTCGCCATCTATCTGCTGCTGCGCTTCTTCGAACGACGCGGATACCGCAGGCGGATGCACCTGTTCTCGGAACAACGTCTCTTCGCTCTGGAACTGCGCATCAGCCTGGGACTGCTCTTCGCGCTCGCCGCGCTCGCCGCGTTGACGCACGTCTCAGTGCTGCTCGCCGGTTTCGCGCTCGGACTGGTGGTCGGCGCGGTCGGCCAGCCGCGTCGACTGGCCCGCCAGCTCTTCGGCATCACGGAAGGCTTCTTCGGGCCGCTGTTCTTCGTCTGGCTCGGGGCATCCATCGACCTGAAGAATCTCGGGTCGCATCCGTCGATGATCCTGCTGGGCGGAACGCTCGGCGTGGCAGCGGTCGTCGCACACGTGGCATCGCGTGCCACCGGACTGCCCTGGCTGCTCGGCGTCACGTCGGGCGGACAGCTCGGTGTGCCGGTGGCCGCTGCCGCGCTCGGGGTGCAGCTGAAACTGCTGCAGCCGGGCGAGGATGCGGCGCTCCTGCTGGGTGCGCTGGTCACCATTGTGGCGACCACGCTGGCCGCCGGGCTCTACGCCCGGCGCACGAGCGCTACTTATTCTCCGGGAACCCGAGGTTCACGCCGGCGTGCGACGGGTCGAGCCAGCGACGGGTGATCGCCTTCTCGCGGGTGAAGAAGTGGAAGCCCTGGGGGCCATACGCCTTCGTGTCGCCGAACAGCGAATCCTTCCAGCCGCCGAACGAGTAGTACCCGATCGGCACCGGGATGGGCACGTTGATGCCGACCATTCCGACCTGCACCTCGCGCTGGAACCTGCGGGCCGCTCCCCCGTCGTTGGTGAAGATGGCGGTGCCGTTTCCGTACTGGCTGGAGTTGATGAGGGCGATGCCCTCCTCGTAGGACTTCACGCGCACGATCGAGAGCACCGGGCCGAAGATCTCGTCCAGGTACACCTTCGAGTCCGTCGGCACCGCATCGATGAGGGTTGGGCCGAGCCAGAACCCGTCAGCCTCGCCATCGACTTTCACCCCACGCCCGTCGACGACGACCTTCGCCCCGTCGGTACCCGCCAGGTCGAGATACGAGGAGACCTTGTCACGATGCTCCTTCGTGATGAGCGGACCCATGTCGCAGCCGCGGTGGCCCTCACCGACGCTCAGGCCGGTCATGCGCGATGAGATCTTCTCGATCAGGTCGTCTGCCACCGGCTCGACGGCGACGACCACGCTGATCGCCATGCAGCGCTCGCCGGCCGAGCCGAAGCCGGCGTTGACGGCGGAGTCGGCGACCAGATCGAGGTCGGCATCGGGGAGCACCAGCATGTGGTTCTTCGCGCCGCCGAGCGCCTGCACGCGCTTGCCGTATTTCGTGCCGTTCTCGTAGATGTAGCGGGCGATCGGGGTGGACCCGACGAACGAGATCGAGGCGATGTCGGGGTGTTCCAGCATTCGGTCCACCGCGACCTTGTCGCCGTTGACGACGTTGAGCACCCCGTCGGGCAGGCCGGCCTCCTTGAAGGCCTCGGCCATCCAGAGGGATGCCGACGGGTCTTTCTCGCTCGGCTTCAGCACGACGGTGTTGCCTGCGGCGATCGCGATCGGGTAGTACCACATGGGCACCATCGCCGGGAAGTTGAACGGACTGATGATGCCGACCACGCCGAGGGGCTCGCGCGTGGAGTAGACGTCGACGCCGGTGGACACGTTCTCGCTGTACTCGCCCTTCAGCAGATGCGGGAAGCCGGTGGCCCACTCGACCACCTCGAGTCCGCGGGCGATCTCGCCGAGCGCGTCGCCGATCACCTTGCCGTGCTCCGAGGTGAGAATCTCGGCGAGCTCGGTCTTGCGCGCGTTGAGCAGCTCGCGGAAGCTGAACAGGATCTGCTGGCGCTTCGCCATCGATGTCTCGGCCCAACCCGGGAATGCCGCCTTCGCACTGGCGACCGCCGAGTCGACATCCGCCACCGTTCCCAGGCGCACCTCGCGGGCCACCACACCCTGTGCCGGGTTGTAGACGGGGGCCGTGCGGGTCGACTCGCCGGTGAAGAGCGCGCCGGAAATCCAGTGATCAACGATGTCCATGCGGCAATGGTAACCGCGGCTTTCGGGCGCCCCCGGCCGTTTGCGCAGACCGTATTGTTCTTGAAATGTTCGGGCATTGTCACAGCCCGCTGTCACACTTGGGGCATGGATCCCCTGCTCGCTCTTATCATCGGACTCGTCATCGGCGTCGTTCTCGGCGCTGTCATCGGCATGCTGCTGGTGCGCTCGCGACGCACCGACACGACGATCATCGCCGAGCGCGCTGCCTCGGCGGAGGCCACCGTGGCCGCCCAGCGCGAGCAGATCGAAACACTGTCGACGCAGATCAGGTCCGACCGCGAGCGCACCGAGTCGGAGAGCAGGCGCTGGCCCCCGTCAAAGACACGCTGAACACGATGCAGCAGAAGGTCACCGAGCTCGAGAACCAGCGCGCCCGGCAGCACGGCGAACTGTCGCAACAGCTGCGCAACTCTCTCGACTCCGAGCAGAACCTGCGGGCGACCGCTGAGTCGCTCGCGTCGGCACTGCGCAACAACAGCACTCGCGGGGTGTGGGGCGAGACGCAGCTCCGCCGGCTGGTCGAGTCTGCCGGCCTGCTCGAGCACGTCGACTTCAGCGAACAACTGAGCGTGAATTCGGATGCCGGGGCCGGACGCATCGACATGGTCGTGCACCTGAGCGACGGCAAGAGCCTCGCCATCGACGCGAAGGTGCCGTTCGACGCGTTCCTCGAGGCGAACGCCATCCCCATCACCGCCGTCGGGCTGGAGGCGGATCGCCGGCTCAAGCTGATGTCCGACCACAGCCGGGCGATGCGCGGCCACGTCGACGCGCTGGCGAAACGCGAATACTGGGAGGGGCTGTCGACCAGCCCGGAACTGGTGATCGGCTTCATCCCGAGCGAGTCGCTGCTGGCAGCGGCTCTCGAGTCAGACCCCGGCCTGCTCGACTACGCGTTCCGCAAGAACGTCGCCCTGGCATCCCCGGTCTCGCTCTGGGCGGTCTTGAAGACGGTGGCCTACTCCTGGCGACAGGAGGGGATCGGAAAGGATGCCAAGCGCATCTTCGACCTGAGCAACGAACTCTATGGGCGGCTTCGCACCCTCGCCGAGCACAGCGAGGCGCTACGACGCGCGATCGAGAGCACAGTCTCGAGCTACAACAAGTTCGCCGGAAGTCTCGAGTCCCGCGTGCTGGTGAGCGCCCGCAAGATCGTCGACGGCGGTGACCCCTCCCAGGCGATCGCCGAGGTCGGTCACATCGAGTCGACCCCGAAGGCGATCACTTCGCCGCTGCTCATCGGCGACGATGCCTGAGGTCACCGACGCCGACGTAGTTGTGAGGTCTCGACACGCTCGACCCGCGGAATTATTGCAACACTGTTGAGTTCCGTCGAGGATGTTGAAGCTTGAAGCGCGACAACATCGACAAAAGCCAACAACGTCGCGCGAACCAGAATGGGAGGAGCTACAGCCACTTCTCGGCGACGTGATCCGCTGTGACCCGGCGGATGGTGCCTGAAGTGCCTCGCAGCACGATGCTCTCGGTGCGGATGATCGGCCCGAGCTTCTTGACGCCGGCGACGAGCTGACCGTCGGTGACCCCGGTCGCGACGAAATAGGTGTTGTCGCTGGTTACCAGGTCGTCCTGGTCGAGCACGCGGTCGAGGTCATGGCCGGCGTCGATCGCCTTCTGGCGCTCGTCATCCGTATTCGGGTGGAGCTTGCCCTGAATGAACCCGCCCAGGGCTTTCAGCGCGCAGGCTGTGATGATGCCCTCCGGGGTGCCGCCGATGCCGGCGCACATGTCGATGCGCGTTCCGTAGAGGGCGGCGTTGATGCCGCCCGCGACATCGCCGTCCAAGAGCAGCCGGGTCTTCGCTCCTGCCGCATGGATGTCGTCGATCAGCTGCGCGTGCCGGGGGCGGTCGAGCACGGCGACGGTGATGTCGCCGACCGGCTTGCCTTTCGCCTTGGCGAGAGCGTGGATGTTGGCGCCGATCGGCTGACGAAGGTCGACGACGCCGCGACCCTCTGGCCCGGTCGCGATCTTGTCCATGTAGAAGACGGCGGACGGGTCGTACATGCTGCCGCGGTCGGCCACGGCGATCATCGAGAGTGCGTTCTGGCGGCCTGCCGCAGTGAGCGAGGTACCGTCGATCGGGTCGACCGCGATGTCGGCGGCCGGGCCGTGTCCGTTGCCGACGTGCTCGCTGAGCGCGGCGGGATTCGCAATCAGCCGATAGGTCGGC
>JAZJYU010000104.1:0-730 GCA_040390225.1 Actinomycetota bacterium | reverse complement strand
GAGCGTTTCGCGGAACTATTCCCCAATTCGTGCCGACCGCGATGTCGCACGCCGGTCCGCTTCCGTTGCCGACGTGCTCGCCGTTGAAGAGCATCGGGGCGTGGTCCTTCTCGCCCTCGCCGATCACGATGACACCGTCGAAGTTGACCGTGCCGAGAAACTTGCGCATCGCGTCGACTGCCGCGCCGTCTGCGGCGTTCTTGTCGCCGCGCCCGATGAACGGTACGGCGCGGATGGCCGCGGCCTCGGTCGCTCGCACCAACTCCATCCCCAGGTTGCGGTCGGGGTGCAGGAAGAGGGATCCGGTGTCGGTGTTCACAAGTTTCAACGCTACCCATCCCGCACCCGCTGACCCCGCTCGCGGATGACGAAAGATCGTGCGATCTTTCTCGTTCCGCCGCGAACTGTAAGAAATGGCTCGAAAGCCGACGGCTTTCGAGCCATTCCACGCTGGAAATCGCCCCCCGTGGGCGAGAAAACGGTCGCACAGCGCGAAAATCCCGCCCCCCTACCGCCCCTCCCTCGCGCGTATGCCGAGGTATGGACGCTGAAGCCTCGGCGTGTCGTCCGGTCTTGGGTCCGGGTCGTGGTATCGTTCGCCGTGTCCGCCCTGGTCTGGTCGGCTGCGGTGCTGGCGATGGTGATTGTAGCTGCGGAGGTGGCGAGATGATCGGATATCTGATTTTCCTGGTCGACGAACTGAAAACCGTCGGCTTGGCGCAGTGGTTCG